>CAZWRQ010000001.1:0-38783 GCA_964636395.1 uncultured Holophagales bacterium
AGACGTTCTGGCCCGCCGAGGAGTACCACCAGGAGTACCTCGCGAAGAACGGCGCGGCCTGCCACGTGACGAACCCCTGGTAGCGGTGCGCTCCGCTCGAGTTTCCTCGCGTGGATCAGCCTTTCCTCTGGGACCGGTGTGAGCGTGCCCCCGGGAGGCCGGGCTCTCGCCGCCCCGGTGCTTCGTCGTAGAGTCGGGCCGTGAACGCCGAGATTCCCCTGCACTCAAGGGCGGCTTCGCCCGGTCGAGCGTGTCGGGCCGCGATCGACGACGGAGCAGATCCGGTGCCCAGGCGAGGGCTGCGAGGGGTGCTGGGACCGCCGCCCCGGCCGTCGGGGTCGGCGGTCGCCGGCCTTCTCGCGCCCCGGCAGGGGTGGACGCTTTCGCGCACGATCCTCCTTTGGGTGACCGTCCCGTTCCTCGGGGCCGCCGTTCTCCTCGTGATCCTCTTCGGCCTGATGCGACTGCAGTCCCGGCTCGGGGCGGCGGTGCTCACGACGGCGCTCCGGGACGTCGTGACCGTGACCGCGCGCGAGCACGTCCGGGACGCAATGGTCCTGGGTGGAGGAGCCCGTGCGCAGCACTGGGTCCGGGAGCTCTCCAGAATCGCCGACGTCGAGAGCGTGCAGCTCGTCTCTCCCTCTTACCGGGTGGCGATCTCACCGGACCCCGCGGCCGTCGGAAAGGCGGTGGAAGACGCTTCGATCCGAGCAGCAATGTCGGGAAGAGGAGTCCAGCTCGAGCGTTTCGGTCGAGCGGAGCGGCTGATCGTGCCGCTGGAGAACGAGCACGCGTGTCACGACTGCCACGGAGCGACGAAGACCACGCTTGGAGCGCTGGACCTCCGTGTGGTCCGCGATGGTGGTGTTCCGGAGCCGATGGGCAGCTTCCTGCTCTTCGGCGTGCTCCTCATCGTCGGGACGCTCGGCGCCGCTGCGTCGGTCGTACTGTGGACGACGGACCGGTATCTCGTGGAGCCGATCGGGCGTCTTTCGGCAGCGAGCCGTTCTCTGGCGAAGGGCGAGGCCGGAACGGTGAGCCTTGGAGAGGCGCCGGCGGAGCTGACGGCCCTCGCGGACGACGTCGCGGCGATGGCGCGGCGGATACGGGAGCAGGGGACCGCCGTCGCCCGGGCCCGCCGTGACAACGAGCAGGTGAGGGTCCTCGCCGGCATCGGCGAGATGGCGGCTCGCGTCGCTCACGAGGTTCGGAATCCTCTCAACAGCATCGAGGGCGCGGCGTTCTACCTCGGGAACAAGCTCGCCCAGGACGAGGAGGCGAAGGAGTATCTCGGCCTCATCCGCAACGAGGTCGCTCGGATCAGCGCGGTTGCCGCCGATCTCCTGTCGGCAGCGAAACCGGCTGAACCGAGCATGGAGCGGGTCAGTCTGGCCGACCTCGTGCGGGAGCGATGTCGGCTGATGGTCCTCGCGCAGACCGAGCCTCTTCGCCTCGAGATCGACCTGCCGCCGGACCCGCCGCAGATCTTCGCCGATCGGCACCAGCTCGCGCAGGTGATCGACAATCTTCTCGAGAACGCCGTGCAGGCTCTGACCGGTCCTGGAGGGATCCGGGCACGAATGGAGGTGGTCGACCTCTCGTCCCTTCAAAGGAGTCTCCGGCTGACGATTGAGGACGACGGTTCGGGCCTCACCGAGGAGGCGAAGGAGAAGCTCTTCACCCCCTTCTTCACGACGAAGGCGGGGGGGACGGGCCTGGGCCTCATCATCGTGCGCAAGATCGTGGAGGCCCACCGAGGGACGTTCACGTTGAAGGACGCGCCGCAAGGCGGTGCCCGCGCGATCGTCGAGCTTCCGGTCTGATGGATGATCGATGAAGGGGGAGAGTGACCCGGTGACCCGAAAGCGGAGCATCCTCGTGGTGGACGACGAGCCCGGCGGCCTGAAGGTCGTTGCGGCGACGCTGAGGCAACAGGGCTTCGACGTGGACACGGCGATGACGGGGGGGCAGGGGCTGAAGCTCGCCCTGGAGGAAGGGTACGACCTCGTCCTGACCGACGAGAGGATGCCCGGGATGACGGGCACAGAGATGCTGCGTGCGATTCGCGAGAGGGGCGTCGGCTGCCCCGTCATCGTGATGACCGCATTCGGCGGCGTCGCGTCGGCAGTCGAGGCGATGAGAGCCGGAGCCTACAACTACCTCACGAAGCCGCTCAACTTCGAGGAGCTGATCCTTCTCGTCGAGCGCGCGATCGAGGCGTTCGAGAACACACGCCGGCTCGAACGGCTGAGCCGCGAGATCGAGGATCGCTACGAATACCATCGCGTCCTCGGCCGCGCCCCCGCGATGAAGCGCCTCATTCGGACGCTCGAGAGCGTCTCGTCGACCGACGCGACCGTCCTCCTCCTCGGAGAGACGGGCGTGGGGAAGGAGATCGTCGCCCGGGCGATCCACTACGCGTCGCTGCGGAGGAAGGGCGAATTCGTGGCGATCGACTGCTCCGCCGTCTCCGGCACGCTGCTGGAGAGCGAGCTCTTCGGCCACGAGAAGGGAGCGTTCACGGGTGCGGAACAGAGACGGGCCGGCTGCTTCGAGCTCGCCCACGGAGGAACGCTCTTCCTGGACGAGATCGCGAACCTCCCGTACGAACCGCAGTCGACGCTGCTCCGGGTTCTTCAGGAGCGTGAGTTTCGCCGACTCGGGGGCAAGGAGCTGATCCGCGTCGACGTTCGGGTGATCGCGGCAACGAACGTGGATCTGCCCGACGCCGTGCGCCGCAAGGCCTTCAGGGAGGACCTCTACTACCGGCTGAACGTCGTCACGGTGCCGATACCGCCGTTGCGCGAGCGCCGGGAGGACATACCGCTCCTGGCTCAGCACTTCCTCGACGTGAGCGCGAAGCGGTACGGCCGCGAACCGCTCCGTCTCGAGACCGACGCGCTCGGCCGCCTGATGGAGCACTCCTGGCCAGGCAACGTCCGGGAGCTCGAGAACCTGATGGAGCGTTGCGTCGTCCTTTGTCCTGGACCGGCCATTCAAGCGTCCGACCTCGGGCTGTCCGAGGAGGGCCGGCGTTCCCCAGCGACGGAGTTTCCGATGGGGCCGTACCACGAGACGAAGGCGAGGCTCCTCGAGGACTTCGACCGGAGCTACCTGCCCTGGCTCCTCAGCCACACGTCCGGCCGGATGGGCGACGCCGCACGGATCTCGGGCCTCAACGAGAAGACGCTCTACGAGAAGCTTCATCAGTACTCGATCCGCAAGGAGGACTTCAAGGAACCGACTCGGACCTGACCGGGTCCGTACGGGGCCGCTCCCCCGATTCGGGTGCGGGCCCCCGGTCTCGGTGGCCGGACCGGCGGACCGGACGCCCGGAAGAGGCGGATCCGAGGGACCCTTTTGGATGGCATCGGCGTTGCTGCCGTCTGAACGCGGACTCGACGTTCGCAGATTGGTGGGCCTGGATGCCTGACTCGGTCTACCTGCTCGATCTGGAGTTCCTGGCGAAGGGCCCTCCCTGCCAGGCGGCGTGCCCGGTCTCGACGGAGGCCTGGCGATACGTGCAGCTCATTGCCGACGGGAAAGCGTCCGAAGCGTTTCGGATCGCGCGCGAGCCGAACCCCTTCGCTCTCGTCTGCGGCCGCATCTGCACCCACCCTTGCGAGACCGCGTGCAAGCGCGGCGCAGTGGACGAGCCGGTCGCGATCCGGGCGCTGAAGCGGGCTGCGGCGGAAGCGAGGCCCGCCGTCTCCGAGGTCCCGAGGGGCCTGCCCCCGACGCGCGATCGCGTGGCGGTCGTCGGTGGGGGGCCGACAGGGCTCGTCGCCGCCGGAGACCTGGCAAGGCTCGGCTATCGAGTCACCCTGTTCGAGGCGTCTTCCGTCCTCGGCGGGATGCTCGCGCTGGCCGTCCCACGGTACCGTCTCCCGCAGAACGTGCTCCTCGAGGACGTCGAGGATCTGCTCTCGCTCGGGGTGGAGGTGCGGACGAACTCCCCGCTCGACGCCAGCCTCTCGCTCGACTCTCTTCGTGAGCAGGGCTTCCGCGCGGTCTTCCTGGCCGTCGGCACGCGCGCAGGGCGCACGCTGAAGGTCCCGGGCGTCGAGCTCGACGGGGTCCTCAGCGGCGTTGACTTCCTGATCAACATCAACCTCGGCTACAAGGTCGCGATCGGGCAGAAGGTCTGGGTGATCGGGGGCGGGAACGTCGCCGTCGACGTGGCGATGTCGGCCCTTCGTCAGGCTTCCGGCGCCGGAACGAACGAAGGCGAATCGCTGGTCGCAGAGGGGATGCAGGCTGCCGCCGACGCCGCGCGGACGGCGATGAGACTCGGCGCGCGAGAGGTCCACATGGTCTGCCCGGAGGGGCCGGACGAGATGCCGGCTCACCGCGACGTCATGGAGGAGTGCCTTTCGGAGGGGATTCACCTCCACACCCGACTGGGCGTGAACCGGATCGTGGGTGCGGAGGGCCGTGTGACCGGCCTCGAGGTGAGCCGCGTGCGCTCCCTCTTCGACTCGGCCGGGAGGTTCAACCCGATCCTCGAGCCCGGAACGGAGCGGGTCCTCGACGCGGACACGGTGATCCTCGCGATCGGACAGGCTCCGGACCTGGACTTCCTCGGACCGGATGCCCTGCTCGAGCGGAAACGAGACGGGACCATCGCGGTGGACCCGGCCACGCTCGGGACCTCGCTTCCCTGGGTCTTCGCCGGGGGGGACGTCGCCTTCGGGCCGCGCGACGTCATCCACGCCGTGGCGGACGGCCATCGCGGCGCAGCCTCGATTCATGCGCTCCTCGGGTCCGGGGCGGCGGGTGCGGACCGCGGTTCGGTTCGGGTCCGGCGGACCAGCTTCGGCGCCCGGGCGCTCCCGCGTCCGGACGCGAGCCCCCGGACGCCCGTCCCGCTTCTCGATCTCGGTCGCCGCGTGGGGATCTCCGAGATCGAGCAGTGCTACGGAGCCGCGGAGGCGCAGAGGGAAGGCTCGCGCTGTCTTCGGTGCAACATCCGGACGATCTTCGACAGCGACGCGTGCATTCTCTGCGGCGGCTGCGTGGACGTCTGCCCGACCGCCTGCCTGCGAATCGCTGGAACGGACGGCCTCGATCTCGCCTCCCTCGGAGTCCGCTCGGCGGGGCGTTGGGCCATCCTGAAGGACGAATCGCGCTGCATTCAATGCGGCCTCTGCGCCGCCCGTTGTCCGGTGGGCGCCATCACGATGGAGAGCCTCGAGGTTCTCAAGGAGTTGAGCTGAATGGACGAGACTCGTGACAACGCCACTCTCGGCCGGCGCGCGCTGTTCGCACGGATCGGCTGGGGCGCCCTCGGGGCCTCGTTGGTCGGCAGCCTCGCGGCGGGCGTCCGGTTCCTGTTCCCGAAGGCTCTCGACGAGCCGCCGAGCCGGTTCAAGGCTCCGCCGCCGGACACCTACCCGGTCGGTGGCGTCTACGCCGTCGAGGAGCAGAAGTCGTTCGTGATGAGGGACGAGGATGGCGTCTTCGCCATGTCCGCCGTCTGCACCCATCTCGGCTGCACCGTGAAGTACATGGACGCCCAGCGAGAGTTCCACTGCCCGTGTCACGGGAGCGTCTTCGACAAGGACGGAACGAACATCGCCGGCCCGGCGCCGAGGCCGTTGCCCCGGCTCGACGCGAGCGTGGCTCGCGATGGGCGCCTCGAGGTGGACACGCAGACGGAGGCGACGCGAGACCACCGCGTCCCGGCCGGGAAGGCCACCGGGTAGGGAGAGAAGATGAACGCGCAAGGCGTGCTCGAGTCGCTCCGCCGCTCCGCGGTCTATCGCTCCATCGTCCGGCGTGGACCGGCCGACAACGACGTCGATCGCTCCCTCGCGATCACTTCGAACGTGTTCCTGCACCTGCATCCGGTCAAGGTGCGCCGTCACGCGCTCCGGTTCACCTACACGTTCGGGCTGGGAGGGATCACGACGCTCCTCTTCGCGATCCTCTGCGTGACGGGAATCTTCCTGATGTTCTATTACGTCCCGTCTCCGGAGCGGGCCTACCGCTCCATGCAGGACCTCCGCTACGTGGTGCCGTACGGAACGTTCCTGCGAAACCTCCATCACTGGGCGGCGCACGCCATGATCGTCACGGCCGCGCTCCATATGGCCCGCGTCTTCTTCACCGGCGGGTTCAAGGGAACGAGGCAGTTCAACTGGGTCGTCGGAGTCGTCCTCCTCGTTCTGACGCTCGGCTTCAGCTTCACCGGCTATCTCCTCCCCTGGGACCAGCTTGCCTACTGGGCCATCACCGTCGGCACGAACATGGCCGCAGCGGTGCCGGTCCTGGGGCGCCCGATCCGTTTCGTGCTTCTCGGGGGGAACGTGGTCGGGGCAAATGCCCTCCTTCGCTTCTACGTCCTGCATTGCGCGGTCCTGCCGGTCCTGACTCTCGTCTTCCTGGCGGTCCATTTCTGGAGGGTTCGGAAGGACGGTGGTATCTCCGGGCCGCCGTTGGCAGAGCCGGTCCCCGAGGAGGGGCCGGCCCGATCGATCCTCGGCGCTGAGCCGGGACGTTCCTACGCTCTCGTCGCGCTGCCGGGAGCCTCCTCGGAGGCGATACCCGAGGAGGCCCGCAAGAGCCCCGACGACACCGTCATGACCTATCCGCATCTCGTCATGAGGGAGGCGGCTGCTGCCGTAATCGTGATCGGTGTCCTGCTCCTCCTTGCGATCGGGGTGAATGCCCCTCTCGAGGAGGCCGCGAATGCGCTCAAGACGCCGGACCCGGCGAAGGCACCCTGGTACTTCCTCGGGCTCCAGGAGATCGTCTCCTGGAGCAGCCCCTTCATCGGCGGCGTTCTCGTACCCGCGCTGATGGTCTTGGCCCTCGTCGGGATCCCGTATTTCCGACCGAGCCTGGACGGGATCGGAGTCTGGTTCCACCCGGCCCGGCGGCGCGCCCTGATCGCCTTCGCGGCGGCGCTGGGCGTGAACGTTCTGCTGATTATCGTCGGGATGTTCTTCCGCGGCCACGGCTGGTCGCTCGTCTGGCCCTGGAGCAACTGAGATGAACGGTCGAATCGGAGTTTCGCTCCGCCGGCTCGCGACGCCAGGCGTGCTCTTCGCGATCGGGGGAGCCCTGTGGCTGGCCGTCCTCCTCTTCCTCGTGATTCGGGACGCACGCCCGGAGTGGGAGGTCCATCAGGAGCGCTACCGGGACCGGCTCGCCGCGTCCGAGGACGCGGCCGCTCGCCGAGTGGCCGAGAGGTTCAAGGTCCAGGTCCGGCAGATCCCGCTGCCCGCGTTGTCCCGGGTCGAGCGATGCACTTCCTGCCACGTCGGGATCGAAGACCCGGCTTTCGCCAAGGCGCCACTCCCTCTCTCGAAGCACCCTGGCGAGCTCCTGACCGTGCATCCGCCGGAGCGCTTCGGGTGCACGATCTGTCACGGGGGCAACGGGTTCGCCACGACCCGCGACGACGCGCACGGTCTGCCGGAGCCGAGCCTCGAGCCGATGCTCCGCGGGGAGTATCTGCAGGCGGCCTGCGGCAAGTGCCATGGGGACGACGAGTTCGTGAAGGGCTCTCGGCTGGAGGTCGGCCGGAAGCTCTTCGACCACTACGGCTGCCGGACTTGCCACCGGCTCTACCAGAAGGGGAACACCGCCGGACCCGACCTCACGAAGGTCGGGAGCAAGAAGTACGACGCTTTCTTCTGGGGCGATGCGTACAAGGGCAAAGACCGCAGCGTCACCTACTGGCTCGAGCAGCACTTCAAGAACCCATCGGCCTTCTACCCGTCCGCGATGCTGAACTACGAGATGACGGACGAGAACGCTCGCGCCCTCGTCGTCTACATGCTCAGCCTCACCGACGAGCAGATTCCCGAGAGGCTGAAGCCTTCTCGACCGTAGGCGAATCGGGCAGCGGCGGCTCTTCCGGGCGGGCGGCACTACGAGGTGCCGCCCGCCCTCGTCCTTTCGAGGCACCGGGGCGGACGCTGTCGAGCCGGCCTGCCGGAGCTCCCGATTCGGAGGCGTCCGGGCGCCCGGTTCGCCAGCGCCGGCGCGCGGTCCGGGGGGTGGATGCCGAATCGGGTGCGCGGACCCGGTCGGCCTTCCGATGCACCCTCGACCGAGTGACGCACGCTGCGAAGGAGCGAAAGCGGCCCCGCGAAGAATGCGGCGTTCGCGAGCGATGAGAGACGGCGTCGCCGCGCCAGGCTGAGGGGCGCTCGCGGCATCCCACTTGCTAATCGGGGTCGGAGGCACTTCCATGACTCGAGAGAGCTGCAGCCGGTCGAAAGACATGCGTCGCGGGCTCGGCGCCGTCGTCTCCCTCCTTCTCGTCGTTGCGGGCGGGGCAAGCTGCGGCCGTGACCGGTCCACAGGTGAGACCTCCCATCGCGAGGAGATGCCGAGCCCGATCGCGAGGCCCGAGGAGGCTGAGGCGCCGGTCGTGGCCGCGGCGAAGCGGTTCGAAGAGGTGGCGCCGGCCCTCGCGAAGGAGAAGAAGTGCCTCTCCTGTCACGAGGGGGTCGAGCGGGTCAACGCGAAGATGGACGCGGCCTGGAAGGCCCAGAAGGTGGACGCACGAGGGGTCGACGCCTGCGAGCTGTGCCACCTCGGGAACCCCGAGGCGTTCCGAAAGACCGAGGCGCACGAGGGGATGATCGTGAACCCGGCGGACCTGAGGGTGGCCGACCGGATCTGCGGGCAGTGTCACAGCGACCGGGGCCGGCGGATGCAGGTCGTCGTGAACGGGGAGCGGAACCACGTCTCGCGGGTGATGAAGTCGCTGATGGCGACGAGCGCGGGAGAGCTGTCGGGGACGCGGTACCTGTGGGCGGACCAGGCGAAGAAGGGGGCGATCTACGGGAACCGGGCCGTACGGGACGAGGACGGGCACGTGCCGGCGGAGCTGGGCGCGCTGGCGGAGCTGAAGGCGCTGCCGGCGGCGAGCAACTCGAGCTCGGATCACCTGGCGAGGAACTTCTGCATCCGGTGCCACCTCTGGTCGGAGGGGCGGCAGGTCAAGGGGGACATGCACGGGGGCGGGTGCTCGGCGTGCCACGTCCTCTACTCGGACGACGGGCTGTCCGAGAGCGGGGACCCGACGCTGGACAAGGCGCAGAAGGGCCGGGCGCGCAAGCACGAGATCACGGTGAAGGTCCCGCCGGAGCAGTGCCGGCACTGCCACAACAACGGGGGCGGGCGGATCGGCATGAGCTTCACGGGGCTGATGTGGAACGCGCAGGCGTACCCGCTGAAGGCGGACGGCTCGGAGGCGGACAAGCCGTTCGGGATCGGGACCCTGCACGTGCAGCAGGACGTGCACTACCAGCGCGGGATGGTGTGCATCGACTGTCACAGCTCGAAGGACCTGCACGGGGACGGGAACATCTACTCGAAGAAGGAAGAGCAGGTGGCGCTGCAGTGCGAGACGTGCCACGGGCTGCCGGACGCGCCGGCGACGCTGGTGGACGACCGGGGCGAGAAGCACGGGAACCTGCAGAGGGTGGGCCGGGACATCATGCTGACGTCGAAGATCGACGGGCGGCGGCGGCTGGTCCCGGACGTCGCGCGGCTGAAGGCGGCGGACCAGCTGTCGGTGGCGATGACGATCCCGGCGCACCTGAAGGAGCAGAAGGGGCGCGTGCGGCTGGAGTGCTACGCGTGCCACGCGCGGCAGGCGCCGCAGTGCTACGGGTGCCACATGCTGAGGGACGACCGGAAGGAGGCGCCGGTCGACTGGAACGTGGGGATCGGGGAAGGGCAGCCGGCGCAGAAGGTGCAGGGCGCGTGGAGCTCGAACATGCCGAGCTACATGAGATGGGAGAGCCCGGTGCTCGGGGTGAACTTCCGGGGTCGGGTGGCGCCGCACGAGGTGGGATGCCAGCCCTTCTACACGCACATCGACGCGGACGGGAAGACGCGTGCGCAGAACAAGACGTTCACGACGGCGGCGGGGCTGAGCAGCCTGGCGCACAACGCGGTGAACCCGCACTCGACGAGCCGCCAGGCTCGGGAGTGCGAGGACTGCCACAACAACCCCAAGGCGCAGGGCCTCGGCGACGGCATCCTCGACCCGGTGGCCCAGGGCTGGGGGATCGACTTCTCTCTCGAGAGGATCGTCAACGAGCTCGGGCAGCCCATCCAGGACAACTCCCACGAGGGGGCGCGTCCGTTCAACCAGGCCGAGCTCGACCGGATCGACCGGGTGAACGTCTGTATCGGCTGTCACGAGAGCATGGGGGACGCGGTGACGTGGAAGACCGTCACCGACATCAACGGATTCGCGAAGACGAACGAGCTCCACAAGGAGATCCTGGCTCGCATCTTCAAGAAGGGCGCGCTGCGTCCCGACCCGAGCGTGCCGGGCAGCGCGCGCGCGCCGGCTTCCGCGGGGCGGTAGGAGGAGCGAAGCGTGACGATCCCGGTTCGGATCGGAGCCGTCGCCCTGATCGTGGCCGGAGCCGCGGTCCTGGCCGCCGGTGCCGGCGGAGTCGCCCGCGGTACAAGCGGCTCCGGCGTAGCCCACGCCGCGAGGCCGGGCGTGAGCGTCGTCGCTCCGCAGGCGGCGGCAACGGCTCGCTTCGAGCGGGTGACCGAGCGCGAGGCGCTGGACCGGGGCTGCCGTTCGTGCCATGAGGGGATCGAGTCGATCAACGAGAAGATGGCGCTCAACTGGGGCGCGGACACGCGCTGCTCGATCTGCCACCTCGGGAACCCGGTCGCGGTGACGAAGGACGAGGCGCATCGCGGCCTCGTCCTGAACCCGGCGGACCTGCGCGTGGCCGACCGGCACTGCGGCATGTGCCACTCGGACACCGGGGTCGCGCAGCGGGTCGTCGTGAACGGGGAGCGGAACCACGTCTCGCGGGTGATGAAGTCGCTGATGGCGACGAGCGCGGGAGAGCTGTCGGGGACGCGGTACCTGTGGGCGGACCAGGCGAAGAAGGGGGCGATCTACGGGAACCGGGCCGTACGGGACGAGGACGGGCACGTGCCGGCGGAGCTGGGCGCGCTGGCGGAGCTGAAGGCGCTGCCGGCGGCGAGCAACTCGAGCTCGGATCACCTGGCGAGGAACTTCTGCATCCGGTGCCACCTCTGGTCGGAGGGGCGGCAGGTCAAGGGGGACATGCACGGGGGCGGGTGCTCGGCGTGCCACGTCCTCTACTCGGACGACGGGCTGTCCGAGAGCGGGGACCCGACGCTGGACAAGGCGCAGAAGGGCCGGGCGCGCAAGCACGAGATCACGGTGAAGGTCCCGCCGGAGCAGTGCCGGCACTGCCACAACAACGGGGGCGGGCGGATCGGCATGAGCTTCACGGGGCTGATGTGGAACGCGCAGGCGTACCCGCTGAAGGCGGACGGCTCGGAGGCGGACAAGCCGTTCGGGATCGGGACCCTGCACGTGCAGCAGGACGTGCACTACCAGCGCGGGATGGTGTGCATCGACTGTCACAGCTCGAAGGACCTGCACGGGGACGGGAACATCTACTCGAAGAAGGAAGAGCAGGTGGCGCTGCAGTGCGAGACGTGCCACGGGCTGCCGGACGCGCCGGCGACGCTGGTGGACGACCGGGGCGAGAAGCACGGGAACCTGCAGAGGGTGGGCCGGGACATCATGCTGACGTCGAAGATCGACGGGCGGCGGCGGCTGGTCCCGGACGTCGCGCGGCTGAAGGCGGCGGACCAGCTGTCGGTGGCGATGACGATCCCGGCGCACCTGAAGGAGCAGAAGGGGCGCGTGCGGCTGGAGTGCTACGCGTGCCACGCGCGGCAGGCGCCGCAGTGCTACGGGTGCCACATGCTGAGGGACGACCGGAAGGAGGCGCCGGTCGACTGGAACGTGGGGATCGGGGAAGGGCAGCCGGCGCAGAAGGTGCAGGGCGCGTGGAGCTCGAACATGCCGAGCTACATGAGATGGGAGAGCCCGGTGCTCGGGGTGAACTTCCGGGGTCGGGTGGCGCCGCACGAGGTGGGATGCCAGCCCTTCTACACGCACATCGACGCGGACGGGAAGACGCGTGCGCAGAACAAGACGTTCACGACGGCGGCGGGGCTGAGCAGCCTGGCGCACAACGCGGTGAACCCGCACTCGACGAGCCGCCAGGCTCGGGAGTGCGAGGACTGCCACAACAACCCCAAGGCGCTCGGGCTCGGCAGCGCGATTCTCGACTCCCGGGCCCAGGGCTGGGGGATCGACTTCCCGCTCGACCGGATCGTCGACGAGAAGGGGCAGCCCGTCCAGGACAACTCCCACGAGGGGGCGCGTCCTTTCAGCAAGGCCGAGCTCGATCGGATCAACCGTCTGAATGTCTGCGTGTCCTGTCACAGGGACATGCAGGACGGGGTCGCCTGGAAGACCGTCACCGACATCAACGGATTCGCGAAGACGAATGAGCTCCACAAGCAGGTCATTCGGAGGCTGTTCGAGAAGAGCCTCCTTCCGCAGAACGAAGGGATCGAGGAGGAGATGGCACCGTGAACGCAACGAGCAAGGTCGAAGGGTGAGAGCATGAGGAAGACGTGTATCGCCGTCGCGGTCGTTTCGTCGTTCTTCGCAGCGACGAATACCGCCGGCCAGTGGCAGCCGTTCCCGCCGCCGGAGAAGCCGCCGACGCCGCCCGCGGCGACCGCGCCCGCCCCGGTGGCGACGCCCGCGCCGATGCCGGCTCCTCCGGCCGCGGGGCCCGCGGCCGCGGGCGAGGCGAAGCCGGTCGTGACGCTCGGCAAGACCGAAATCAGCCTGTCCGGCTACCTGCGACCTCGCTGGACGACCTTCGTCGACTATGAGGTCGACTCTGCGCTCCTCGGCCACGAGAGCCGGAACGTCATGGACACGCGGGCCTGGGCGACGCTCCAGGCGAAGCACGGGGCGTTCCTCGGCGTCCTGAGCCTCGACCTCGCCGGTGACGACTTCAACGACGGGGTCAGGTGGGGGAATCCGGGCAACCCCGGATACCAGAGCACCTGGAACATTCAGACGCGCCTCGCCTTCCTCCAGTGGAACACGAAGCACGTCAACCTCCTCTTCGGCCGGATGCCGGCGAAGCTGGGGAACGGCATCGTGGCGAACGTCAACCGCGACGCGGGGCGGGCGATCGTCAAGACCGGGATCGGGAACTTCATCCTGACGGCGGTCAAAGGGGCCGACGACCGGACGGTGCCCGGGACAGAGGGTGGGCTCGACGCCTTCATCCTCCTCCACACCGGGAAGCCCTACAAAAAGGGCAGTACGACGCTCGCCTACCAGGCGTGGATCGGCAAGCAGGACCCGACCGAGACGCCCGGCAAGGCTCGTTACCCGAACAAGCTCATCGCGGGCGGCAGTCTCGACGCGAGGGTCGACCGGCTCACCTTGAAGCTGGAGGGGACATATCTCGCCGGAGACTCCGGCGGCCTTCCCGCCGCCCGGAGGGACAACCGTGCCGGGATGCTCTGGCTCGACTCGGAGTACCAGGTGTCCCCGAAGCTCGCGGTCGGGGGCATGGCCGGCTACGGGACGGGAGACAACGACCCCGCGGACGACGAGCAGAACAACTTCCAGAGCTTCTTCCTCGACGAGACCTCCTACACGTACACGAACATCTACTCCGACGACCTTCACGGGTTCCGCTCGACTTTCGGCGGGAGCGTGAACTTCGGATCCGGCTTCGCGAACACGACCTTCCTTCAGGCTCACGTCCGCTTCCAACCGCTCGCGAAGGCGGAGGTCACTGCGAGCTACACGCTGCTGCGGGCTTCTAAGGCGCAGAGGATCGGGTCGGGGCCGATCGGTGCCCGAGCGACCACGCAGGCCGGAACGACTCAGGACGTCGGCCACGAGCTGGATGCGAACGTCTCGTACAAGGTCGCGCCGGCGGCGACTCTCTGGCTGCGAACGGGCGTTCTCTTCACGGGCGACATCTGGGGTGAGGACGCGCAGGACGTCGGCAAGGTGGAAGCCTTCGTCGAGCTGAAGTTCTAGAGGAGAGATCATGACGGAGAAGAAGACCCCCGAAAACCCGGTCGACCGACGGACCTTCGTGAAGGCCGGCGCGGTCGCAACCGCGGCGACGACGATCGCGGCCCGTACCCTGTCCGCCGAACCGCTCCTCCAGGCCACGGGAATGGCCGCGGTCGACCACTCCAGGACCGAGGAGCACTACCGGAAGCAGTGGTCCTGGGACAAGAAGGGCCGGATGACCCACATGCTCAACTGCACCGGCGCCTGCCCGCATTGGGTCTACGTCAAGGACGGCGTCGTGCTGCGGGAGGAGCAGAGCCGGGACATGCCGTCCTTCAGCGGCATCCCGGAATACAACCCGCGCGGCTGTCAGAAGGGCGCGTGCGGGACCGACTACATGTACGTCGAGCACCGAATCAAGTACCCCATGATCCGGGTCGGAGAGCGCGGCGAGGGCAAGTGGCGGCGCGCCAGCTGGGACGAAGCGCTCGACCTGATCGCGACCAAGGTCCTCGACGCCATCCAGAAGGAAGGCCCCGAGACGGTGAGCGTCTACTCGCCGGTCCCGGCGGTCTCGCCGGTCTCCTTCGCGGCGGGGCACAGGTTCGCCGGCCTGATCGGCGCCCACACGTACACGTTCTTCGACTGGTACTGCGACCATCCGATGGGGCTGACGCAGACCATGGGTATTCAGGGCGACATGGCCGAGACGGCCGACTGGTACAACGCCAAGACGATCCTCGTCTGGGGCGCGAACCCGATGTGGACCCGCCAGCCCGACGCTCACGCCCTGACCGAGGCTCGCTACAACGGCTCGTCCGTGGCCGTCATCACGCCGGACTACTGCGCGTCCGCGGTGCACGCCGACGAGTGGCACCACCCCAAGCCGGGCACCGACGCGGCCCTCGCGAACGCCATGGCCCACGTGATCATTCGCGACAAGCTGTTCGACGCTGCCTTCATGAAGGAGCAGACGGACCTCCCGTTCCTCGTCCGGACTGACACGAAGCGGTTCCTCCGGCAGTCGGACCTGCAGGAAGGCGGCAGCGAGGAGCTCTTCTACACCTGGGACACGAAGACGAAGAAGCCGGTCCAGATGCGGGGCTCGTGGGGCGAAAAGCCGAAGGTGAAGCCGGCCGTCGAGCCCGGCTTCTTCGGTCGGAACACGCTGACCTTCGAGCCGGGAACGCTCGCCCTCGGCGACCTCGACCCGGCCCTCGAGGGAACGTTCACTGTGAAGCTCGCGAACGGCAAGAGCGTCACGGTCCGGCCGGTGTTCGCCCTCCTGAAGGAATCCCTCGCGAAGGACTTCACGCCGGCGAAGGCTTCGGCGGTCACGGGGATCCCCGTCGCGGCGATCGAGACCCTCGCGAAGAGGTTCGGCACCGCGAAGCCGGCGATGATCATCCACGGGGCCGGGACGAACCACTGGTACCACTCCGACCTCATCGTTCGGGCGATGCTCCTCCTCTGCGCGCTCACGGGGGCGATCGGCAAGCAGGGCGCAGGCTGGAACCACTACGTGGGCCAGTGGAAGCCGACGCCGCTCCTCGGCCTCGCACCGATCGCGTACCCGAAGCCCAAGCACAAGTTCATGAACTCCACGCTCTGGGTCTACCTGCACGGCGAGGTCTACGACTCGATGGAGCACGAGGGGTTCGACTCGAACAAGTACGTCCGGGAGTCGATCGAGAAGGGATGGCAGCCGGCGTTTCCCCGCCAGGGGAAGGCCCCCCGTGTCTTCATCTGCTACAGGGCGAACTTCCTGACGCAGTCGAAGGGGCAGGAGTACCTCCTTCGGAACCTCTGGCCGAAGCTCGACCTGATCGTCACGGCCGACTTCCGGATGTCGACGCAGGCGCTCTTCAGCGACGTCGTCCTACCGGCGGCCTTCTGGGCCGAGAAGTTCGACCTGAACATGACGGGGGAGCACAGCTTCATCCAGGTCAACGAGGCGACGGTGCCGCCGTCGTTCGAGTCGAAGACGGACTGGCAGATCTTCGTCGCGCTCTCCGAGCGCGTCGCCAAGCTCGCGGCGCAGAGGGGCTTCACGAAGTTCCGCGACGAGCTGGCCGGGTACGACCGGGACCTCTCGACGCTTCTCGAGGACTTCACGGACAAGGGGCGGTTCGCCAAGGAAGAGGCGGTCGCGCAGGCGATTCTCGACGGCGCTCCGCCGACGAAGGGAATCACGATCGAGGACCTCCGCGTGAAGGGCCCCCAGCGCTTCAAGGCGAACTGGACCTCGCCGGTCGTCCCGGACAAGCCTTACGTTCCGTTCCAGTTCTTCACCGACCAGAAGAAGCCGTGGCCGACGATGACGGGGCGGATGCAATTCTACATCGACCACCCGTGGTTCATGGAGCTCGGCGAGGCCCTGCCCCTGCACAAGGACCCGCTCGAGGCGGACAAGTACCCCCTCGTCTACAACACGCTCCACGCCCGCTTCGGCATGCACTCGATGTGGAAGGACAGCAAGCTCATGCTCCGGCTCGAGCGGGGCGGACCGCTCGCCTGGTTGAACAAGAAGGACGCTGCGGCGCGCGGTCTCGTCGACAACGACTGGGTGGAGGTCTTCAACGACCACGGGAAGGTCGTTTGCCGCATGAAGATCGCAGAGAGCGTCCAGCCCGGGCAGGTGAACCTGCCGTTCGGCCCGGAACGGTACCTCGACATGAGGGAAGGGAACTCGCAGAGCCCCCTGCCGATCCGCATCAAGCCGACGTTCATCGCGGGAGACTACGGGCACCTACTGTTCAAGCCCAACTACTACGGCCCGTCGGGACATAACCGCGACGTCAAGGTCGAGGTACGGCGGTACATGGGGGCGCGGAGCCTCTAGGCTTCGGAAGGAATGAGGTGATCGAGATGATGGCCACCGCGATGAAGCCGAAGAGGCAGCTCGTCCGAGTGATCGACCTGAACAAGTGCATCGGCTGCCAGACGTGCACCGTCGCCTGCAAGAACCTCTGGACGAGGAACAAGGGCGAGGACTACATGTACTGGGCCAGCGTGGAGACGCGGCCCGGCGCCGGGTACCCGAAGAACTGGGAGGAGATGGGCGGGGGGTTCAGGGACGGCAAGCTCCAGGACGGGCAGCTCCCGACCCAGGCCGAGTACGGGATCCCCTGGGAGTTCGACATCAAGCGTCGCGTCATGGACGGGCACCCGGTCCGAGTGTTCCCGAACCCCCTCCCGACGTGGGGGCCGAACTGGGACGAGGATCAGGGGAAGGGCGACTACCCGAACAACTACTACTACTACCTCCCCCGGATGTGCAACAACTGCGAGAAGCCGGCTTGCGCGGCGGCCTGCCCCGCGGAGGCGATCTACCGGCGTCCCGAGGACGGAATCGTGATGATCGACCTCGAGAAGTGCGATGGGGCGCAGGAGTGCGTCAAGGCCTGTCCGTACAAGAAGGTCTACTTCAACTTCCCGGCCTACAAGGGGAGCAAGTGCATCAGCTGCTACCCGAGGATCGAGAAGGGGGAGGCCCCGGCCTGCGTGGCTCAGTGCATCGGCCGGGCGCAGTTCATCGGGTGGAAGGACGACGTCGACGGGACCGTGATGCAGCTCGTGAAGAAGTGGAAGGTGGCGCTGCCGCTGCACCCCGAGTTCGGGACCGAGCCGAACGTCTTCTACGTCCCGCCGTTCAGCAGCCCGGTGACCGAAGGTGCGATGGGCACGGCAGGCAAGCAGCGGATCCCGGATGAGGAGCTCGAGAAGCTCTTCGGACCCGGTGTGAAGGCGGCGCTCGCGACGCTCCGGACCGAGCGGGACAAGCGGAGCATGGGGCAGACGAGCGAGCTGATGAACCTCCTGATCGCCTACCGTGAGAAGGACCTCTATGCTCTCGGCAAGTGAGGGGTCCGTTGTCTAGCCCGCAGGCGGCGGGGAGGGCCTGGGCCCTCCTCGCCGTCGCTTTCCGCTATCCGCGTCCCGACCTCCACGAGGCGATTCGCACCGGTGGATTCGCTGCCGACCTCTCCCGTGAGCTCGACGAGGTCGGCCTCGGAGACCTTCCGGAGGTAGCCGAGCTCGAGAAGGCGAGCATGGAGATGCCGGAGAGCTACGAAGCGTACGAGAACGCCTTCATCAAGGCGTTCGACCTCGCCGACGCCAAGCGAGGCCCCTCCCCCTACGAGGCGAGCTACTCGATCGGCCACCTCGCCGACGTCGTCCTCGCCGTGAAGCAGCACTACCTGGAGGCCGGCCTGAACGTCGGGCCGGAGGAACGCCCCGACCATGTCGCCGTAGAACTCGAGTTCCTGGCCCATCTCGCGGGGCCCTATACGGATCCCGCGGACGCCGATCGCCGCCGGGAGGCGGAGGTACGCTTCCTCTCATCCCATCTGGCCCATTGGATGCCCGCGTTCGCACAGCGGCTCGGGGAGTGTCCCGGGATGGAGGTCCACGCGAAGCTCGCGATCCTCGCCGGGAAGCTGGGGACCTCGCGCGCCGCGGTGCCCTCCGGCTCCCCGGAGAGCTGAACGATGGCGCGCCCTCCGCGACTGGAGACCGATCGTTGCGCTCGCTCGTGGCGCACGGCGCCGTGCTACGAGTGCTACGACGGCTGCCCGGTCGAGGGCGCCCTCGATCTTCGCCCTCTCCCCCGGTTCAACGCCGCGTGCGTGGCGTGCGGCGCGTGTGCCGCCGCTTGTCCGACGGGCGCCCTCGACTGGCGCCCGTCGTGGCCGGCGGGAGAACCACCGTCTGTCGTGGCCTGCGACCGGGCTCGAGCCGGGGACGGGGGCCGCGTGCCCTGCGTCTCGGCGCTCGGGCTCGAGGAGCTCGCGAACCTCGTCCGCATACATGGCACCGTCACGGTCGTCCGTGGCGACTGCGAGGGGTGTCCCTTGTCGCGGTCCCTCGGAGTCTGGGAGCGCAACCGCGATCGTCTGCGTGCGACTCTCGTCGCGCTGGGAACCGAGGAGTCGCGCCTGATCGAGCGCACGGGATCCGGTTCCGCGACCGCGTCGACCGGCGGACGCGTGGACCTCGGTCGCCGAGGGTTTCTCTTCAACCTGTGGACACCGAGGAGAGGCGAAGGCGGATCGGCCCTGAAACGGCTCGCCGATCGACACCCGGGACCGAGGCACGAGAGCTCTGGCGAGTGGGCTGCGCCGTCGCTGCTCCCGGGCTGCGACGGGTGCGATCGCTGCTCGGACGCGTGCCCGACGGGCGGGATCGTGCGAAGAGGTTCGGGATACATCGTCGATCCGCTCCTCTGTGTTCCCGGCTGCCGGCTCTGCGCCGAGGTCTGCCCCCGTCGTTGTCTCGAGGTCCGCCCCGTCGGGCGGACGCCCGATCTCCTGACGCTCCAGCCGCAACCGAAGGCTGCGGCGGAAGCATGAGCCGGAATCGAGGGGGCGGCCCGCTGCCCGTCGGCCTCGCCTGGGTGCTCGCGGCGGGACTCGTGCTCCGGATGCCGAGCGTCGCCGGCGACGACGTCGCTCCCGCGAAGGCCCCTCCTGCGGTTCAGACCGCCGTCGAGGTCGTCGGCCCGCTCGACCTCGTGGAGTACCCGACGGCGCGCGTCGTCGAGGAGGAGGAAGCCCGCGCCTCGGGCGCGGAGACGCTGGCTGCGGCGCTCGCTCTGGTGCCGGGGGCCTCTCCCGTCCGCGTGGGCGATCGTGCCGAGGCCGGCTTCCAGCTGCGTGGCTTCGACCTGCGCCGCATCCCGGTCTACCTGGACGGGATCCCGGTCTACGTCCCGTTCGACGGAGTCGTCGACCTCGACCGATTCCTCCTCGCCTCGAGCGGCGGGATCGTCGTCAACAGCGGCTTCAGCTCGCTGACGTACGGTCCGAACGCTCTCGGCGGCACCGTGAACCTCCTTCGCCGGCGACCGGTGCGACCGCTCGAGGGGCGGGTCTCGGCCGGGGGCGGAAGCGGCGGCCGCGGGACGTTCCAGGCGTCCGTCGGGTCCGCGGGGAAAGGGTGGTACCTCGAGGGGACGGCCGCCCACAGGCGCGTCGACGACGCGCTGCGATCGGGCACGGCGCTCCAGAGGGAAGGAGCGTTCTCTCGGGACACGCTCGCCACCGTCACGTTCGGGATCCTGCCGGCGAAGGGGCACGAGGTCGCGCTGACGGTGATCGAGCAGGACGGCGAGAAGGGGCATCCCCCCTACGCCGGGGACGACCCGAGGGCGAAGGTCCGCTTCTGGCGCTGGCCGGACTGGGACAAGAGGAGCGTCTACCTCCGGAGCGCCCACCGGCTCGGGGAGCGCTGGGAGCTCCGGTCGACGCTCTTCCACGATCGTTTCGGGAACAGCCTCGACAGCTTCGACGACGCGACCTATTCGACGCAGACGGCGAAGTCGTCGTTCCGGAGCGAGTACGACGACCACACGAACGGGGGGAGCCTCCAGCTTCGCCGTTCGAGGGGCGGGAGACGGACGACGCTCGCGGTCCACGCGAAGCAGGACGTCCACCGGGATCGGACGAACGCCGGCCCGTGGTCGCGCTACGACGACGCGACGCTCTCCGTCGTGTGGGAGGAGGAGCTGCGGGTCGGCTCCCTTTCCCGGGTCGTCCTCGGAGCTTCGTTCGACGACCAGCGCACGACGGAAGCGAACGGCCTGCCGCACGGAAGCACCACGGCGATGAACGGCACGGCGGCGCTCTTCCGTCCGCTCGGTCCCGCGACGGAGCTTCACGTCTCCCTCTCGCGCCGGACGAGGATGCCGACGCTGAAGGACCGCTATTCGTACAGGCTCGGCGTCTCGGAGCCGAACCCGGGCCTGAGGCCGGAGACGGCCCTCTCGGCCGAGGCGGGCGTCGACGGGACCTGGGGCGGTCCGGGCCGGTGGAGCGTTGCCGCGTTCTGGACGATGCTGGACGACGCCATCGAGTCGGTCCCGACCTCGCCGAATCTCGAGCAGTACCGAAACGTGGGGTGCGTCCGGCACCTCGGGCTGGAAGCCTCCCTGGAAAGGCCGCTCCGATCCTGGCTCGACGCGGGAGCCCGGGCCGGATTCCTGAGCCGGAGCCGGCGGGCGGGACCCGAGGTCGCCCTCACCGGGGTGCCGGACCTCCGGATGACCGCATGGCTCTCTGCGAGGGTGACCCGATCCCTCTCCGTGCGGATCGCGGGGGAGGTGGAGAGCGGACGGACGAGCCGGACGCCCTCGGGGGCGACGCGGGAGATCGGAGGTTTCGCCCTGCTCCACGCCGCCGCGAGGGTCGCGCTGGGAAGCGGGCTCGAGCTCGATCTCCGCTGCGACAACGCGCTCGACCGGCGATACGAGCGCGAGGAGGGGTATCCGGAGGCGGCCCGGAGCTTCGGAGCCGCGATTTCGTGGGCGTTCTGACGGAAGCCGGGGACGGTCCGGTCCCGGGCAGGGAAGCACGAGCGACCGACGGGCCGATCTCCCTCCTCTGGCAGCGCGCCGCCGTCCTCGGGAGCCTCTGGGCAGCCTCGGAGATCGTGCTCGGAAGCTTCCTTCACAACCTGCGGGTCCCTTTTGCGGGGCACTTCCTGACGGCGATTGCGATCGTCGTCCTGACGGCGGGACACCGGACCTGGCCGCAGCGCGGCCTTCTCGCGCGGGCCGGGCTGATCGCCGCGGTCATGAAGTCGGCCTCGCCGAGCGCGGTCCTCTTCGGTCCGATGCTCGGCATCGCGATGGAGGGGCTCGCGATGGAGGCGGGCGTGAGGCTCCTCGGAGGACGACGGGCGGGGTACGCCTTCGGCGGCGCGCTCGCGATGTCCTGGACGCTCGCCCACAAGGCCGGAAGCCTCGTCGTGACCTACGGGACCGGGCTCTTTCCGCTCTACCGGGACCTGATCTCCTGGGCGGAGCGGCAGGTCGGCTCGATTCCGCTCGGGGTCTGGGGCCCGCTCGCGGTTCTCGCGATGCTCAACGTCGTCGCGGGAGTGGCGGCCGCCCTGGCCGGCGCACGCCTCGGTGGCGGTGCGGATCCGCCCGCGCCGCGCCGCGCGAGGCCGGGAGCGGCCGTGGCCGACTGGCGCCGCCGGACGGGGCCTCGTGGCGAGGACGCCTCCGAGCCTTCGATGCTCGGCCTCTTCGCCTGGCTCGTCGCGCTCCCTGCGGGGATGGTCCTCTTCACGCGAGGGCCGCTCGCCGCGCGAGCGGCCCTCGCGGCCGCGGCGGTCCTCGCGGCGGTCCTCGGCCAGCCTCGCGCGCTTCGACACCTCCGGCGGCCCGGGTTCTGGGTCGCCCTCGTCGGCCTCACGCTGTCCTCGGGCGCGCTCGCCGGGGCGCTTTCGTCCCGCCCCGGCGCGACCGCCTGGACGGGGCTCGAGGCGGGCCTCGGGATGAGCCTCCACGCGGTCTTCGTGTCGGTCTCGTTCGCGGCGCTGGGCGCCCAGCTCGCGCACCCGCTCGTCCGGTCCTGGGCGAGCCGGGTCGGCGGAGGAGAGCCTCATCGCGCGCTCCGCGCGGCCTTCGCGGCGCTCCCGCTGACGATTGCGGCGCTTCCGCCGGGACGCGCCCTGCTCCTCTCCCCCGCCCGCTCGCTCGCGGACCTCCTCCCGAGGCTGGATGACTGGCTCGCCGCGCTCGGACGGACGGCGGACGTCGCCGGAATCATCACGGGGGAACGGGGTGCGGGAAAGACGACCTTCGTCACCCGGGTCGTCGAGAGGCTTCGGGAGCGGGGCCTCCGCGTCCGTGGACTCCTCTCCCCGGGCGAGATCCGCGACGGGGCGCGATGGGCGATCGACCTCGTCGACGTCGCGACCGGGGAGCGCCGACGATTTGCGACCCGCGATGTCGAGGCGGAGTGGATCGAGGTGGGCTCGTTTCGGGTCGATCCGGAGGCGCTCGAAGCGGGCGCGCGAGCGCTCGCGCCCGACCGGGTCGCGGACGCCGACCTCGTCGTCGTCGACGAGATCGGCCCCTGGGAGCTCTCCGGGCGGGGATGGTCCGTGGCGCTCGACCGACTTCGTGCCGAGGGCGGGCCGCCTCTCCTCCTCGTCGTCCGGAGGGCGCTCGTCGACGAGGCGCTCGCCCGCTTCGCCCCGTCCGGGGTGCCCGTGTGGGAGGCGGGGAAGGCCCGGATCGAGGACGTCGTCGACTCCCTGGCGCGGGCTCCGGGCTGAGCGCCCCGTCCCGGCGATGGCCGTGGACGCCCGCTGCCCGGGCGGGGAAGGCGTCGTCCCGCCGGAAGGACGCCTCGTCATGACATCGGTCATCGCGCGGGAACGAAAGGAGCCGGCTGCCCTTGACGTACTCCCGCGGGCGGGCGACAGTTCGGGACGTGAAGAAACGAAGCGGGATCCGGGCGCGCCTCCGGGGTCGCGCCGCGAAGCGCGGACTCGCCCTCGCCGAGACGGCGGCCGGCCTCCTCCTGGGGACCGCCCTCGGCGTGGGGGCGTACACGTTCGTCTACGCCAAGGGCGCGTCCTACCTGTCGAACGACCCGAACGCCTGCGCGAACTGCCACGTCATGACGGAGCAGCTCGACGGCTGGTCGCGCGGGAGCCACCGGGCCGTCGCGACGTGCAACGACTGCCACACGCCGCCGGGCTTCGTCGCGAAGTACGCGACGAAGGCCTCGAACGGCTTCTGGCACTCGTTCGCGTTCACGTCGGGGCGGTTCCCCGACCCGATCCAGATCACCGACCGGAACCACCGCGTGACCGAGAAGGCCTGCCGGAAGTGCCACGCGGACGTCGTCCATGACATCGACCGCGTGACGCGCGAGGGGCGGGAGCTCTCCTGCATCGCGTGCCACCGGTCCGTCGGCCACCCGCACTGAGCCGCCGCGAGAAGCGAGGAGACGAGATGACCGAGCAGAAGAGCAGCACCGCGAGGACGATCCTCGTGATCGCGGCGATCGCCGCGTTCGCCGCCGTCGGGGTGACGGCGCTCCTCGTCAACATCATGGAGCACAAGCAGGAAGCGCGGAACCCGTTCTTCCGCGTCGTCGAGCTCGACGACGACACCGAGGACCCGGCGGTCTGGGGGAAGAACTTCCCGATCCAGTACGACACCTACAAGCGGACCGTCGACATGGTTCGGACGAAGTTCGGCGGCAGCGAGGCGTTCCCGCGCACGCCGACGGAAAACGATCCCCGGTCGCTCGTGACGACGCAGAAGCTCGATGCGGATCCGCGCCTGAAGCGCATGTGGGAGGGATACCACTTCTCTGCGGACTTCCGCGAGGAGCGGGGCCACGCCTACATGCTCGACGACCAGACGTTCACACTGAGACAGGAGCACACGAAACAGCCGGGCGCCTGCATGAACTGCCACGCCTCCACCTACGTGACGATGAAGAAGCTCGGGAACGGAGACCTCGTCAAGGGCTTCGAAGCGATCAATCAGATGCCGTATTTCGACGTCCGGAAGCACGTGAAGCACCCGGTCGCATGCATCGACTGTCACGATTCGAAGACGATGGCCCTCCGCGTGACCCGACCAGCTTTCATCGAGTCCCTCCGAGCGCTCAAGGAGCACGAGGGCGTGTCCGGCTACGACGTCAACACCATGGCCACCCGTCAGGAGATGCGCACCTACGTCTGCGGGCAGTGTCACGTCGAGTACTACTTCAAGGGCCCCGAGAAGCGCCTCGTCTACCCGTGGAGCCGGGGTCAGCGAGCGGACGAGATCCTCGCCTACTACGACGAGGTGGGGCAGACGGACTGGACCCACGCCGAGACGGGCTCCTCGAACCTGAAGGCCCAGCACCCCGAGTTCGAGACCTTCAGCCAGGGGATCCACGCCCGCTCGGGCGTCGCCTGCGCCGACTGCCACATGCCGTACACGAAGGTCGGCGCGATGAAGGTCTCCGATCACCACGTCCGGAGCCCCCTCCTCAACATCAACAAGGCCTGCCAGACCTGCCACCGCTGGTCGGAAGAAGAGCTGAAGGGGAGGGCCGAGCAGATCCAGGCTCGGCACACGGAGATGAGGGACCTCGCGATGGACGCCCTCGTGGCGCTCATCGACGACCTGAAGGCGGCGAAGGAGGCGGGGCGGTCGGACGAGGAGCTGAAGGAGGCGCGCAACTTCCAGCGGCGGGCCTCGTTCTTCGTGGACTTCGCGGAGGCCGAGAACTCGGCCGGCTTCCACGCGCCGCAGGAGGGGGCACGGATCCTCGCGATGTCGATCGACGCCTCGCGGAAGGGGCAGCTCGCCGTCCGCGGGGCGCTCCCGGCGACGCCTCAGCCGCTCCAGAAGGCGGCCGCGCCGGCCGCGCCGAAGGCTCCGGAGAAGGTCGCGGTCCTCTCGACGCGCTGACGGCGGGCTCGGGCCGCCCGGTCGTCTCCGAGACGGCCCCCGGAGAGATCCGGGGGCCGTTCGTTCTTCCGGGCGTGGGAGGCGAGAGAATCGCGGCATGGACGCCGCCGCCTACTCGGCCCTCACCGACGCCCTCTCCCGGCGGCTCGCCGCCGACCCGCGCGTCGTCGGCCTCGTCGCGCTCGGGTCGATGTCGGGCGACGGACCGGCGCCCGACTCCTTCTCCGACCACGACTTCTTCGTCGTGACCCGGAGCGGGACGCAGGAGGCGTTCCGGACGGAGCTCGGCTGGCTTCCCGGCGCCGACCGGGCGGTCCTCGTCCACCGCGAGACGGAGCACGGGCTGAAGGTGATCCTCGACGACGGGCACCTCCTCGAGCTCGCCGTCTTCGACCTCGAGGAGCTCCTCGTCGCCCGGGCGAACCGCTACCGCGTCCTCCTCGACCGGGGCGGCGTCGAGGAGCGGATGGCCACCGTCGCCGCGAGACCGGCGGAGTCGCCGACGGACCGCTGGCTCTGCGGGCAGCTCCTCGGGAACCTCCTCGTCGGGGGAGGCCGCGCGGCGCGCGGCGAGCTCCTCTCGGCACGCCTCTTCGTCGCGGGCCACGCGACGGGGCACCTGCTCCGGCTCCTCTCCCGCCACGTCCCGCCGGAGGCTCCCGTCCCGCTCGACGACCTCGACCCGTTTCGCCGCTTCGAGCGCGCGTTTCCACGGCTCGGTGCCGAGGTGAACGCGGCACTCTCGCTCCCGCCGCTTTCGGGCGCGCTCTCTCTCATCGCGCTCGCGGGGCGCGAGCTGGGGAGCCGCGGCGCCGGGTGGCCGGCCGCGGCGGCGGAAGCGGTCCGGAGAAGGCTTTCGGGGATGCGGGACGTGGGCGGCGCCGGGTAGAATCCCCGGTTGCCATGCTGTTCAAGACCATCATCGAGCCCTTCCGCATCAAGTCGGTCGAATCGGTCAAGTTCACCACGCGCGAGGAGCGCGAGAAGGCGCTCGTCGAGGCGGGGTACAACGTCTTCCTCGTCCCGGCGGAGGACGTCCTCATCGACCTCCTGACCGACTCCGGCACGGGCGCGATGTCGTCCGCGCAGTGGGGCGCGCTCATGCAGGGGGACGAGAGCTACGCCGGGAGCCGCTCCTTCTTCCGCTTCCGCGACGTGATCCAGGACCTGACCGGGTTCAAGCACGTCATCCCGACCCACCAGGGGCGGGCGGCGGAGCGCATCCTCTTCCACACGGTCCTGAAGCCGGGGATGGTCGTCCCGAGCAACACGCACTTCGACACGACGCGGGCGAACATCGAGGTCGAGGAAGCCGAGGCCCGCGACCTCGTCATCGCCGAGGGGAAGATCCCGTCGCTGATCCACCCGTTCAAGGGGAACGTCGACCTCGCGAAGCTCGAGAAGACGCTCGCCGAGGACGGCGACCGCGTCCCGCTCGTGATGGTGACCGTCACGAACAACTCCGGGGGCGGCCAGCCCGTCTCCCTCGAGAACCTCCGCGGCGTGAGGGCCCTCTGCGACAAGTACGGGAAGCCGTTCTTCCTCGACGCCTGCCGGTTCGCCGAGAACTCCTGGTTCATCAAGCAGCGCGAGACCGGGCAGGCCGACCGGACGCCGAAGGCGATCGCGCAGGAGATGTTCTCGCTCGCCGACGGCTGCACGATGTCGGCGAAGAAGGACGGCCTCGCGAACATCGGCGGCTTCCTCGCGATGAACGACGACGAGCTGGCGGCCTCGTGCCGGAGCCTCCTGATCCTCACGGAGGGGTTCCCGACGTACGGCGGCCTGGCCGGCTACGACCTCGAGGCGATCGCCCGGGGGCTCGAGGAGGTCGTCGAGGAGCCGTACCTGCGCTACCGGATCCGCTCGACGGCCTACCTCGCCGACAAGCTGACGGCCGGCGGCGTCCCGATCATCCAGCCCCCCGGCGGGCACGCGGTCTACCTCGACGCGCGGGCGATGCTCCCGCACGTGGCGCCGCTCCAGTACCCCGGCATCGCGATCGCGAACGCGCTCTACCTCGAGGCGGGGATCCGGGGCGTCGAGATCGGGACGGTGATGTTCGGCCTCCACCCCGACGGGACGGAGGCGGCGGGTCCGATGGACCTCGTCCGGCTGGCGATCCCGCGCCGGGTCTACACGCAGTCGCACATCGACCTCGTCGCCGAGGGGGTCCTCGAGGTCTTCCGGAAGCGCGAGGAGCTGCGCGGCTACCGGATCACCGAGGCCCCGAAGGTCCTCCGGCACTTCTCGGCCCGCTTCGCGCCGCTCTGAGCCGGCGCGGGGCCGCGCTCCGCACGATCGAACGGGAAGTCCCCGCGCCGGGGCCCCGGCGCGGGGAGCGGCCTACGTCCGGGCGCCCTCTTCGCCCGGACGCAGCGTCCGCGCCTCCTCGTGGTACTCGTCGTCCACGTTGACGGCCCAGAGGTCGTTCGAGGCGCCGTAGAGGTTCCTCACCGCGTAGAGGCCGGTCACCATCGCGTGGTCCTGGTTGTTGTAGCGGTGCATCCCGTTCCGTCCGACCTGTTGGAGGTTCGGGAGCCGCTCCGCGAGGAAGCGCCGTACGACGTCGACCTTCTCGGAGTAGCCCGGGTCGTACATCGGGTAGGTCTTCGGCATCCTCACGACGGCGCCGTCGAGGACCCGCGCCCCCTCGGGGACGAGGCCGGTCTTCGTGATCTCCGTCCGGCCCCTCTCCAGGAGCTCCTCGTCGGGCGCGGACCAGACCGGGTCGGTGTCGAAGCAGAAGTACTCGAGGCCGAGGCAGGTGACGCCGGAACGCGGGACCATCGCGGCCGACCAGTTCCCGAAGTTCTGGACGCGGCCGATCCTCACCTCGGGGCTGTGGATGTAGACCCAGTTGTCGGGGAAGAAGCGCTCCCCCTCGAACATCAGCGCCACGAGGATGTAGTCGCGGTAGCGGAGGGCGCGCGCGGCCGCGAGGACCTCCGGCGGCGGCGGCGGATCGAGCGCGAGGACGGCGTCGGAGAGGGCCATCGAGGAGACGTAGGCGTCGCCCGTGAACGTCTCCCGTCCGGCGGAGCCGTCGGTCTCGACGGCCGTGACGCCGCGGCCGTCCTGCCAGGCGATCCGCGCCACGCGCCGCCCGAGGAGGACCCGTGAGCCCCGCTCCTCGAGACGGGCGGTGAAGCGCTCCCACATCTGCCCGGGGCCGAGGCGCGGGTAGTCGAACTCCTCGATCAGCGTCTTGACGCTCCGGTCGGGCTTCACGGCGTGCCAGACGGCCTTCCAGAGCGAGAGGCCGCGGATCCGCTGGGCCGCCCAGTCGGCGCGGATCTGCGTGCAGGGGACGCCCCAGACCTTCTCGGTGTAGGTCTTGAAGAAGATCGAGAAGAGGCGCCGGCCGAAGCGGTTCGAGACCCACGTCTCGAAGTCCTCCTCGGGGCTGCGGGGGGCCAGGCGGGCCGCGAGGAAGCTGAGGCCGCACCGGAGGCTCTCGAACGGTCCGAGGCCGAAGAACGCCTCGAGCGGCTTGAGCGGATAGGAGAAGAGCTTCCTACGGTAGAGGATGCGCGACTGCCGCGGGACGCGCAGGAAGTCGTCCGCGAGCATCTCGTGCCAGAGCTCCTCGACCTCGCGGACCTTCGTGAAGAAGCGGTGGCCGCCGATGTCGAACCGGTACCCGCGCCGCTCGACGGTCCGCGCGATCCCGCCGACGAGGTCGTCGCGCTCGAGGACGGTCGCGGTCCCCCCGTGGCGGGCGTTCTCCCAGGCCGCCGTGAGCCCCGCCGGCCCGGCGCCGACGACGACGAGGGAGAGCGGGTGCGGGGCGTTCGTGCTGTCGCTCATCGGCGTGGAGTCCCCCGGGGAGCCGTCGGGCTCCGGCCTCGCGGCGACGCCCCTCGCAGAGTGTCGCACGCCGGGATCGGGCGGAGGCCGGAGCGGCGAGGCTCCGTGCCGGCTCAGATCGAGATCGAGCCCTTCCGGAAGGCCGTCTTCCCGAGGCGGGCGTCGACGACGACGGGCCGGCCGGCCCGAGCCAGGCGGAACGCCTCCGCGAGCACCGTGCCGCGGCGCGCCGGGTCGTCGAGGAGGAGCCCCTCGCCGCCGAGCCCGCGGGCCGCGGCGTGGTAGTCGGTCGAGCGGAGGACGGTCCCGACATCGTCGCCGAGGACCTCCACCTGCTCGCGCGCGATCTGCGTCCACGCGGCGTCGTTCCCGATCACGGCGACGACGCCGAGCGAGTGCCGGACGAACGTGTCGATCTCGACGAGGCCGTAGCCGGCCGAGCCGTCTCCCCAGAGGAGGAGGACGGGCGCTCCGGGACGGCAGAGCGCCGCTCCGAGCGCGAAGCCGGCGCCGACGCCGAGCGTGCCGAAGACGCCCGGGTCGAGCCAGGAGAGCGGCGCCCGGGGGCGGAGGACGTAGGAGGCGGTGGCGACGAAATCCCCTCCGTCGACGACGACGACGCCGTCTTCCGGAAGGGCCTCCTCGAGGCTTCGGCAGAGCGCGACCGGGTCGAGCGCGCCCCGAGCCCCATCCGGCGCGGCGGAGATCTCCGTGTCGCGGACCGCGTCGCGCTCCCGGAGGCGCGCGAGCCACTCCGGACGGGGGAAGCCGCCCGGCACGGCGTCGGCGAGGGCGCGGAGGAAGAGGCCCGGGTCGCCGCCGACGCCGAGCGTCGGCCGCCGGTTGAGCGATCGGGCCGCCGAGTCGCGGTTCGCGGAGAGGACGGCCGCGCTCCGGCCGATCTGGCGGCCGTAGTCGAGACGGAAGTCGCACGGGACGCCCGCGAGGAGGACGAGGTCGGCCTCCCGCAGGGCTTCGGTCCGCCGATGGCGACACTGCAGGGGGGACGCGGGGCCGAGGAGTCCGCGCGCCATCCCCGAGAGGTAGACGGGGAGGCCGAGCTCCGCGACCGCGCGCGCGAGCGCGTCGGCCTCCGCCGGGGCGAGGAGCGCGCCGCTCCCGAGGAGGAGGACGGGGCGGAGGCTCCGGCCGAGAAGCAGCGCCGCCGTCCCGACGCTGCCGGCCTCGGGGCGCGGGGACGCGGTGGGCGCGGGCCCGCCGGGGTCGCTCCCCTCGACGCCTGCGAAGAGCGCGTCGAGGTGCCTCTCGAGGTACCAGCGCGTCGCTTTCGCGACGAGGCCCTGCGGCGCTCCCGCCTTCGAGGCGTACCAGCCGCGGACGACGCTCTCGGGGTAGAGGAGGTCGACGGGGCACTCCACGAAGACGGGGCCCGGCACGCCCTCGCGCGCGACGGCGAACGCCTCCTCGAGCGCCGGCACGAGGTCGCGGAGCTTCGAGACGCGGAGCGCCCGCTTGACGGCCGGGGAGGCGAGCGCGATCTGGTCGACGTCCTGAAGGGCGCCGCGCCCCCGAAGGACGGTGGCCGTGGCGCCGCCGAGAAGGACGAGCGGCGACTGCGCGAGGCGCGCGTTCTGGAGGGCGGTCAGCGCGTTCGTGACGCCGGGGCCGGCGGTGACGGCGGCGACGCCGGGCGTCCCGGTGAGCCGCGCCACGGCGTCCGCGGCGAAGACGGCGGTCGCCTCGTGCCGGGTGTCGACGACCCGCACGCCCCGGGCCTTCGCCGCGGCGAGGATCGGGGAGATGTGCCCGCCGCAGAGCGTGAAGAGGAATCGGACGCCGTGGCGGAGGAGGACCTCGGCCACGAGCTCCCCGCCGGACGCCTGCGGCGCCCGCGGGACCGTGCGGTCCGCTCTTCGTCCGGTCATGCGTGTCCTCCTGAGCAGAGGTTAGCAGGCGGGCCGGGCCGCCGAGAGGAGCTCCGCCAGCCGCGTGACGCGGCTCCCCGCGGAGGAGCGCCGGGCGGCGACGGCGATCGCCCGCCGGTCGCCGACGAGGACGACGAGCTTCCGCCCCCGGGTCATCGCCGTGTAGAGGAGGTTCCTCTCGAGCATCGCGTAGTGGGTCATCGCGAGCGGGATGACGACCGCCGGGTATTCCGACCCTTGCGACTTGTGGATCGTCGTCGCCCACGCGAGCTGGAGGACGTCCAGCTCGTCGAAGCCGTACGTCGCCTCGCGGCCGTCGAACGCGACGCGGAGCTCGCCCTCGCCGGGGTCGACCGAGGTCACGAGCCCGAGGTCGCCGTTGTAGACCTCGCGGTCGTAGTCGTTCTCCACCTGCATGACGCGGTCGCCGGGGGCGAGCTCCTGTCCGAAGCGGGAGACGCGGGGCGCGCCGTCGGGGTTCAGCGCCTTCCCGAGCGCCTCGTTCAGCGCCCGCGCGCCGAGCGGCCCGCGGTGGACCGGGACGAGGACCTGGACGTCCCGACGCGGGTCGAGGCCGAAGCGGCGCGGGATCCGCTCGGAGACGACCTCCACGACGCGGCGCGCCGCCTCCTCGGGCTCGCGCGCGTCGAAGAAGAAGAGGTCGGTCCCGGCCGGGTTCGTCAGGTCGGGGAGGTGCCCTTCTCGGACGCGGTGGGCCCCGACGACGATCCGGCTCTCCGCCGCCTGCCGGAAGACCTCGGTGAGGCGGACCGAGGGGACGGCGTCGGAGGAAAGGAGGTCGCGCAGGACCTGGCCCGGTCCGACGCTCGGGAGCTGGTCGGCGTCGCCGACGAGGAGCAGGGCCGCGCCGTTCGGGACCGCCTCGAGGAGCGCCCGGGCCAGGAGGACGTCGACCATCGAGACCTCGTCGACGACGACCAGGTCCGCGTCGAGCGGGTTGTCGCGCCCGCGGCGGAAGCGCCCCGTCGACGGATCGACCTCGAGCAGGCGGTGGATCGTCTTCGCCTCGGAGCGGGTGCTCTCGGAGAGCCGCTTCGCCGCTCGTCCCGTCGGCGCGGCGAGGGCGATCCGAAGCGAGGCGTCGAGGACGATCCGGAGCAGCGCGTCGACGAGCGTCGTCTTCCCGACGCCGGGGCCCCCGGTGAGGACGAGGACCTTCGAGCGGAGGAAGGTGGCGACGGCCGCCCGCTGGCTCGCCGAGAGGGAGATCCCGGTCCGCGCCTCGACCCACGGGGTCGCTTCGTCCGGGTCGATCCGCTTCCAGGGGGGCGCGCCCGCGGCGAGCGTCGCGAGGCGTGCGGCGACGGCCCGCTCGGCCGCGTGGAGCGCGGGCAGGAAGACGCACGGCCGTCCCCCCGCCTCCTCCGGGACGAGTCGCTTCTCGGCGAGCTCCAGCTCGAGCGCCTCGGCGACCTGCGTCTCCGGCCGGCCGAGCAGCTCGGCGGCGCGCGGGATCAGCGTCTCGCGCGGCAGCCCGCAATGCCCCTCGTCGAGAGCCGTCGCGAGGACGTGGGAGAGCCCCGCCCGGACGCGGACCATCGCGTCCTCCGGAATGCCGAGCGTCCTCGCGAGGGCGTCGGCCGTCACGAAGCCGATCCCGCGGACGTCGCGCGCGAGGCGGTACGGGTCCTCCGAGACGACGGAGATCGCGTCGGCGCCGTAGGTCCGGTAGATCCGCACGGCGCGCGAGGTCCCGACCCCGTGCGCGTGGAGGAAGAGCATGATCTCCCGGACGGCCCTCTGCTCGGCCCAGCTCGCGACGATCCGCTCCGCCCGGAGCGGACCGACGCCCGGCACCTCGAGCAGGCGCGCCGGCTCGGACTCGATCACCCCGAAGACGGCCGTCCCGAACGCCTCGACGAGCCGCCGCGCGAAGTGCGGCCCGACGCCGCGGACGAGGCCGGAGGCGAGGAAGCGCTCGATCCCCTCGGCCGAGGTGGGGGCCACCGTCGTCAGCGTCTCGGCCCGGAACTGGGGCCCGTGCTTCGGGTCGTTCGTCCAGCTCCCCGAGGCGCGCACCTCCTCGCCCGCCGAGACCGCGGCGGCGTGGCCGACGACGGTGGCGGCGTCGTGCCTCCCGCGCACGCGGACCCGGAGGACGACGAAGCCCGACTCCTCCGAGCGGAACGTCACCCGCTCCACCTGGCCGGCGAGGAGCTCCCGATCGGGCGGCGCGGCTTCGGCCTTCATGCGGCGAGGATCGTACGGGAGAGAATGGCGGCCGTGAGGCTCCTCCGCGCCGCCCCCGCCCTCGTGGCCGTCCTCCTCGTCGCCGGACCGGCCCGGGCGCAGGAACCGTCGCGGAAGGGGAGCATCACAGCGAAGGCCGGGGTGGAGAAAGTCCTCGTCGACGCGCACGTCCTCGCCCCCGGCGGCGGGACCCTCCTCGGCCTGACGCCCTCGGACTTCCTCCTCCAGGTCGGCGGCGAGGAGGTTCCGGTGGAGGACGTGGAGTTCGTCCCGGCGGACCGGTCGGAGCTGCCGCCCCCGCCCGCGGGCGAGACGGTAGAGCCGGGGACGCCGGAGTTCCCCGACGGCCGTCTGATCGTTCTCTTCTTCCAGGCCGACTTCGGACGGCATCGCGTCAAGGGGCAGATGCGGATGGCGAATGAGATGGTCCGCTTCCTCGACCGCCTCCTCCCGACCGACCGCGTCGCGGTCGTCTCGTACGACTCGCACCTGAAGCTCCGGCTCGACTTCACCGACGACCGGAAGGCGATCCACCGCGCCCTCTTCGACACGCTGAAGATCGGAGGCGCGCCCGACATGCCGCCCCCGAAGCCGTTCCCCTCCCTGGCGGCTCACCTCGACGTGAAGGAGGCGCGGGCCGCCGCGAACGTGGAGCGGGGCCTCTACGTCGTCGCGAAGGCTCTGGAGAAGATCCCGGGCGGCAAGTCGATGTTCTTCCTCGGCTGGGGGCTCCACGTCAACCGCGCCCCGGCCGACTGGAAGTGGCATGCCCTCGCCGTGAACGCGCTCCAGGTGGCGCGCGTGAACGTCTTCACGCTCGACGTCTCGGACGCCGACTGGCACACGCTCGAGGGGACGCTCAAGCAGCTCGCCGGCCTGACCGGCGGGACGTACGCCAAGACGCACGTCTTCTCGAGCCAGGCTCTCGACCTCGCCTTCCGGGCGATCGAAGGGCGTTACGTCGTCATCTTCGCCCGACCCGACCGCCCGCCCGGCCGCCACGCGATCGAGCTGTCGCTCCGGACGAAAAAGGGGCGGGTCCTCGCCCGCCCCTTCTACGACGACCCCTGAGGGGGTCTCCTCCACCGGGCGCGACGCGGCGTTCGCCCGCGCGCCCGGTCCGCCTCAGACGGCGGCCCGGTCCTTCGCTTCCTGCTTCTCGATCCAGCGGTTGAAGGCCCACATGGAGACGGCGGAGAGGAAGCCGATCGCCATCAGGAGGAGCCAGCCGCGCGACGCCGCGACGCGGTCCAGCTCGAGGAGGCCGTCGGGGCGCGTCGTGGCCCCCTTCGCCATGACGTCGTTGAAGATCCAGGCGCCGACCGGGCCGCCCGTCAGCGAGCCGATCGCGAGCGGGAGGTTCGCGTAGCCGAGGAAGAGCCCCTCCTGCCCCTTCGGCGCGAGGGCGCCGATGTACTCGTACATGCGCGGGGAGGTGTAGAGCTCGCCGAACGCGATGAGGCCGACCGTCAGGATGATGAAGATCGAGGCGATGGGGAGGAGGTCGGCGACCGGGGCGCGGAGCCCGCCGGCCGACCAGAGCGGCCAGAGGTTGATCCCCATCGAGACGCCGATGATCACGCAGCCGACGATCATCGACTTCACCGGCTTCATCTTCCCGAAGAGGCTCGTCACGAGGAGCTGGAAGACGACGATGACGAACGGGTTCGCGGCGGTGTAGAGGTCCATCGCCGGGCTCGTCTCGACGACCCGCTTCACGTACAGCGGCATGACGTTGTAGACCTGGTTGTAGAGGAAGAAGAAGCCGCTGATCACGAGGAGGAAGAGGGCGAAGCGGGGGTTCCTCAGGACGAGGACCATGTCGAGGAGGATCCGGCCCGGGGTGCGCTTCGGCTTGACGGGGGCGTCCGCGGCGACGGCGGGCTCCTTGTAGAAGACGAGGACGACGAAGAACGCGACGACCGAGGCGGCGGTCGCCACGGCGAAGATGTACGAGAGCGCGCCGCTCCCTTCCGCGAGCTCGGGCGAGGGGCGGAGCTTCAGCGCCTGCGAGATGCCGAGCCCGGCGCCCGTGATGATCGCGAACGCGCCGAGCGTCGTCTTCGCGATCGTCCCGGGCTTCTCGCGGTGCGTGACGTTCCACCGCACGAGGAGCGTCAGGAGCGCCGCGGCGACGCCGCAGACGGCGACGACCGCGAGGATCAGGACGACGTCGGGGCGGGTCCTCACGACGTATGCGGTGCCTCGCCCGAAGAGCGACCCGATGTTGATGATCATGTAGAAGATCGCGAAGCCGAGCGTCGCGAGCGCGCCCGAGGTCTTCTGCACGGTTCCCGAGATGCAGGGCTTGATGACGGAGCCGCCGATGCCGATGAGGAGGATGCCGGCGACGAGGACGCCCACGAGCCCGGAAGACGCCGTGAACTCCTTTCCGACGGTCGCCGAGAGCTTCGCCCCTCCGAACCAGACGGGCGAGCCCATCAGCATGTAGCCCGCCGCGAGCAGGACGAACGCGACGAGGAGCGACTTCCGGAACCCGACCTGGTCCGCGATCGTGCCTGAGAGGATCGGGAGGAAGTAGACGAGCGTCCAGAGGACGCTGTTCAGGTTCGAGGGCCAGTACTCGCCGAGCCCGAGCTGCCCGAGGTAGATGACGACGAAGCTCGCCATCGAGTAGTAGGCGGCGCGCTCGAAGAGCTCGGTGACGTTGGCGGTCCAGAAGACGGCGGGAAAGCGGTTCTGCTTCTCGTCGGTCATGACCTCGGGATTCTAGAGGGGCGCGGCCCGCGGCGTCTGCCGTAGACTTCGCCGGATGGGCTCGGCGGGGCGGATGGCCCTCTTCCTGGGAATCGTTCTCTCCGTCTGGAGCGCGTTCCACGTCTACGCGTTCCAGAGGGCTTTCTCGATTCCCGCGCTTTCGCGGTCCCTCCCGATCGCCGGGCGCTTCGCGCTCTTCGCGCTGCTCTGGCTCTCCTATCCGGCGGGGCGCGTCCTCGCGCACAAGGCGCCCGGGGCCGTCGCGCGGGCCGTCGAGGCGGCCGGAGCGACGTGGATGGGCGTCCTGTTCCTCTCGGTGACGGCGCTCCTCGCAGCCGACGTCGCCACGGGCTTCGGAAGGCTCTGGCCGCGTGGAGCGGTCCCTGCACGCGCCGTGGCGCTCGGCGTCGCCGCGCTCCTGTCCGTCGTCGCGCTCCTCCAGGCGGCGCGCGGCCCGCGCGTCGTCCGGCACGAGGTGAAGGTCCCCGCGCTTCCGGACGGTCGAAGCGAGCTGCGCCTCGTCCAGCTCTCGGACCTCCACCTCGGGACCCTCCTCGGCGAGCGCTGGCTGGCGCGGCGCATCGCGCAGGTCGCGGCGCTCGCACCCGACCTCGTCGTCGTCACGGGGGACCTCGTCGACGGCGAGGCGCAGGCGGTCGAGCCGCTCGTCCCCGTCCTGCGGACGCTGACCGCGCCGCTCGGCGTCTGGGGCGTGACGGGGAACCACGAGTACTACGCCGGTCTCGAGAAGTGTCTCTCGGTCCTCGCCGCCGGAGGTATCCGCGTCCTCCGGGACGAGTGGGCCGAGGCGGCGCCGGGCGTCGTTCTCTCCGGGGTCGACGACCTGACGGCCCGCCGGCAGCTCGGGCTCGACGGGAGGACCCTCGACGCGGCGTTCGCCGGCATTCCGGACCCCTCCGTCGTCGTTCACCTCTCCCACTCCCCGCTCCTCGTCCGCGAGGCGGCGGCGCGCGGCGCGCGGCTCATGCTCTCCGGCCACACGCACGGCGGGCAGCTCTGGCCGTTCGTCTTCCTCTCGGCGATCCCGTACCCCTTCCAGGCCGGGCGCTACGAGGTGGACGGCATGACGCTCGTCGTCTCGCGAGGAACCGGGACGTGGGGCCCTCCGATGAGGCTCTTCCGCCGATCCGAGATCGTGGAGGTCGTCCTCCGGAGGTGAGGCGCCGCCTTCTCGCGACCGCCTCGTTCGCGCTCGGCCTGGCGCTCTTCGCCCCGCCGGCCGAGGCGGTTCGCTCGGCGCTTCGCGTGTACACGTCGCGGGACGGACTCCCTCAGCTCCAGGTGACCGCCCTCTGCCAGGACCGCGCCGGCTTCCTCTGGGTCGGGACGCTCGCCGGCGGGGTCGGCCGATACGACGGGAGGCGGTTCGAGGTGACGGACGCGGTGACCGGCCTGCCCGGCTCCTCGATCGAGTCGGTCACCTGCAGCGCGGGGGGAGAGGTCTTCGTCGGCACCACGAACGGAGGGGCGGTCTTCTCGGGCGGGGCGTGGTCCTCGCTGCCGGCGCCGCCCGGGCCGGCGCCGGCGGTGAACGAGCTCCTCGCGCTGGAAGACGGCAGGCTCTTCGCCGCCGCGTCCGGCGGGCTCTTCGTGGCGCGGTCGCCGGGCGCGCCCTGGGAGAAGGTCCCCGCCGCGGGCGGGCTCGAGGGCGCGGAGGCGGTGTCGCTGCACCGGTCGGACGACGGGACGCTCTGGGTCGGAACGGGGCGCGGGCTCGGCCGATTGTTCCCGGGCGGAGCGCTGACGGGCTTCCTCTCGAGCGACCTCCCTCGAGGCGTCGCCACCGTCGTCGTCCCGGGGCGAGATGGAGGGCTTCTCGTCGGGTTGGCCGAGGTCGGCCTCTTCTCCCTCGATCCGGAGACGGGGGCCGCCGCGCGGGTCGGCGACGACGCCGTGCCCGGCCGGAACGTCTCGCAGGTCGTTCACGAGCCGAATGGAGACGGGACCTGGATCGCGACCAGCGACCGAGGGGCCTTTCGATGGGACGGCCGCTCGGGCTTCGACCGCCTCGGCCCGCCGGAAGGGCTCCCGGATGCCCGGGTCTGGTCGCTCCTCGTGGACCGGGAGGGGATCATCTGGCTCGGGACCGACTCAGGTCTCGCCAAGAAGGGCCCGACCGCCTTCCTCACGTTCGGGCCGGAAGACGGGCTCCCGGAGGCGTCGCCGCTCTACGGAATGGCAGAGACCCCGGGCGGCGTCCTCTGGTTCGGGGCGCACGACCGGGGGCTCCTGCGGCGAAGCCCCGACGGCGCGTACCGCCTCTTCACGTCCCGGGACGGCCTGCCGCACACGGAAGTGCGGTCGTTCTGCGTGACGTCGGACGGCGACCTCGTGGCGACGACGATCCGCGGAGCGGTGCGGATCGAAGGGGACGACGTCGTCCCGTTCCGCCTCCCCGTGGGGGCGCCGGGGGCGATCGACAAGATCGCCTACAAGCCGGACGGGACCCTCCTGCTCGGCTCGGCGCGACAGGGCCTCTTCCTGGTGCGCGACGGCGCGCTCACGCGGGTCGGTCCCCCGGTAGGCGACTCGGTCTCCGTGATCCACGTCGGGCGCAACGGGGCGGTCTGGGTCGGAGGACCGGGCTGGGGAGCCGTCGCCCTGCGGGACGACGCGCCGCCGCAGGCGCTCGGGACGGAGGAGGGGCTCCCCTCGAACGTCGTCACGTCGATCCTGGAGGACCGTCGGGGAGGGCTCTGGATCGCCACGGACCGCGGGCTCTTCCATCGGACGCGGGAAGGCGCCGCCCGCGTGCTCGACTCTCGGAGCGGCCTTCCCGATTCGTACGTCTACTGGGTCGGCGAAGAGGCGGACGGCCACGTCTGGGCCGGCACGAACCGGGGAGCCGCGCGCCTCGCCCCGTCGGGGGAGGTCCGGGTCTTCACGACGAACGACGGCCTCGGCGCGAACGAGTGCAACGAGGACGGCTTCTTCGCGGATTCGAAGGGACGGGTCTGGATCACGACCGACGGCCTCTCTCTCTTCCGGGGGCTCCCCGCCCCGCGGCAGCGCGTCCCCCCGCTCGTCGCCGTGTCGGAGGTCCGGG
>CAZWRQ010000001.1:38883-61435 GCA_964636395.1 uncultured Holophagales bacterium
CTCCCCGCCCCGCGGCAGCGCGTCCCCCCGCTCGTCGCCGTGTCGGAGGTCCGGGTCGGGGCGACCCGAGTGGTCCCCTCCCGGCTCGTGGAGCTCCCGGCCCGCCACGAGCCGCTCACGTTCCGCTTCGCGGCGCTCTCGTTCCTGGACGAGGCGGCGACGCGATTCCGCTATCGACTCGTCGGGCTCTCGGATTCCTGGACGACCGCGGAGCCGGGCCAGTCGGAGACGACGTACGGAGGGCTCGGGCCCGGCTCGTACCTCTTCGAGGTGACGGCGACGACGGTGGACGGGCGCGAGCCCTCCGCGCCCGCCTCCGCCCGCGTGAGCGTGGCGCGGCCCTGGTGGTGGAGGCTGCCAGTCGTCCTCGGCGCCCTCGCCGTCGTCTTCGCCGGACTCGCCCTCGTCCTTCGGGTTCGAGAGCGAGCGCTCGTCGCCGCCCGCACGCGGCTCGAGAAGACCGTCGCCGACCGGACGGAGGAGCTGCGGAGCCTCAACGCGCAGCTCACGGAGCTCGCCATCACCGACCCCCTCACCGGCCTTCCGAACCGGCGCTCGATCCTCGACTCGGCGTCCGACGCGTTCTCGCTGGCGCGCCGCCGCAGGATCCCGCTGGCGATCGCGATGATCGACTTCGACAACTTCAAGGCGATCAACGACAAGCTGGGCCACCCCGAGGGAGACCGGCTGCTCGTCGAAGGGACCCGCCGGATGCTCGACGGGCTCCGGAGCGAGGACGATCTCGGACGCTACGGCGGAGAGGAGTTCCTCGCCGTCTTCCCGATGACGGACGCCGAAGGGGCGGCGTCGGCCGGGGAGCGGCTCCGCCGCGCCGTGTTCGCCGTGCACCTGTCGGGGCCGGTTCCCGGCGCGACGACGCGCGACCGGGCCTCCGTCAGCGTCGGCATCGCGACGATCCGCGAGGAGGACACGAGCCTGGACGTGCTCCTTCGTCGGGCCGACGCGGCGCTCTACGAAGCGAAGCAGGCCGGCCGGAATCGGGTCGTCGTCCGCTGACGGGCGGCTGCCCCCGGGGAAGCCGCCGCCGGCCCGGTCCTTTCGGAACGGACTGTGACTTCGTGTCGCACATCCGGCCGTCACGGAACCTTCCTGGTCCTCCGTCGTAACTGCGGCATGACCCCTGAAACGAACGTCCCCGATGGGACGGATCGCCCCACTCCGGGGTCGTGGAGGTCCGGCATGGGCAAGCTCTTCAAGGTCCTTCTCGGGCTGGTCGTCCTGGGCGGCGTCGTCACCGGGATCTACGCCCTCGCGAGCTCGGGGAGGAAAGACGACGGCGGCGTGAAGATCATCGTCGCCGAGTCGGGCTCGATCACGGAGAAGGCGCTCGCCGTGGGGCAGATCCAGCCGCGCCAGAAGTTCTCGGTGAAGTCGAAGATCTCCGGCATCGTGAAGAGCTGCCGGGTCGAGGTGGGCGACAGCGTCAAGGCGGGCGACCCGATCCTCGAGATCCAGCCCGACCCGACGCCGCTCGAGGTGACCGAGGTCGACCGCCGGCTCGAGTCGGCGACCGCGTCGTTCGAGCGCGCCAAGGCCGAGTACGATCGGGCCAAGGAGCTGAACCGGCAGGGGATCACCCCCCGTTCCGACGTCGACGTGAAGCGCGAGGCGTTCGAGCTCGCGAAGATCGCCGTCGCGAAGGCCGACCAGGACCGCGAGCTGACCCGGAAGGGGAAGATCACCTCGATCGCCTCCGGCATCGACTCGATCATCCGGGCGCCGGCCGCGGGGACGATCCTGACCCGCGCCGTGAACCCGGGCGACCCGGTCGTCCCGCTCACGTCGTACCAGCCGGGCACCGAGCTCGCGACGATCGCCGACATGGGAGACCTGATCTTCAAGGGGACGGTCGACGAGATCGACGTCGGCAAGCTCCACGTCGGCCTCGTGGCCCGGATCAAGGTCGGCGCCCTCCCGAGCGACGTCGTCACCGGCAAGGTGGCGCGGATCGCCCCGCAGGCGCAGCAGAAGGATGGAGCGACCCTCTTCGACGTCGAGATCGAGCTCGACCCGGGGCAGAAGATCGTCCTTCGCGCCGGCTACTCGGCGAACGCCGACCTCATCATCCGGGAGAAGAAGGACGTCGTGACGATCCCCGAGCGCCTCGTGACGTTCGAGGACGGCGGGAAGAAGGCGTTCGTCGAGCTCCCGGGCAAGGACCCGAAGGCCGAGCCGAAAAAGGTCGAGATCCAGACCGGCATCTCCGACGGCCTGAACATCGAGGTGACCTCGGGCCTGAAGAAGGGCGACCAGGTCGTCCAGCGGCCGCCGAAGCAGATCAGCTGACATGCTCCGGGGGAACCCGAGGCCGGGTTCCCCCGCGCCCCCTCCGCGCCCCGAGAGCGGGGCCGCACGCTCGAGGAAAGTGACGAGGAAGGAAGGCCGATGCTCCGCGACGCGCTGCTGCAGCTCCACCGCGACCTGAAGAGCCAGAAGCTTCGGACGCTCCTGACGGTCTTCGGGCTCGTCTGGGGGACGGTCGCGGTCACTCTCCTCCTCGCCTTCGGCACCGGCCTGAAGAAGCAGCTGATCAAGTCCACGGCCGGCCTCGGCGACCGGATCTGCATCTCCTGGCCCGGCCTGACGTCGATCCCGTACCAGGGGCTCGGCAAGGGGCGCCGGATCCGGATCACCGACGAGGACCTCCAGACGGTGCGGCCTCGCGTCGACGGGCTGAAGCGGATGTCGAGCGAGTACAGCGACGGCTGGAAGATGGTCTACAACCTCCGGACCTTCCCCGTCGACGTCTCCGGCGTCTCGCCCGAGTTCGGCGAGATGCGGAACCTGATCCCGGTGCCGGGAGGACGGTTCCTCAACGACCTCGACATGCGCGACCAGCGCCGCGTCGTCTTCCTCGGCAACAAGGTCGCGGAGGACGTCTTCGGCAAGGGGACGGACCCGGTCGGCAAGACCGTCCTCTTCAACGGCTCGCCCTTCCTCGTCATCGGCGTCCTGACGGCCAAGCAGCAGGACTCGAGCTACAACAGCCGCGACAGCGACCTCTCCTGGATCCCGGGGACGACGTTCCGCGCGCTGACCGGGCGGAAGTACCTCTCGAACTTCGTCTACCAGCCGGCGTCCGCGCTCGAGTCGAAGGCCGTGACCGAGAGCCTCCGTTCGGCGCTCTCGAGGCGCCTGAAGTTCGACCCCGAGGACAAGGAGGCCTTCTCGGTCTGGGACGTCACCGAGCAGTTCAAGTTCTTCGAGGTCTTCATGCTCGCGTTCTCGGCCTTCCTCGGGATCGTCGGCTCGCTCACGCTCGTCGTCGGCGGGATCGGCGTCTCGAACATCATGAACGTCGTCGTCGACGAGCGGACGAAGGAGATCGGCATCAAGATGGCCCTCGGCGCCAAGTCGGGGGCGATCCTCCGGCAGTTCCTCGTCGAAACGCTCATCGTCACCGCCGTCGGCGGCCTCGCCGGCTTCGCGATCTCGCTCGGCATCTGCGCCGTCTTCCCCGCGAGCCTCGAGGAATACGTCGGCCGGCCGGAGGTCTCGCCGCTCGTCGCGGGGATCACCGTCGGCATCCTCGGCGTCATCGGCCTCCTCGCCGGCTGGTTCCCGGCACGCTCGGCCGCGCGGCTCGACCCGGTCGTCGCCATGAAGATGTAGGAGGCGGGACGTGAAAGTCATCTTCCACCTCTTCCTCCAGTCCGCCACGCTCGGGCGCAAGCGCGCGTTTCTGACGATCGCCGCGATCGCCTGGGGGACCGTCGCGATCCTCCTTCTCCTCGCGTTCGGCGAGGGGTTGAAGCGGCAGCTCGGGTCGAACGCGCGCGCGATGGGCGAGAACATCGGCGTGATGTGGATGAGCGAGACGACGAAGGCCTGGAAGGGGATGAACCCCGGCCGGCCGATCCGCGTCCGCATCGACGACCTGCCGGTCCTGAAGTCGCGGCTCCCCGAGCTCGAGGACCTCATCGGCGAGGCGATCTTCTGGCGGACGAACCTGACGTCCGGCCGGAAGACGGTCGCCGGACGCGTGAAGGGCGTCAGCGTCGCGTACGGCGAAGCCCGCAAGCAGTACCCCGTCGAAGGGGGGCGGTTCCTCTCGCCGCTCGACGAGGCGGAGCGGCGCCGCGTCATCTTCCTCGGCAACGAGCTCGCCGAGGACCTCTTCGGCAAGGAGGACCCGGTCGGGAAGACGATGCTCGTCGCGGGAGCCCCCTTCACGGTCGTCGGCGTGATGCAGAAGAAGACGCAGATGGGCGCCTACGCCGGGATGGACAAGGACCACTCCATCATCCCGATCTCGACCTGGAAGGCGCTCTTCGGCCGGCCGACTGTCAACAACCTCGTCCTCAGGGTGAGCGACGCGGCGAAGATGAAGGACGCGATCGCGCGGACCCGCGAGGTCATCGCGGCCAAGTACGGCTTCGACCCGAGCGACGAGCGCGCCCTCCCGACCTGGGACACCGTCGAGTCGCAGAAGACGACGCGGAACATGACCGTCGGGATCCAGATCTTCCTCGGGATCATCGGCGCGCTCACGCTCCTCATCGGCGGAGTCGGTGTCGCGAACATCATGTACGCGGTCGTCAAGGAAAGGACGCGCGAGATCGGCGTGAAGATGGCCCTCGGCGCGAAGGCGGGCTGGATCACCGGCCCGTTCGTCCTGGAGGGGCTGTCGTACACCCTCGTCGGGGGCGCGGCGGGGATGCTCATCGCGACGCTGATGATCCTCGGCATGAGCTTCATCCCGACCGAGGGGAACCAGGTCATGGAGTTCCTCGGGACGCCGAAGCTCTCTCCCGCGATCGGCGCCGCCACCGCCTCGATCCTCGGCGTCATCGGCCTCCTCGCCGGGTACTTCCCGGCGCGACGCGCCGCCGCCGTCGACCCTGCCGCCACCCTCCGCTACGAGTAGGAGCCCGCCATGTCGAGCCGACCCGAGAAGAATCCCCTCCCGACCGGTCGCGCCATCATCGAGATGGACGGGATCCGGAAGGTCTACGACACCGGAAAGGTGAAAGTCGAGGCGCTCAAGGGCGTCGACCTGAGGATCGAGAAGGGGGAGTTCGTCGCGATCGTCGGCCCGTCGGGCTCCGGCAAGTCGACGCTCATGAACCTCCTCGGCTGCCTCGACACGCCCTCCGGAGGCGACTACTTCATCGGCGGCGAGAAGGTGGCCGGGCTCTCGCGCGACGCCCTCGCCGAGGTGAGGAATCGCCGCGTCGGCTTCGTCTTCCAGGCGTTCAACCTGCTCCCGCAGATTTCCGCCTTCGAGAACGTCGAGATGCCGCTCGTCTTCGGGGGCGTCGCCCCGAAGGTCCGCCGCGCGAAGGTGGCCGAGCTCCTCGGGAGGGTCGGTCTCGGCGACCGGATGGACCACAAGCCGACGGAGCTCTCGGGCGGCCAGATGCAGCGCGTCGCGATCGCCCGCGCCCTCGCGATGGACCCCGACATCGTCCTCGCCGACGAGCCGACCGGCAACCTCGACACGACTTCCGGCACCGACATCATGGGGGTCTTCCTCGACCTCTGGAAGCAGGGCTCGACGCTCGTCGTCATCACGCACGACATGGCGCTCGCCCGCCGCGCGAGCCGCATCGTCGAGATCCGCGACGGCCGGATCGTCAGCGACCGGGCCGCGGAGGAGGCGGCGTAGGGGAGAAGGAACCGGCCGTCCGCGGGTCGCGGGCGGTCACTTCGGGTGAAGGAGCTTCTCCCCGGCGTCCTCCACGACGCGGCGCTTCCAGGAGTCCGGGTAGCCCGGGTGGTCGGGGGGCTTCGGGAAGCCCCAATCGTTCCGCTCGAAGCGGCCGTCGCGCTCCTTCTTCACGTTGCCGTCGAGGTACTTGACGAGGAGGTAGCGGAAGAGCTCCTCCCAGCGCCCGACCGTCTCCGCGGCGATGGCCGAGGCCCGGTCGGTGAGGAGCTCACGGGCGCGGGCGGGGTCCTTCTCGTGAAGCGCGAGCGCCGCGGCGTCGATCGCCGCGACCTGCCCGAGGAACTTCGCTTCCAGCTCCTGCTGGACGCGCCGGACGTCGGCGCTCATACGGTCGTAGCGGAGGTAGGAGAAGTTCGCCACCTTGTTGAACGCCCAGAACGCCGACGTGTCGGAGAACGTCAGGAGGTCGCCGTTCCCGACGGCGAGGCTCGCGGGAACGCGGGTGATCCCGCAGGAGATCGGCATGTAGACGCTCGTCGCGGCGTCGTCGACGCCGAACCAGAGGATCCCGCCGATCGGGGAGGGGAGCCAGCGCCGCATCTGGGCGACGAACGAGAAGCCGGTCTGCTGCGTCGCCGTCGCCCGCTCGTTGAGGTACGTCTTCCCTTCGTGCTCGAACGTGAGGGGCCGCCAGCGGTAGGGGAGCCCGAACGGTCCGGCTCCGGCGTCGCGTCGCATGTCGAGGTCGGTGCCGTCGAAGTGGTCCCGCTTGGCGGCCATCAGGTCGGCGACTGAGACCTTCTGGTCGGGCTTCACCGAGAGCGGGAGGCGCTTCGCGAGGTCCTTCCCCTTCGCGTGGTCGAGCCAGGCGTCCATCCCCCCGCAGAGGCCGTTGAAGAAGCTCCAGACGCGCGCCTCGCAGAATCGGGCGGCGCCGAAGTCGATCGGGGCGTACGCGTCGGCGAAGCGGAACTCCTCGTCCCGCCCGGTGAAGTACCCCTTGCGGCGGGCGAAGTCGACGACGTCGTGGGCGTAGACGACCTCCACCCGCGGGTCGGCGAGCTTCTCGAAGCTCCTCGAGCTGATCGAGGTCGTCCCGTTCTCGAGGGGGAACGTGGTGATCCGGGCGTGGTTCGCGTGCGCCGAGACGTGGCCGTCGGGGATCCGGACGGCGACCCAGACGGCGCCCCGGTCGCGGTTCACCTTCGTCTTCGTCTTCCGGTCCTCGACGAGGTCCGAGCCCTTCCCGACGATCTCCATGATCCAGACCTCGTCCGGGTCGCCGATGGAGAACGACTCGCCGGTGCTCGCGTAGCCGTGCTCGGCGACGAGCTCGGCGATCGTCCGGATCGCCTCGCGCGCGGTCCGGGAGCGGTCCATCGCGAGGAACATGAGGCTGCCGTAGTCGATGCCGCCGTCCGGGTCGCGAAGCTCCTCGCGCCCGCCGAACGTGCTCTCGCCGATCGCGACCTGGTTCTCGTTCATGAAGCCGACGACGTCGTACGTCCTCGGCGCCTGCGGGATCTCCCCGAGCGGCCGGTCGTCGTCGCGGTGCCGCAGCGCGACGCGGCTCCCGGCCGGCCAGGCCCCCCCGCGGCGGAAGTAGAGCTCGCCGTAGCGGACGTGCGAGTCGGCGGCGTAGGAGATCATCGTGGAGCCGTCGACCGAGGCGCCGCGCGTGACGAGGTAGCTCGTGCACGCCTCGGCCGCGCGCGGCGCCGCGAGGGCTGCGAGGGCGGCGACGGAGAGGGCGAGCCCGAGGGGACGGGGGGACGGTCGGAAGGCGCGGGCCTGCATCGCGGGAGGCTAGCATCCGGCGCCGGCGGCGCGGTTGCCCGTCGGGCGGGCGTGGACCTCGTATCCTCAGGGACCGTGGAGACGGAGAGGGCGACCTGGCGGAGTCGACGCCGCGGCGCGCTCCGGCTGGCCCGGCTCGGTCCGGCCCTCGTGGCCGTCGCCGGGCTCGTGTCCGCGTGCGCCGGCTCCGCGCCTCACACGATCGCCTGGCCCGGCGGCGGCGCTCCCGCCGCGGCACACGGCGAGAGGATCCGCAGCTGGCCGCAGGCCGTCTCCTCCGTCGCGGAGACCATGCGGGGGCCGCTCGGGCTGCCGCTGACCGGGTTCTCCGTCCGCTTCTTCGAGGGACGGGAGGCCCTCGAGCGGGGCCTCGTCGAGGCGGGCAGCGCGCCCGACGTCGCCCGGAGGGCGGCGGCGACGTTCGACGCCGTCGGCAGGCCGGAAGGCGTCTTCGTGAACGAGCGTCGGCTCGCTCGCTCCGGCTGGACCACGCGGGTCGCGATCCTCGCCCACGAGCTCGGTCACGTCCTTCAATACGAGCTCGTCGGCGGGAGACGCAGCGCGTCGGACCAGTGGCTTCGCGAGGGTTTCTCGGAGTGGATCTCGTTCGAGGTCCTCGACCGCCTTCAGCTGGCGAGCAAAGGCAGGAGACGGGGCGACGCGCGCCGGGCGGTGGCGTTGGCCGGCGAGGCGAGTCTCCCCTCTCTGACGGAGCTGGCGACGTGGGATGCGTGGGTCCGCTTCCAGGCGAAGCGACCGGCTCTGCCGCTCTACCCGTACGCGTACCTGGCGGTCGACCTCCTCGTCGAGCGCCATGGCGTCGGCGCCGTCCTCGGCTACTTCCGGAGCTTCACCTCGTCGAACGACGCGGAGGGACTCTTCCGCGCGGCCTTCGGCGGGACGCGGGGCGAGCTCGAGACGGCGCTCCGGATTCGGCGCGCAGAGCGCTGACCCGTCAGGAGCCGGCCGCCGGCTCGCCCTTCCGAATCACGAGCTCCGTCAGCGGGAGCCTCTCCTTCGGCCCCGGGGCATCGGCCGGCCAGCCGAGCGGCGTGAAGGCGACGGGGGCGATCCCGTCCGGGAGCGCGAGGACCTCGCGCCGCGGCCGGGTCGAATGCGGCGACCCAGCAGGTTCCGAGGCCGCGGTCGGCCGCGGCGAGGGCGTAGAAGTCGATCGGTCGATCGTCGTCCCGGGCCGCAGCTACCGTTCGCGAGCGGGGGCCAGGAATGCAGGCGTGCGGCCCAGGGCGGCGGAGACGTCCCCGGCGACGGATCCCGGTGCCGGCTCCGTCCGGAGGAAGAAGGTGCCCGTCCCGGGGTAGGCGCAGAAGTGCCGGAGGCGCGCCGGGTCGGGCATCCCGCGGAGGAGCTCCTCGAGGGCGCCGGAGAGGTCGGCGCCGCGCCAGAGGAGGACGAAGCGCAGGCCCGCGATCTCGACCTCACGCCGCTCCATCTCGGAACGTCCTTCGATTCCGGCGCGACGCTCGTCGGAGTCGCGGACGACGTGCCCCTCGCCCCGGAACGGCCGCGCGGTGAAGACGTTCAGGAAGAGCCGGTCGCGGACGCCGAGAAGGCGAGAGACGGGGAGATAGAGGAGGGAGTGCCGCGGGCTCGCCGTGAAGACGCCACGGGCCTCCGTCCACTCTCCGGCGAGGCGGAACGTGAAGTTGTGGCCGATGGCCCCTCCGACGTTCACGTACTCGGTCGCGACGGGGCAGAGCGCCTCCTCGAGGCCGCCGGCGATCGAGGCGGCGATCGCGCGATTCCGCCTCACGCCCCGGAAGTAGCCGAGCGTCGCGGCGAGGGCGAGGAGGACGAGGCCAGCGACGAGAGGGGGGCTCACCGGGCGGCCTCGGGGCGTGCGAACAGCCGTGCGGCGAGCGGCGCGAGGTCGAGGAGGAGGAGGTCGTCGCGGGTGCGGGACGCCCCGGCGAGGTACTCGGTCTCGACGCGTGGCAGGTTCTCGAGCGGCGTAGCGAGGCTCGCCGGAAGGCCCGGCCCGTCGCGGCGGTTCAGGCAGACGGCGGAGAGCGGGATGTCGAGGCGGGCCAGCGCCTCCGAGATCCGCGACGCTTCGGCGACGGAGAGGAGGTCGGGGTTGACGACGACGGCGAGGAGGCTCCGCCGCGCGAAGAGGTCCTGGAGCCGCCCGAGCCGCTCCCGCATCGCTCCGAGCCTCGCGTGGACGGGGTCGTCCGCCGGCGTGACGGCCCCTGCCGCGGCAGCCGATTCCGGGTTCACGCGGGCGATCGCCTGCCGGCGGCCGAGGATCTTCTCGCGCAGGCCGCGGAGCTCGGCGACCCAGCGGGCCGAGACGTTCGGCATGGCGAGGAATCGGAGCGTGAGGCCGGTCGGCGGCGTGTCCCAGACGACGACGTCGTACGACGGGGCGAGGACGCGGTCGACGTGCTCGATCGCGAGGAGGACGGCGTGCTCCTCGGTCCCGGGCGAGAAGCGGAGGAGGTCGAAGAGGGAGTCGACGTTCAGCGCGGAGGCGTAGGCGTAGGTCGCCTTCAGCTCCTCGCGGCTCGCGGCGAGGTGGCGCTCGACCCAGGCGCCCAGGTCGAGCTCGAGAGCGTCCAGGCGCTCCTCGACCCGAACCGGCTGCTCGCCGAGCGGGACGCCGAGGAGGTCGCCGAGGTTGTGGGCCGGGTCGAGCGAGACGGCGAGGACGCGCCGTCCCGCGCGGGCGAGGGAGACCGCGAGCGCCGCGGAGAGCGTCGTCTTGCCGGTGCCCCCCTTCCCGAGTAAGAACGCGTTTCGCGCCACGCGCCGCTCCGGCCTCAGCCCGCGTCGAGCGTGCCGGCGAGCGCGGCGAGCGGGTCGTGCGCGAGGTCGGCGCGCGAGGCGGCGACGCGAAGCTCGCGCTCGAGGAGGGGAAGGAGCTCCGCGGCGAGCGGCGCCGGCGGTGAGGGGAGGCCGACGAAGCCGCCGAAGACGAGGAGGGCGAAGACGTTCTCGAGCTCCTTCAGCTCGAGCTCGAGGACCGCCGTCGCCCGCTCCCTCTGGAGCCGCCGGAGCGCGTGAAGTGCCCTGCGGATCGACTCGACGGCTGAGGGCATCATTCGTCCCTGGCGGCGACCCTCAGGCCCCGGCCGCCTCGGGCGTCCCGGCCGGCTCGAGCCTCCAGCTCCGGAAGAAGCTCCCGACCATCGAGAAGCTGAGGACGAGCATGACGAGGTTCAGCGCGCCGACGACGACGCCCGTCACGACGCTCGCGGTCTTCGAGGGGTCGGCGAAGAAGGTCGGCACCGCGACGACCTCGTACCAGACGAGCGCGCAGGTGACCGTGACCCAGAGGAACGCCGCGGGGACGAGGACGGCGGTCGTGTACCTCCGGTCGAGGCTCCGCTTCACCCAGACGGCGACGGTGAGCATGACGATCGAGGCGAGAAGCTGGTTCGCGCCGGAGAAGGCGGGCCAGAGGACGGCGTAGCCGCCGGAGCGGGCGAGGAAGACGCCGAGGAAGGCGATGACGAACGAGGCAGCCCAGCGGTTCGAGAGGAGGCGGTAGAGCCCCGGCCGCGTCTCCCGGAGCGGCATCGCCATCTCCTGGACGATGTACCGGCCGAGCCGGTTCGTCGTGTCGAGGGTCGTCAGGGCGAACGTCGAGACCCAGACGGCCGAGAAGAGCGTCATGAAGCTCATCGAGAGGAACGGGAGCTCGGCGGTGACCATCGCCGCGAACGACTGGACGAAGCGGTTCAGCGCCGGGGTCGTCATCAGCTTCGCGCCGAGAGCCTCGGCCCCGAAGGCGGCGATCGCGACGACGACGAGCGTCGAGAGGAACCCCTCCACGAGCATCGCGCCGTAGCCGACGAAGAGGGCGTCGTTCTCCTTCGCGAGCTGCTTCGCGCTCGTCCCCGAGGCGACGAGGGCGTGGAATCCCGAGAGCGCGCCGCACGCGATGATGAGCGGCACCGTGGGCCAGAACGGGGACGGTTGGCCGGCGACGAGCGGGGCGCTGAAGCTCGTGTACGCGGGGATCGCGTCGAGGCCCCGGAAGCTCAGGAGGGCCGCGACGCCGCCGACGAGCAGGCCGAAGTAGAGGAAGTAGGAGGAGAGGTAGTCGCGCGGCTGGAGGAGGAGGTTCACCGGGAGCGTCGAGGCGAGGAGGATGTAGACGAAGATGAGGACGAAGTAGAGGTCCTTCGGCCAGGCGGCCGGGAAGAGGTTCCCCGCCTCGAACGCGAGGAGGATGAGCCCCGCCCCGACGAGCGAGCTCCAGCCCAGCCCGAGCTTCGTCCGGTACATCAGGACGCCGGTGATCAGGGCCGCGACGCAGAAGAAGACGAACGAGAAGAAGACGCGCCCGTCCTCGGCGAACTGGCCCGCGACGATGTCGCCGAACGCGGCGACGACGAGGACGCAGAGGAAGAGGAGGAACCAGCTGAAGGTGCGGCCGGCCTTCTTCCCGAGGACGTCCTGCGCGACGAACTGCACGGAGCGCCCGTCGTAGCGGACCGACGCGGCGAGCGCGAGGTAGTCGTGGATCGCGCCGAGGAGGACGTTCCCGAACCAGATCCAGAGGAGGCCCGGAAGCCAGCCCCAGGCGACGGCCATCGCGGGCCCGGTGATCGGCCCGGCGCCCGCGATCGAGGCGAAGTGGTGGCCGAAGAGGACGTACTTGCTCGTCGGGACGTAGTCGACGCCGTCCGAGAGGCGCTGCGAGGGGGCGGCGGGCGCCTCGTGGCTCTTCAGGAGCCGGTCGCGGAGCCGCCGGCCGAACGTGAAGTAGGCGCCGAGATAGAGCGCCAGGGCGAGCAGCGCGATCGTGGTCGTCATCGCCGATCCTCGTGCGGGCGCCCGGCGCGCGTGTCCGCCGGCGCTCCGGCGGAAGGTTCACGGGTGCGGCGTCCCCCGTTCGGAAGGATAGGAGCATCGGGAGACGGGCGAAAGGGCGGCGTGCGCCGACGAAGCGTCAGAGGAACGCCCGGAGGCTCTCGTCGATCCCCTTCCTCATCTCGTACCAGAACGAGAGGGCTGCCTCGTGCCGGTCTTCCTCGAACGCCGCGGCCCATCGGGCGAGCTCGGGGTCGGGGTCCTTCTCGACGTCGCGCCGCCGGGAAAGGTACGAGGCGACGAAGTCGAGGTCCCGCTCCGACTCCCAGAAGACCGAGGCGTTCCGGCTGTTGATCCGGCTCGCCGTGACGGCGATCGCTTTCAGGTACTCGTCCTTCAGGCCGTAGACCGAGCCGACGATCTGAGGGAGCATCTCCTCGGCCCAGCCGCGGTGGAAGCGGCAGACGCCGAGGTCGTCGATCGCGAGCTCGGCGAGCATCCGCTCGGCGCAGACCTTCCCGAGCGTCCGCGGCGGGAAGAACTCGGGGCCGTAGAACATGTAGTACTTGCCCATCATCGGCATCGGGGCGAGGGCGCCGGGCGTCCAGTACTGGTTCGGCACCATCCAGCCGCGGCGGCCCGACGCGAGGTAGACGAAGCGGTCGAGGACCCGCGTCCCCTTCTCGCGCGCGACGCGGCGGCCCCACTTCCGCGGCCCCTCGGAGAGGTCGACGCGCCCCGAGAGGATCGATGAGATCAGCTCGACGCCGAGCTCGGCGTTGTGCCGCGAGTCGGCGACGGCGTCGAAGGCCGTGGCGTCCCAGCGGGGGAGCCGCGTGACGCCGAGCTCCTCCGGCGTCAGCTCCCCGGTGAGGATGCACTCCATGAGCCAGGCGAGGACGCCGCCCACCGAGATCGCGTCGAACCCCGCGGCGTCGGCCGCTCCGTTCAGGAGCTCGGCGGCGCGCTGGTCGAAGACGCCGCAGAGCGGCCCCATCGTCTGGTACGGCTCGAAGTCCTTCTTGTACTCGTCGCGGAGCTTCTTGCAGACCGCGGCGCACGGCTCGCCGCAGGTCGACTGCTGCCGCTTCGCGATCGTCTCCTCGTTGAACTGCGCGAGGTAGTGCGGGACGACGAGGCGTTCCCAGAGCGCGGTCCGCTCGCTCTCGGGGAGCGCGAGAGAGCGGTAGTTGAACGCCATCAGGCGCCCCTTCACCGTCGCGAAGTTGACGCCGAACGTCCCCCCCGTCTCGAACTTCGGTTCGAAGCGGTACTTCGTCGTCGCCTCGAAGTCTTTCGTCGCGAGCTTCTTCTCGTAGCGTTCGCGGAACCAGGAGTCGGCGACCGTCCGGTCGCGGAAGTCCTCGTCGACGAAGGTGCCGCCGTAGATCACCGCGGCGACGCCGTGCTCCTGGAGCATCTTCGAGCCCATCCCGCCGCGCCCGGCCCAGGTGTCGGCGTGCGTGAGCCTCCCCTTGACGACGGGGGCGCTCCCGATCGCGCCGAAGTCGGTCGACGCCGCCGCGGGGCCGACGGCGAGGACGCGCGGGTCGGTCTCGTAGCGCGATCCGAGCCGCTCGAGGACCTCCTCCATGAGCCCGTAGAAGCCGCCGCGACCGCGGGCGAAGGCCTTCCCGAGGTCGACGGGGGAAACCTCCACGTCGACCTCCTCGCCGTGGCGGCGGTTCAGATAGAGGATCGACGGCGTCGGCGCCTTCCCGACGAGGCTCACCATGTTGAGGCCGAGGTTGTCGAAGACGAGCGCGGCGCCGCCGAGGCTCGAGACGTAGAAGCCGCGCCAGGCGGGCGAGAAGCCGGTGACGACGAGCCTGTTCGAGCCGGGGAGGATCGAGCCGGCGAAGAGGCCGGCGCCGAAGTTGAGGCTCCGCCACCGGTCCGAGAGGTGGATGCCGAGGTCGACCGGCCCGAAGTAGTCGCCGACGCGGTAGCGCCGCAGCCGGTAGAACCCTGTCGACGGGTCGACGAAGAGGACGCGCTGGGCGTGGTCCATCGGGAGCCTCGTCCCCGATTCTAGGGGTCCGCGGCGGGGTCTGCGGGAGGGATGGCGCCCGGAAGAGCAGCCGCGAGCATGTCGACGAATGCGCGGACCTTCGGCGGCATGAGCCGCCGGCCCGGGAAGAGGGCCCACACGGTGTGCGGCGGCAGGCACCAGGCGGGGAGGACGCGGCGCAGGTCGCCGCGCTTCACGGAGGGCGCCGCGAGGAGGTCGGGGACGGACGCGATCCCGGCTCCGGCGCGCGCGAGCCGGATCAGGAGCTCGGGCGAGTTCGCGGCGACCCGGCCCGGAGGCACCCCTTCCCAGCTCCGCTCTCCCTGGAGGAGCCTCCAGCGGGCCGGCTCGCCGTCGCGCCCGAGGAGACGGAGGGCGTCGTGCCGCGCGAGGTCGTCGGGCGAGGCGGGGTCTCCTCGCTCCGCGAGATACGTGGGGGAAGCGTAGAGGCCGATCGGGAAGACGCCGACGCGGCGCGTGGCCAGAGCCGCGTCGTCGGGCGGCGTGCCGATCCGGACGGCGACGTCGACGTTCTCGCCGAGGAGGTCGACCCGGCGCGCGGAGAGGTCCAGCTCCAGCGAGACCGCCGGATGCATCGCCGTGAACGCGGCGAGCGCGTCGGCGAGGAAGAGGATCGCGAGGTCGCTCGGCATGGCGACGCGCAGCCGGCCGACGGGCGCCTCCTTTCGGTGCTCGGCGAGGGCGGCGACGTCCTCGACCTCGGTGGCCACCTGCCGCGCGTGCTCGAGGACCCGCTCGCCGAGCTCGGTGAGGCGGAGGCGGCGCGTCGTCCGGACCATCAGCCGTTCGCCGAGCGTCTCCTCGAGGAGCGAGATCCGCCTCGAGACCGTCGACTTCGGCAGTCCGAGCCGATCGGCGGCGCGGCTGAAGCTCCCCCCATCCGCCACGCGGGCGAAGATCAGGAGATCGTTTGGGTCCAATTGTTTCATGGTCAGGACAATGATATCCATTTCAATCCACATCGTTCCATCCGAACGGGCCGTAATCTCTACGTGGCGCTGAGACAGGGCCGCAAGGAGACGAAGATGAAGATCCTCCAGATCAACGCGAGCGCCCGCAGCGAGGGGGCGAGCTCCACCCGTGTCGCGAACTCCGTCGTCGAGCGCCTGCGCGCGGCAATCCCCGATGCCTCGCTGAAGGTGAGGGACCTGGCGAAGGAGCCGGTCCCGGTCCTCGACTCCGCGGCGCTCGCCGCCTGACGGCGACGCGCAGGGAGACACGTACATGACGAAGACCGCGAATCCGACGACCCCGACGATCGAGGCGGCGACCAAAGCCGCCGCCCCGCGAGAGGAGAAGGTCCTCTCCCCGCGCTCCGTCGAGCGCCTCGTCGCCGGCACGGCGACCTCCGACGGCGCGGGCGTGAAGCTGACGCGCCTCCTCTCGCAGCCGCTCCAGCGGCGTCTCGACCCGTTCCTGATGCTCGACGCCTTCGGGAGCGACGACCCGGACGACTACATCGCGGGCTTCCCCGACCACCCGCACCGCGGCTTCGAGACCGTGACCTACATGATCGCGGGGCGGATGAAGCACCGCGACAGCGCGGGCCACGAGGGGCTCCTCGAGAACGGCGGCGTCCAGTGGATGACGGCCGGGCGCGGCGTCGTCCACTCCGAGATCCCACAGCAGGAGGAAGGGGTGATGGAGGGGTTCCAGCTCTGGCTGAACCTCCCCGGCCGCGACAAAATGCAGGCTCCCTGGTACCGCGACTTCGGGGCGGCCGACCTGCCGCGCTTCGCGCTCGGCGGCGTCACGGCCACCGTCATCGGCGGAGAGAGCCACGGGATCGCAGGCGCGGTGACGCGCGAGGCGACCGAGCCGCTCGTCCTCGACCTCCACTTCGAGCCGGGCTCCCGGTTCGACCAGCCGCTTCCGCCGGGTCACAACGCCTTCGTCGTCGCCTACCGAGGCTCCGTGACGGTCGGCGGGAAGGTGCTCGGGCCCGGCAGGCTCGCGATCCTCGAGAACGACCCCGCGGCCGACGGCGTCGTCCTCGAGGCGGCGGAGGCTTCGAAAGCGCTCCTCGTCGCCGGGCGGCCGCTCGGCGAGCCGATCGCCCAGTACGGCCCCTTCGTCATGAACACGGAAGAGGAGATCTACCAGGCCGTGCGCGACTACCGCGACGGGCGGCTCGGCTGAGCCGCGCGGCGCCGGAGAGAAGAGAGAGGAACGGAATGGGCCACGAATCGAACGAACGAATGCCGACGATCTTCGCGGCGCACGGCGCGCCGGTCCTCCTCGACGACGCCGCCTGGATGGGGGAGCTCGCCGCGTGGGCGAGGGCGATGCCGAGGCCGGCGAGCATCCTGATGATCTCGGCCCACTGGGAGGCGCGCCCGGCGACCCTCGGCGCGACGGCGCCGGTCCCCCTCGTCTACGACTTCTACGGATTCCCCGAGCAGTACTACCGGACCGTCTACCCCTCGCCCGGCGCCCCCGCGCTCGCGGCGCGGGTGCGCGGACTCCTGAAGGAGCGGGGGATCGCGTCGACGGACGATCCGGCGCGCGGCCTCGACCACGGGGCATACGTGCCGCTGGTGGCGATGTACCCCGAGGCCGACGTCCCCGTCCTCCAGCTCTCGATGCCCCGCCTCGACCCGGCGGAGCTCTTCGCGCTCGGCAGGTCGCTCGCGCCGCTGCGAGACGAGGGAGTCCTCGTCTTCGGGAGCGGGTTCCTGACGCACAACATGCGCTACGCCTTCCGCCCGGGGATCCCGGAGTGGGCGCGCGAGTTCGACGCGTGGGCCGAGGACGCGATCTCGCGCTTCGACGTCGACGCGCTCCTCGATTTCGAGAAGCGCGCGCCGGCGGCCCGGACGGCGCTCCCGACGTGGGAGCACTACGCGCCGCTCCTCGTCGCCGCGGGCGCCGCCGCCGAGGCGAAGCCCGCGGTGACGTTCCCGATCACCGGCTGGTGGATGGACGGCGCGTTCACGAAGCGCTCCGTGCAGCTCGACTGAGGCCGCGACGGCGACAGGCCTTCACCCCCGCGGCGGGAGCGCCAGCTCCCGCCCCACCTCCACGTCGCGCGCGAACTGCTCGTCGTGCGTGACGAGGAGCAGAGCGCCCCGGTAGGCCCGGAGCGCGGCGGCGACCGCCTCGAGCCCGGCGAGGTCGAGGTGGTTCGACGGTTCGTCGAGGAGGAGGAGCTCCGGCGCTTGCTCGGCGGCGAGGAGCGCCGCGAGGCCGGCGCGAATTCGCTCGCCGCCCGACAGTGCCGCGACCGGCTTCTCCGCGGCCTCCTGGACGAAGCCGAAACGCCCGAGGAGGAGCCTTCGCTCGTGCTCGGGTCGCGCCGGCGCGAGCCGCCGAAGCGCCTGGGCGAGCGTCCCCTCGACTCCGAGGACGGCCGCGTCCTGGCCGAGGAGCCCGACGCGCGCCGCGCCGACCCGGAGCGTCCCGGCGTCGGGCGCGCGGCCGGCGAGCAGGGCGAAGAGCGTCGACTTCCCGGCGCCGTTGGCCCCGCGCAGGCGGATCCGCTCCGGGCCGACGACGTGGAACGAGAGGGGCGCCGCCCAGAGCCAGCCACCGGGGAGGCGGACGTTGACGTCCCGGGCGTCGACGAGGCGCTTGCGGGCCTGCACGCGCGTCGCCTCGAGGTCGACGGCGACCGACGGGTCGTTCGGCGCGGCGGCGCGGGCTCTCACGAGCGCCGCCTGCGCGGCCTCGACCCGATCCTCGTGGACTCCGTTCAGGCGCCCGGCCGAGACCTGGGCCGAGCGCTTCATCGCGCCGGCGACGATCTTCGGGATGCCGCCCCGCGCCGCGTCCCGGCGGCCGCGTGCGCTGCGCCGAGCCTGGCGCTCCGCCGCCTCCCGCGCCGCGCGGCGGACCGCGTCGAGCTCCTGCTCCGCGGAGCGGACGGCGCGCTCGGCGGCCTCGCGCTCGGCGCGACGTGCCTCGAGGAAGCCCGGGAGGCCGCCGCCGAACGTCCGAAGGCGTCCCGCACGAAGCTCCGCGATCCGGGCGGCGCGCGAGAGGAGGGAGCGGTCGTGCGTCGCGACGAGGACGGCACCCCGAAAGCTCCGGACGAGGTCGTGGACGGCGCGCCGCGCCTCCTCGTCGAGGTGGTTCGTCGGCTCGTCGAGGAGGAGCGTCTCCGGCTCGCCGAGGAGGATGCGCGCGAGGCGCAGGCGCGTCGTCTCGCCGCCGGAGAGAGTCGCGGCGGGACGCTTGAGGTCGAGGCTGTCGAGGCCGACCTCGGCGAGGACGCGGTCGATCCGCCACGGGGGCGCGTCGCGCGGCTCGAGGAGGTCGCGGGCGACGCCCCCGCGATCGGGCGCGGTCGACTGCGGAAGGAGCGCGACGGCCCCGTCGCGAAGGACGCGGCCGCGGGCCGGCCGAAGCGCTCCCGCGAGAAGCGCGAGGAGCGTGCTCTTGCCGGAGCCGTTCGGCCCGACGAGGGCCGTGAAGCCCCGCGGGAGGGAGAGGTCGATCGATTCGAGGAGCGGCGTCCCGTCCGGCAGGACGAAGGAGACGCCTTCGGCGACGAGGGAATACGGCATGAAGACCTCGCTCGGGAGCCGGGAGCGGCGAGCCGCTCGACCGGCAGGAGCATTCGGGGGAGGCGGGTCTTCAGCTTCTCATCGGGCCCGCGGGGCGGGCGGAGAGATGGTACGACGCGCGGCGCGCGGCGAGAAGAGGGCCCCGCGCCCGGGCCACCTCGATGCGCGCGCGGGAACAAACGGGCGCGGCGCGGCGTTCTCGCTTCCGCTGCGGGGCGGAGCGCGGCGCGACCTTCGGACCGGTCTTGCGGTCCGGCGCGCCGGCGGAGGCCCCGGCGGAAGGAGCACGAATGTCCGAGCCGGTCTGGCATCTCCTCGTCGGCGGCCACCAGGTGGGCCCGGTCTCTCCGGAAGACGTCCGGTCGAGGATTCGCGACGGCAGCGTCGACCGGGCGACCCTCGCTTTCGGCCCGGGCCTCTCCGCCTGGACGCCGCTCGGCGCCGTTCCCGCCCTCGCCTCGCTCCTCGGGCCGGCCGCCGCACCGCCGCTGCCGCCCCCGCCCCCACGGCGGGCGCACGAGATCGACTTCGAGGTCCACGGCACGGAGATGCAGTTCGTCGAGGTGACGCTCGACCCGGGCGAGGCGGTCGTCGCGGAGGCGGGGTCGCTCATGTACATGACGCCCGCGATCGGGATGGAGACGGTCTTCGGCGACGGGTCGGGGGCCGCGCCCGGCGGCGGGTCGAAGCTGATGGGGGCGCTCCTCGGCGCCGGAAAGAGGCTCCTCACCGGCGAGAGCCTCTTCATGACGGTCTTCACGAACCGCGGCGCCGCGCGCGAGCGGGTCGCCTTCGCCGCTCCCTACGCCGGGAAGATCCTCCCGATGGACCTCTCGAAGCTCGGCGGCGAGCTCGTCTGCCAGAAGGACTCGTTCCTCTGCGCCGCGCGCGGCGTCCAGGTGGGGATCGCGTTCCAGAAGAGGATCGGCGTCGGCCTCTTCGGCGGCGAGGGTTTCATCATGCAGCGGCTGACGGGCGACGGCCTCACGTTCGTCCATGCGGGCGGGACGGTCCACGCCGTCGACCTCGCCGCGGGGGAGTCCCTTCGCGTCGACACCGGATGCCTCGTCGCGATGACGCCGTCGGTGCACTACGACATCCAGCTCGTCGGCGGCGTGAAGACGGCCCTCTTCGGCGGCGAGGGGCTCTTCTTCGCGACGCTCGCCGGCCCCGGCCGGGTCTGGCTCCAGTCGCTGCCGCTCTCGCGCCTCGCCGACCGGATCGTCTCCGCCGCCTCGCGCACGGGCCGGTCGGAGGAGGGGTCGGTCCTCGACGCGGCCGGGATCGGCCGGATCTTCACGGGGGGCTGAGCGCGCTTGAAGACCTCCCTCGCGCGCATCGCCCGTCGAGCCGCCCTCGTCCTCCTCGCCGCCGTCGGCCTCCTCTCGGCGGTGCTCGTGTCGGTGGGCTGCGTCCTCTCGGCCCCCGGCTACGAGGGGCCGCGGACCGCGAACTTCGACGGGAAGCGCTTCGCGAACGAGGAGCCGAGGCCCCACGGCTTCGGCGACTTCCTCCGCTGGGTGACGAACCGCGAGCGGGGCGAGTGGCCGAAGGAGCCGCTCGCGGTCACGCCCGCGCCGCCACCGCCGTCGCGGGTCGGGGGCGGCGCGATCCGGGTCACGTTCGTGAACCACTCGACCGTCCTCCTCCAGGTCGACGGCCTGAACGTCCTGACGGACCCGGTCTGGTCCGACAGGGTGGGGCCGACGTCGTGGCTCGGCGTGAAGCGACTCCGCGCGCCGGGCCTCCGGATGGAGGACCTCCCGCGAATCGACCTCGTCCTCCTCTCGCACAACCACTACGACCACCTCGACCTGCCGACGCTCCGCGCCCTCTCGGAGCGCTTCGGGGCGCCGGTCGTCACGGGACTCGGGAACGCGGAGTACCTGCGGCGGAAGGGGATCGCCGGCGGCATCGACCTCGCCTGGTGGGAGCGGCGCGAGGTCGCGCCCGGGATCGCCGTGACCGCGGTGCCGGCCGCGCACTTCTCGGGGCGCGGCCTCTTCGACCGCGACCGGACGCTCTGGTGCGGCTTCGTCCTCGAAGCGCCCTCGGGGAAGGTCTACTTCGCCGGCGACACCGGGTGGGGGCCGCACTTCGCCGCGATCCGCGAGCGGCTCGGGCCCGTGCGCCTCGCCCTCCTCCCCGTAGGGGCCTATCGCCCTCGCTGGTTCATGAGCCCGGTCCACACCGACCCGGCGGAGGCGGTCGCGGCGGCGCGCCTCCTCGAAGCGGAGACGAGCGTCGGCATCCACTTCGGGACCTTCCCGCAGGCGGACGACGGGATGGAGGAGCCTCTCGCCGATCTCGAGGCGGCGCTCACGCATCTGCGCGAGCAGGGCGAGGCGCCGCCGCGGTTCGAAGCCCTGCCGAACGGCGGCTCGCTGGAGCTGCCCGGCGCCTCGCCCTAGCGCGCCGCGCCCTTCCGGTCCGGCCGCTGATCGGCGTCGACGATCCCGACGAGCGGCGCCACGAGCCAGGAGAAGTGCCGCTCGAGAAAGACGAAGACCTTCCCGTGGAACGTGACGACCTGCTCGCGCTTGCGGCGCGTGAGGGCGCCGGCGATCTCGTTCGCGGCCGACTCCGCCGAGGCGACGAGCCAGGCGGGGACCGGGTCCTTCGCGTCGCGGTGGACGACCTCCCGGTTGTCCTTCGCGCGGATCTCGCTCGCGACGAAACCGGGCGCGATGTGGGTCACCGAGACGCCGTGCGGCTTCAGCTCGGGGCGGATGGAGTCGCAGAAGCCGCGGACGGCGAACTTCGAGGCGCAGTAGGCGGACGTGGCCGGCGTGCCGATGAAGCCGTTCACGCTTCCGACGAGGCCGATCCGCCCCTTCGTCTTCTTCAGCTCGGGGAGCGCGGCCTTCACCGCGCGGACCGCGCCGAAGAAGTTCGTCTCGAGCTGACGCCGATAGTCGTCGATGGAGAGCGCCTCGACCCGGCCGGCGACGGCGAATCCGGCGTTCGCGAGGAGGACGTCGAGACGCCCCCACTCGGCGACGGCCCGCGCGACGGCCGCCTCGCAGTCGCCCTCCTTCGTGACGTCGCAGGCGACGGCGATCGCCGAGCCGCCCGCGGCGCGGAGGTCGGCGGCGACCTTCTCGAGGAGGTCGGTCCTTCGGGCGCAGAGGACGACCTTCGCGCCCCGGCGAACGAGCTCGCGGGCGGTCGCCTCGCCGATCCCCGACGAGGCGCCCGTGATGAGAACAACGTGGTCCTTCATGTCGACCGGACTCTACCGGAACCGATCGCCTTCATCGTCGCGCGCGAAACGGGAGGAGTACGAGGCTGCCGGCGACGAGCGCTCCGACGAGCATCGGGCCGAACGGCTGGTCGAGGACGATCGCGAGGACGAAGGCGGCGACGTAGGCGGTCACGGAGAAGCCCGCGCAGTGGACGAGCGCCCGCTTCCACGAACCGGCGATCCGGAAGGAGACCCAGGGGGGGAGGAAGACGAGGGCGAAGGTCGCCATGACGCCGATCGACTCGGTCGCGAGCGCGACGGAGAAGGCGACGAGGAGGTCGAACGCGAGGTGGAGCTTCCAGGGGGAGGCCCCGTTCGCGGCCAGGCTCTCGGGGAAGAAGTGCTCGAGGAGGAGCCGCTTCGAGAGCCAGGCGCCGCCGGCGGCGACCACGGCGACGAGCGCGAGGGCCGCGCCGAGGTTCGACCACGTCGTGAAGTAGAGCTGCCCCTCGAGGAGCGAGTGCGAGAGCTCCTCGCCGCGCGTGCTGTTCGCGGCGCCGAGGAGCGCCGCGCTCCAGCCGAAGAAGAGGAGGACGGCGTAGACGTCGTTTCCCGAGCGC
>CAZWRQ010000001.1:61535-63657 GCA_964636395.1 uncultured Holophagales bacterium
CGCCGCGCTCCAGCCGAAGAAGAGGAGGACGGCGTAGACGTCGTTTCCCGAGCGCTCGGTGCGCCCCTTGAGCGCGGCGGCGACGACGGCCGCGCCGAGCGAGCCCGCGAGCGGGTGGACGCCGACGAGGATCGCCATCACTCCGCCCGCCGCGGTCACCTGCGCGAGGCCGAGCGCGGCGAGCCACTCGTTCCGGAGCCTCACGTAGGCGCCGAGAATCGGGAGGACGAGGGCGAGGAGGAAACCGTTCGCGAGGGGGACGCGGAAGAGGGGGTCGAAGACCTGCGCGAACGTCACCGGCCCACCTCCAGGACGCGCGCGGGGACCCCGGTGAAGAAGCGGGCGTCGTGCGTGACGACGAGGACGGCACGGTCGCCGCGGGAGGAGAGGAGGAGCTCGGCGAGCGCGGCCACGGCCTCCGGGTCCATGTTGTTCGTCGGCTCGTCGAGGATGACGAGGCGGGCGTCGCCGCCGAGGCAGGCCCAGACGGTCAGGAGCTGGAACTGCCCGCCCGAGAGGCGGTCGACGCGGGTCTTCAGGAGGGGCCGGAGGGACGGCGGCGGCTCCGCCGTCGCGGCGGTCAGACGGAGGAGCTCGTCCGCGCGGAGCGGAACGTCGGTCTCCCGGACGGGACGCTGGCGCTGGTAGGCGATCGTCGTCCCCGGCTTCTTCACGACTTCGCCCGAGAGGACCTTCGACGTTCCGGTCAACGCGCCGATGAGGGTCGACTTGCCGCAGCCGTTCGGTCCGACGAGGCCGAGGATGTCGCCCGGTCCGAGGTCGAAGGAGACGGGGCCGACGACGGGCCTCGCGTAGCCCGCGACGACCTCCCTGTAAGAGAGGATCGGCTCGTCGCTCACTTTCCCGAGGCTACTCCGTCCACCCAGCGGTCGATGAGCTTCAGGTACTCCTCGACAGAGGACCCGACGCCGGGCTCCAGCGGAAGGCGCAATTTCGGCCAGCCGAGGTTGCGGGCGAGGAACTCCGGCCCCTGGCCCGGCTGGAAGTCGGTGAAAAGGATGACCCCTTTCTGTCCCTTGAAGCGGCCCGTCAGCTCCCGGAGGTGCGAGGCGGTCGGCGGGATCCCCGGCAGCGGCTCGATGTAGCCGAGGATCGGCACGCCGAGGAGCGCGGCGAGGTAGTTGACGTCCTTGTGGAAGAGGAGGAGCCCCTTCGCTCCGGCGGCCTTCGCCTTCCATCCGGGGACACGCGACTCCACGGCCGCGCGGAACGCGGCGGCGCCGGCGCGATAGCGGTCGGCGTTCGATGCGTCGAGCGAGGCGAGGCGTCCCGCCAGGGCCTCGGCGACCTTCGCCATCCGGACGGGGTCGAGGTAGAGGTGAGGGTTCCCCATCGGGTGGACGTCGCCCTGCGAACGGTCGGCGGCCTGCCCGGATTCGAGGAGCGGGACCTGGGCGGCCGCCTCGAAGTAGCCCGGAGCGCCGGGGAGGATCTTCGCGTTCCCGGACCCCTTAAGGGCGGCGGGCAGCCAGCCGATCTCCAGCTCGGCGCCGACGGCGACGAGGAGGTCGGCTCTCCGGAGCGCGACCATCATGCTCGGGCGGGCCTGCAGGACGTGGACGTCGCGGTCGGGCGGGGCGAGGACCGTCACCTTCACGGCGTCGCCGCCCACGGCGGTGGCGAGGACCCCCATGCTCGAGGTCGAGGCGACGACGTTTACGGCGGCGAGGGTGGGGGCGGCGGCCGCGAGGAGCGCGGAGGCCAGGATCGTCTTCTTCATCGTCCCCTCCTCAGAACGCGTGCGCGCCGTGGGCGCCGAGCGAGAGCTGGAGCTGGAGGAGGAAGCGTCCCCAGGTCTCCTTCTCCCCGTCGACGCGGATCGAGGCGCTCTCGTACTGCGCGCGGATGCGCGAGAACTCCGTCGGATTGAACGTGAGCGCCGCCGTGAAGCGGCTCGAGGAGTCGTACGCGCTCTTCGTGCCGCCGCGGACCCGCTCGTTCGTCAGGCCGCCGACGTCCCAGCGGGCGCCGAGCTGGAGGCGGGGAAGGAGGCCGTAGACCGCCTGGAAGTAGGCGCCGTCCTGGCGGAAGACGGCGGTGTCGACGGTGCCGAGGACGTCGAGGTCCCGCTTCCGCGCGAGGTACTCCGCCTGGAGGACGA
>CAZWRQ010000002.1:0-57606 GCA_964636395.1 uncultured Holophagales bacterium
GCCCTCTCGTCGGCGGGCCCGACCGCGAGTTCCACCCGGCCCTCTCGCCCGACGCGCGTCAGCTCGTCTTCGTCTCCTCGCGAGGCGGCGTCGAGCATCTCTGCGCCGTCCCTCTGCGCGACGGGGCCGCCGACGGCGAGCCTCGGCCCATCACCTTCGGCGCGTCGGCGGACGCCTTCCCGGCGTTCTCCCCGGACGGCTCACGGATCGCGTTCCTGCGCGACGGGGAGATCCACCTCGTCGACGCCGAGGGGCACGGCGAGCCCCGACGTCTCACGCGCGATGCCCGCCCCAACCACTTCGCGTGGGACGCCGGCGGCGACGCTCTGGTCGTGGCCGGTCGCTTCTCCGGGCGCAGGCTCGTCCTCCGCCGCGTCCGCCTCGACGGCGTCGTCGAGCCGATCGAGCCGGAGGTCGAGCTCGGCGGGGAGCTTCCCTCGGGCTATCTCTCCGTGAGCGCCGACGGCCGCTTCGTCGCCGTCCAGGTCGGCCGCCTGGAGGCCGACGTCTGGGTCCGGGCTCCCTTCACGGGCGGACCGTGACCGATGAACGGGCGCCGGGACCGCCCCCGGCGCGCCCTCGACCGAGCGAATACGACGAAAGGAGACCGGGATGCCCACGACGCTCGTCCACCGCCTCGAGCTGATGAGGCTCCTCCACCGCTTCAAGGGGCTCGTCGAGTGGGAGCTCGAGAAGCTCGCCGCGCTCGACACCAGGACGATCCCGCTCGAGCTCGAGCCTCCGGCCATCGCGGTACGGAAGCCCGAGCGGAAGCCTCCCCCGATCACTCCGGGGACGGAGCCCGCAGCGGAGGCGCCGGCGGTTCCGGCGACTCCTTCCATTCCGGGAGCCGGCGCGCCGGACGGCTCGCTTGCCGACCTCTCACGCCCGTCCGGAGCGCCGTCGCACCCGTTACAGAAGACGAAGGACCCCACGAACCTCGAGAGCTGCTGCCGCTCGGCCGACCTTCCCACCGGGGACTACGTCGCGCTCGTCGACGCGGCGACCCCGTACGTCCGGGCGCTCGCGGAGGAGTGACGCGCATCGACGGTCGCGCCGTCCGGCCGCTCGTCCCCGGGCCGCGTGCCGTGACGCTCCTCCTCACGACTCGGTGCAACCTCGCGTGCGCCTACTGCCCGCAGCGGCGCGGCGCGCCCCGCGAGATGGACGCCGCCGCTCTCGAGGCCGCCGTCCGCCTCGTGGCCACGTCCGGCCACGCGCGGCCGAAGCTCGTCCTCTTCGGCGGCGAGCCGCTCCTCGCGAAGGCGCTCGCCCGGAGAGCGCTGTCTCTCCTCGCGGCATCCGCGCGCCCTGGCCTCGCGCCCGACGTGCACGTCGTGACGAACGGCCTCCTCCTCGACGAAGAGACGGCCGCGCTCCTCGACGCGGCGGGCGTCACGATCGAGCTCTCCTGCGACGGCCTCGGCGCCGCGCAGGAGCGCCGCGGCGCCGGCACCGGCGCCGCTCTCCGCTCCCTTCTCATCCGCCTCGCGCGGAGCCGTCCTCGCCTCCTCGCGGAGCGCCTCGTCGCGCGCGTGACGGTCGACTCCGGGAACGTCGGTGCGCTCGGCCGTGCGGTCGCGGAGCTCCGCGCGGCGGGCGTCCGCGAGATCCGGGCCACGCCGGTCCAGACGCCCGACCCGGGATGGAACGAGGCCTCCGCGGACCTCCTCGACCGCGCCCTCGAGGAGATCGCCTCTCTCCCTTCGAACGGGAACGGGGACTCGGCCTTCGATCCGCTCCGCACTTCGGCGGGCTCTCGGAGCCCGTTCGGCGTCCCCGCATGCAGCCTCGGCGAAGCCGACGTTCTCTTCGTCGACGTCGACGGCCGCATCGCCCCGTGCGGAGCCTTCGCCCCGTCCGTCCTGCCGTCCCTTCCGCCCCTCGCGGAGGAGCTTCGGCAGCGGCTCGCGGGGCCGCGGGTGGACGACCCGGCGCTCGACGCGCGTCTCGCGCTCCGCTCGGCGGGGCGGCCCGGCCTCCCGGCGCTCGTCGCCTCGGCGGCGCGCCGCTCACCGCGTGGACCCTGCGCCTCCTGCGACGCTCTCGACGAGTGCTCCGTCTGCCCTGCCGCGATCGTCGGCGCGCCCGGGCAGGACCCGGACCTCGTCCCGGCGAGCTGGTGCGACTGGAACCGGCTCATTGCGCGACACCGCCGCGCGCTTCACCCGCGCGCCGCAGAAGCTCAGCGCGCGGGCAGCAGCTCGAGCGCCCCGGCGACGAGCGCCGTCACCCCCGTCCGAATCGCGGGAGAGGCGTCGGGGGCGAACTCGGCCGAGTGGAGCGGCGGGAGCGACGTCCCGTCGGCCTTCGCCTTCTCGAGCGCCGCGGGCTCCGCGACGCCGAGCCAGAAGAGCGACGCCGGCACTCCCTCGCGCCCGAAGTAGGAGAAGTCCTCGCTCACGCTCGCCGGCGGGAAGGAGGCGACGTTTGCCGCGCCGAGCGCCGCGGCGAAGGCCCCACGCAGACGCTCCGTGAGGGGCACGTCGTTCACGACTCCGGGCGTCGACTCGACGATCGAAAAGTCGGGCGCCTGCGGCGTGCCCCCCGCGATCGACTCCCCCGTCGCAACGCGGCGGATGCCGTCGAGGAGCCGCTGCCTCACCTCCTCGCGGTAGGCGCGGACCGTGATCTTCAGGCGGGCTTCGGGCGGGATGACGTTGTGCTTCGCGCCGGCCTGGAAAGAGCCGACCGAGACGACGGCCGGCTCGAACGGGTCCTTCTCGCGCGAGACGAGCGCCTGCAGCGCGACGACCGTCCGGGCCGCGATCAGGACGGGGTCGACCGTCCGGTGCGGCATCGCCCCGTGCCCCCCCTTGCCGTGGATCGTCAGGTCGACCGAATCGACGGAGGCGAAGGCCGCTCCCGGCGTCACGCCGACCGAGCCCGCCGGGAGCTCGGGCGTCACGTGCAGGGCGAGGGCGAAGCCGGGCCGCGGGAACCGCGTGAAGAGCCCGTCCTTCAGCATCGTCGCGGCCCCGGCTCCCTTCTCCTCGGCCGGCTGCCCGACCATCACGAGCGTCCCGCGCCAGCTCCCCTTCGCGCGCGCGAGGAGCGTCGCCGCGCCGGTCCAGGCGGTCATGTGGAGGTCGTGCCCGCAGGCGTGCATGACCGGGATCGGCGTGCCGTCGTCCGCCTTCCCCGTCGCGCGGCTCGCGAACGACAGGCCGGTCTTCTCCTCGACGGGCAGGGCGTCGAGGTCGGTCCGGAGCATCACGACCGGTCCGTCCCCGTTCCGGAGGACGCCGACGATCCCGGTCGCCCCGACTCCTTCGGTCACCTCGAACCCGAGGGCACGCAGGCGGACGGCGAGCTTCGCGGCCGTCGCCGTCTCCTGCATCGAGAGCTCCGGCGCGGCGTGAAGCTCGCGGTAGAGCTCTCCGAGCGGCTCCGCCTCGCCGCCGAGCGGCGCGAGGACCGCCTGAAGGCGCGGAGCGGGGGGCGCCGCGAGGGCGGGAACGGCGAGTCCGGCGGCGAGGGCAACGGCGGCTGGGCGCATCGGATCCTCCATGAGGGACTCTCCCGCCTCCGACTATAGTGGAGGGGTGAGCCCCGAGACGCCCGGCTGGGTCCGCGACGCCGTCTTCTACCAGGTCTTCCCCGACAGGTTCGCGCGCAGCGAGCGCGTCACGAAGCCGGGGAACCTCGAGCCGTGGGACTCTCCGCCGACGCCCCACGGCTTCAAGGGGGGCGACCTCCTCGGCCTCGCCGAGAAGCTCGACGACCTCTCGGCGCTCGGCGTGACGGCGCTCTACCTCAACCCGGTCTTCGCCTCCGCGGCGAACCACCGCTACCACACCTGGGACTATCACCAGGTCGACCCGATCCTCGGCGGGAACGAGGCGCTTCGCGAGCTCCTCGACGCGGCCCACGCGCGCGGCATGAAGGTCGTCCTGGACGGCGTCTTCAACCACGTCGGGCGCGGCTTCTTCGCGTTCCACAGCGTCCTCGAGAACGGCGCCGACTCCCCCTACCTCGACTGGTTCCACCTCGACGTCGAGCGCCTGCAGGACGGCCGGCCCCTCGGCGCCTACGCCGAGCCGAAGCTCCTGCGCCGCTCGAAGAAGCCCAGGCCCGCGTTCGAGGAGCTCGGCTACGCGGCCTGGTGGGACGTCCCGGCCCTACCGAAGCTCGACACGCGCACGCCCGCCGTCCGGGAGTACCTCTGGGACGTGGCCGAGCGCTGGATCCGCTTCGGTGCGGACGGCTGGCGGCTCGACGTCCCGTCCGAGATCGACGACGACGAGTTCTGGCGCGAGCTGCGCCGCCGCGTGAAGCGCGCGAACCCCGAGGCATACCTCGTCGGCGAGATCTGGCACGACGCGCGGCGCTGGCTCGCGGGCGACCAGTTCGACGCCACGATGAACTACCCGCTCGCGAAGGCGGCCCTCGGCTTCTTCCTCCCGGACCTCGAGACGGCCGCCCTCCGGTCGGTCGGCGGCTACCGGGACGTCGTCGAGCTCGACGCCGCCGCGTTCGCCGCCGAGGTGGAGCGGGTGCTCGGCCTCTACGACCCGGCGGTCCGGGACGCCCAGCTGAACCTCATCGGAAGCCACGACACCCCCCGCTTCCTCACGCTCGCGGGCGGGGAGCTCGCCGCGCTCGAGATGGCGTTCCTCTTCCTCTTCACCCTCCCGGGGGCCCCCTGCATCTACTACGGCGACGAGATCGGCCTCGAGGGCGGGCCCGACCCCGACTGCCGGCGGACGTACCCGTGGGACGAGGGCTCGTGGGACCACGTCTTGCGCGAGCAGGTCCGGCGCCTCGCCGCCCTCCGCCGCGCCCACCCCGCGCTCCGTGGCGGCGCGTACCGGACGATCCTGGCCGAGGACGCGCTCGTCTCCTACGTCCGGGAGGAAGATAGCGGCGACGCGGTCGTCGTCGCCTTCAACGTCTCCCGCGAGGAGCGTCGCGTCGACCTCCCGGTCGGAGCGCTCCCCGAGCGCCTCCTCGACGCGGCCACCGGCGACGACCTCGTCGTGACCGACGGGGAGCTGCGCGGAATCGACCTCCCGGGCCGCTCGGGCCGCGCGTTCGTCACGCCGACGGCCGGCTGAGCGCCCCCCGCGGTCGCGGCGTCTTTCCGGGCGTGACGAGTCGCCCCGGTTCGGGTCTTCGCGTGCATTCGACATGATGCATTCGCATCATCCCGACGCTCCCGACGCCTTTGCGACGCCCGCGCAGAATCAGCACAAGGCATGATCATTTCTTGAGTTATCGAAACGACCTCGAGGCCCATTCCTCCACGGTTTCCCCGTGAATCCGGCCATCTGTCGGCCTGAATTGAAGCATCTGGAGGATGGTGCTGCGCTGCAACGGGACGGAACATGCCCGCCGGTTCAGGCATCAGGAGCCATGCCGCCAGGGGGCCGCGTGTCGGGAGAGATCCAGGGAGCCATGCACCTCGGGGAGGCGCCTCAGCGCCTCTGCGACTTTGTGCCCGGCCCCGCCGGCGCCGCGTCCGCTCCGCCCCGGCGACGCCTCCCGGCCCCGGCTCCGGACCTTCCGCGGCAAACGCAGCGCAACAGGATGGGAGATCGATGAGCGACACCGTTCGGTACGACGATCGAACCCCGCGGCTCTTCTTCCTCGCCGCGATCTTCTGGGCCGTGGTCGGGATGCTCGTCGGCGTCCTGGCCGCCGCGATGCTCTTCCTGCCGGAGCTGAACGTCGCCCCCTACCTCACGTTCGGGAGGCTCCGCCCGCTCCACACGAACGCGGTCATCTTCGCGTTCGTCGGGAACATGATCTTCGGCGGGACCTACCACTCCATGCAGCGGCTGCTGAAGGCGAGGCTCTTCAGCGACACGCTGTCGAAGATTCACTTCTGGGGGTGGCAGCTGCTCATCGTGGCCGCGGCGGTCTCCCTGGTCGGCGGCGTCACGCAGGCGAAGGAGTACGCCGAGCTTCCCTGGGTCCTCGACATCGTCATCACGTTCCTCTGGGTCGTCTTCGCGGTCAACTTCTTCGGGACGATCGCGAGGAGGCGCGAGGAGCACCTCTACGTCGCGATCTGGTTCTACATCGCGACGATCGTCGCGGTCGCCATCCTCCACATCGGCAACAGCATGGCGATCCCCTACTCCTGGCTCGGCAGCTACTCGGCCTACGCGGGCGTGAAGGACGCCCTGATGCAGTGGTGGTACGGCCACAACGCCGTCGCCTTCTTCCTGACGACGCCCTACCTCGGCCTCATGTACTACTACCTGCCGAAGGCCGCCGAGCGCCCGGTCTTCAGCTACAAGCTCTCGATCATGCACTTCTGGTCGCTGGTCTTCGTCTACATCTGGGCGGGGCCGCACCACCTCCACTACACGGCGCTCCCCGAGTGGGCCTCGACGCTCGGGATGCTCTTCTCGCTCATCCTCTGGATGCCCTCCTGGGGCGGCATGGTGAACGGCCTCCTGACGCTCCGCGGGGCGTGGAACAAGCTCCGCGACGACCCGGTCCTGAAGTTCCTCGTCGTCGCCGTGACCTACTACGGCATGTCGACGTTCGAGGGGCCGATGATGTCGATCAAGTCGGTGAACGCGGTCTCGCACTACACCGACTGGACGATCGGCCACGTCCACGCCGGGACGCTCGGCTGGAACTCGTTCCTCTCGTTCGGCATCCTCTACTGGGTCGTCCCCCGCCTCTGGAAGACGGAGCTCTTCTCGAAGAAGCTCGCCACGGCCCACTTCTGGATCGGGACGATCGGCCTGATCCTCTACCAGGTCTCGATGTGGGTCGCCGGCATCACCCAGTGGGCGATGTGGCGCGCCTTCGAGCCCGACGGCCGCCTCGTCTACCCCGACTTCATCGAGACCGTCCTCCGGATCGTCCCGATGTACTGGGTCCGCCTCGTCGGCGCGCTCCTCTTCTTCGCGGGCCTCCTCGTCTTCCTCTACAACGTCGTGCGGACGATCCGGAGCGCCCCGGCCGGCTTCGACGAGGAGGCCGAGGTGAAGGCGCCGCCGCTCGTCGTCGACCGCTCGGCCCCCGGCGCCACGACGGCTCCCGGGACGTGGGACCACGCCTTCTTCCGCTTCCAGCACGTGATCCGGCACGGAGTCCACCGCGCCATCGAGGGGCGCGTCGTCCTCCTCACGGTCCTGACGGCCCTCGCGCTCTCCGTCGGCTCGCTCGTCGAGGCGATCCCGCTCTTCTTCGACGAGAGCAACGTGAAGACGATCGCGACCGTGAAGCCCTACACGCCGCTCGAGCTCCTGGGCCGCGACGTCTACATCCGCGAGGGCTGCTACAACTGCCACTCCCAGATGGTCCGGCCGTTCCGGCACGAGACGGAGCGGTACGGCGAGTACTCCAAGGCCGGCGAGTTCGTCTACGACCATCCGTTCCAGTGGGGCTCGAAGCGGACGGGGCCCGACCTTCACCGCGTCGGCGGGAAGTACCCGTCGCTCTGGCACGTCCGGCACATGGACCAGCCCCGCTCCACGACGCCCGGCTCCGTCATGCCGCGCTACCCGCACCTCCTGAAGGACCCGATCGACGACTCGAAGGTCGAGGCGAAAATGCGCGCGATGCGGGCCGTCGGCGTCCCGTACACCGACGGCGAGATCGCGACGGCGAGGGCCTCGATCGCCGCGCAGGCGCAGGCGATCGCCGCGGAGGTGGAGGCGCAGCAGGGCCCGCCCGGCCTCGCCGACCGCGAGATCATGGCGCTGACCGCCTACCTCCAGAGGCTCGGGACCGACATCCGCTGGCGCCGTCCCATGGTCCAGCCTCCGCTCGCGCTCCCGGCGACTCCGGCCGCCGACTCCGCGCCGGCCGCCGCGCCCGTCGCGGCCGCGAGGTAGCCACCGTGCTCCAGGAGCTCGCCCGCGAGAGCGGCGCCCCGGGGTGGGCGATCGCCTCGATGCTCTTCTTCCTCGGCGTCTGGGTCGTCCTCGCGGTCCGCGTCGTCCGCGCCCGGCCCGACGCGCTCGCAGCGCAGGCCCGCCTGCCGCTGGCCGACGACGAGGCCGCCGCGCCGGCGCTCGCCGCCGAGCCGGGGCGCGGGGCCTGACCGGAGGGGACGATGGCCGAATACGAAGACAAGGTCCTCCACGACATCGACGGAATCAAGGAGTACGACAATCCGCTGCCGGGCTGGCTCATGGCCATCTGGTGGGGGGCGATCGCCTTCTCCGTCCTCTACCTCGCGTTCTACGCCCTCAGGTTCGGCGAAAGGTCGATGGAGTCGGAGTACCGCGCGGAGACGGAGAAGGCGCTCGCCTCGGTCCAGGCGCACTTCGACGCGAACCCGCTCGTCCCCCCGACCTCCGCCGAGCTCCTCGCCGGCGCCGCCGACCCGGCCGTCCTCGACCGGGGCGCCGGGCGCTTCGCGAAGTCGTGCGCCTCGTGCCACGGCGAGAAGGCGCAGGGGCTCATCGGCCCGAACCTGACCGACGACCGCTGGATCCACGGCGGCTCAGTCGAGCAGGTCTTCCAGACGATCGTGAAGGGCTGGCCGGCGAAGGGGATGCCCCCCTGGGGGCGGGCGATCCCTCCGGAAGAGATCTCGGCGCTCGTCTCGTACGTGCGGAGCCTGCAGGGCTCGAGCCCCGCCAACGCCAAGCCCGCCGAGGGCGACCCGTTCCCGCCAGAGCCGATCCCGGGACGCTGACGTGACCGGTCCCGCCGCCGCGAAGGAGGAGAGAGAGAGCGCCGCGAAGCCGGGCGGGCGGGAGCGCGTCTTCGACGTCGCCCCGGAGGACGAGCTCCTCTACAGCATGTCGGCGGACGGGAAGCGGAAGTTCATCCGCCCCGTCCTCCACCGCGGCCGCTACTGGAAGGTCCGGCGGGCGATGGCGTGGTCGCTCTTCGTCCTCTTCGTCGCGCTCCCGCTCGTCCCGCTCGGGGGCCACCCGGCCGTCCACCTCGACCTCGGCCAGCGGCTCTTCCACGTCCTCGGCGCGACGTTCCACCCGACCGACAACCTTCTCCTCCTCCTCTTCGGCTTCGGCGTCATCGTCACCGTCTTCTTCGTCGGCTCGACGTTCGGCCGGATGTGGTGCGGCTACGCCTGCCCGCAGACCGTCTACCTCGAGTTCTTCTTCCGCCCCGTGGAGCTGCTCCTCGAGGGGACGCCGCTCGCCCAGCGCAAGCTGAACGCCGCGCCGATGAGCGCGCGCAAGGCGGCGATCAAGACGGCCAAATGGGCGATCTGGGCGCTCCTCGCGCTCCTCCTCGCCTCCACGTTCGTCGCCTACTTCGTCAGCTGGAAGGGGCTCCTCGCGGGCCTCGCCTCGCCTGCAGAGGCGACGGGGGCGCTCGGGACGATCGCGTTCCTCACCGGCCTGATCCTCTTCGACTTCGGCTGGTTCCGCGACCAGATGTGCACGGTCGCCTGCCCCTACGGCCGCCTCCAGAGCGTCATGGCCGACCCCGACACGATCCTCGTCGCCTACGACGCGAAGCGGGGCGACCCGAAGGTGAAGGTGAAGGACCGGGTCGCGGGCGTCGCCGCGGGCGACTGCATCGACTGCCGGAGCTGTGTGAACGCGTGCCCGACCGGCACCGACATCCGCCGCGGCCTCCAGTCCGAGTGCATCGGGACGGCCCAGTGCATCGACGCCTGCGACGAGGTGATGCTCGGCCAGAAGAAGCCGATCGGGCTGATCAAGTACACCTCCGAGCGCGAGGAAGCGGGAGGGACGCGGCGCCTCGTGAGGCCCCGGAACCTGATCTACCTCGCGCTCCTGACGCTCGCCTGGGGCTCCCTCGCGTTCCTCCTCCTGACCCGCGCCGACGCCCTCGTCGAGATCGTCCGCGGCGGGCGCGAGCCGTACCGCGTCCTCGTCACCGGCGAGGTCGCGAACCAGCAGCGGCTCCGCGTCACGAACCAGCTCGACGTGCCGCAACGCTTCTCCGTCGAGGTCCTCTCCCCCGGCGGCGCTCGGTTCGTCCTGGCCGGCGGGCCGGTCGACGTCGCCCCGGAGAAGGTCGTCACCGTCAACGTCGTGACGACCGTCCCGGCCGAGGTCTTCCGCGACGGCCAGGCCACGGCCCGGTACGTCGTCACGTCCGACCGGGGCTTCCGGAAGGAGATCGAGTTCCTCCTCCTCGGGCCCTGGGGAAAGGGGGCCGGACGGTGAAGCTCCGGGCGTTCCTCTCCGAGTACCGCTGGCCCCTCTACCTGACGGGCCTCCTGACGATGTCGATCGTCGCCTACGCCGTCCTCGTCTTCGTGGCGACGCGACCCACGGCGCCGCGCCCGATCGCCGGCTTCTACGAGTCCTCGCAGGAGTGGGACGCGGACGAGGCGGTCGTCGCGGCGAGCCGCGCGCTCGGCTGGACGGTGAGGTACGAGCTCCCGGCCGGCGTGCCTCACGTCGCCGGAACGCCCCGCCCCGTCGACGTCCACGTCGCCGACCGCGACGGGCAGGGTGTGACGGGGCTGACCGGCCGCCTCTACGCCCTGCGCGCGGCCGAGTCGCGGCGCGACGCACCCGGCACCCTCGTCGAGCTGCCCCACCTCCCCGGCTCCTACCGCGCGCTCCTGCGCGTGGACGAGCCGGGCTCCTGGGACTTCCGCCTCGACGCGGAGCGCGACGGCCAGCGCTTCGTCCACTCGGCGCGCGTCGCGGTCGAGAAGGACGCCCCCGAGGGAGGGAGCTCCCGGTGACGGAGCCCCGCGATCGGACGCACCTGCGCCCCGCGCCGACGGCGTGCGCGCACTGCGGCCTCGCGGTCCCCGAGGGGATGCTCCGCCCCGGCGAGGAAAAGCAGTTCTGCTGCAACGGCTGCCGGCAGGTCCACGACCTGATCCGCGACTGGGGCTACGAGAAGTTCTACGGCCTCGTCGAGCAGCAGGGGGGCGCGCTCGAGCCGGCCCGTCCGACCGGGCGTGGGTTCGAGGACCTCGACGACCCGCGCGCGCTCGAGGGAGCCTCCGAGGAGGCGACCGGGGGCCGCCGTCGGACCCGCCTCTACCTCGAGGGGGTCCACTGCGCCGCCTGCGTCTGGCTCGTCGAGAAGCTCCCCGAGGCGCTCGACGGCGTCGACTCCGTGCGGCTGAACCTCGCGAACGCCGTCGCCGAGGTGACCTGGCGCCCGGAGAGGGTGAAGCTCTCGGCGATCGCCCGCGCCCTCGACCGCCTCGGCTACTCGCCGCACGTCCACCGGGCCGGTCCCGCCCGCGACGCCCGCCGCGCCGAGGACCGTGCCGCCCTCGTGAAGCTCGGCGTCGCCGTGGCCGGGTCGATGAACCTGATGTTCCTTCACGGGGCGCTCTACGCCGGCGAGGCGTCCGGCATGGCGTCCCCCTACGAGGCGTTCTTCCGGTGGGTCTCCCTCGGTATCGCGCTCCCGGTCCTCGCTTTCTCGGCGCGGCCGTTCTTCCAGACCGCGTACGCGGGCCTGCGGTCCCGCTTCGTCCACATCGACCTCCCCGTCGCCATCGGGATCGCCGTCACGTTCGCCACGAGCGCCGCGAACGTCGTCCGCGGGAGCGGCCCGGTCTACTTCGACTCGCTCGCGATGCTCGTGGCGGCCCTCCTCGGCGCGCGGCAGGTGCAACGCGCCGCGCAGCGGGCGGCGCTCGAGCGGGCCGACAGCCTCCGCGGCGTCGCCTTCCTCGAGTTCGCGAGGCGGCTCGAGGGGGACGGCCCCGTCGCACCGGCCGTCGAGGTCCCGGTTGCGGCCCTCGAGCCGGGCGATCGCGTCGAGGTCCGTTCGGGCGAGCTCGTCCCGGCCGACGGCGTCGTCCTCGTCGGCCGGTCCACGCTCGACGCCTCGGTCCTCACCGGCGAGTCGGCGCCCGTCCGGGTCGCCGAGGGGGACGCGGTCCACGCCGGCGTGACGAACCTCGGGGCCCGGCTCGTCGTGAAGGTCGAGGCAGCCGGCGAGAAGACGCGCGTCGGCGCGCTCCTCGCCGTCGTCGAGGACGCCCTCGCGCGCCGCCCCGCCGTCCTCCGCCTCACCGACCTCCTCGCGCGACGCTTCGTCCAGGCGCTCCTCCTCCTCGCCGCGGCCGCGCTCCTCCTCGCCCTCCCGCTCGGACCGGAGGCGGCCGTCGAACGCGTCGTCGCCCTCCTCGTCGTCGCCTGCCCCTGCGCGCTCGGGCTCTCGGTCCCGCTCGCCGTCTCGGTCGGGCTGATGCGCGCCGCCCGCGCCGGGATCTTCGTGAAGGACCCGGACGCCCTCGACCGGCTCCGCCGCGTCGGCACCGTCCTCCTCGACAAGACCGGTACGCTCACCGAGGGGAAGGCTTCGTTCGCCCGCTACGTCGGAGACGAGGCGGCGCTCGAGCTCGCCACGACCCTCGAGGCGGAATCGTCGCACGCCGTCGCCCACGCCCTCCGCGCCTCCCTCGGCCGCCGCGTGAACGTCGTCCGCGAGGTGACCGGGGTCCGCGAAGTCCCGGGACGCGGCATCGCTGGCATCGTCGACGGGCGCCGTGTCGCCGTCGGCAACCGCGTGCACGTCGCGGCACACGCCGCTCCCGCCCCGGGCGAGCTCGCGGCGCACGCCGAGGCGCTCGTCGCCGAAGGCTTCAGCCCGGTCTGGGTCGCCGTCGACGGCCGCGTCGCCGGCGTCGGCGGGATCGGCGACGCGCTCCGCGCCGACGCCCGCGCCACCGTCGACGCGCTCCGCGCCCGCGGCGTCCGCGTCAGGGTCCTCTCCGGCGACGACCCGCGCGTCGTCGCCTCCGTCGCCGCCCGCCTCGGGATCGCCCCGGAGGACGCCCTCGGCGGCCGGACGCCGGAGGAGAAGCGCGACCTCGTCGCCTCGCTCGTCGCGGCACGCGATGGCGAGGCGCGGCGCACCCCCGCCGTCGTCATGGTCGGCGACGGCGTGAACGACGCCGCAGCCCTCGCCCTGGCCGACGTCGGCGTCGCCGTCCTCGGCGGGAAGGGAGCCTCCCTCGTCGCCGCCGACGTCGTCCTGACGCGCGAGGGGGTCGCCCCGCTCCTCGAGCTCCTCCGCGGGTCGCGACGGGTCTTCGGCGTGATCCGCCGGAACCTCGCGTTCTCCCTCGTCTACAACGTCGTGGGCGCAACGCTCGCGCTCCTCGGACTCGTCGGACCGCTCCTCGCGGCCGTCCTGATGCCCGTCTCCTCGCTGAGCGTCGTCCTGTCGTCCGCCTTTTCCCGGCCCTTCCCCGCGGCGGCGCGCCGGACCGCGCTCACCCCCTCGAGGGAGGCGTAGGTGGAGACGATCTTCGTCCTCCTCCCGCTCGCCCTCCTCATCGCGGGGATCGCCCTCGCGCTCTTCGTCTGGGCCGCGAAATCGGGGCAGTTCGACGACCTCGAGACCCCCGCAGTCCGGATGCTCTTCGACGACGAGCCTGCTCCCGCCGCCCCGCGCCCCGCGTCCGGCGGGCCCGCCTCTCCCCCGAACCCGAATCCTCCGGAGACCACCTCCGACGCGCCGACAAGGAGGACCGAATGAGCCGACCGAGAACGCCCGTCCGCATCCTGATCCTCCTCCTCGGGATGGTCGCGGCGGGCTCCCTGGCGTACGCGCTGAGCAACGTGCGCAAGGGCTACGAGCCGCGACAGCCGATCCTCTTCCGGCACTCGCGGATGGCCGGGCCCGCCGTGATGCAGACGAACGAGAAGGGCGAGGCGGTGAACGTCGGGGGCTACGACATCCCCTGCCTCACCTGCCACACGATGCCCTACAAGGGACGCCACTCGACCGTCCCGTCCACCGCCGTCTGCATGAACTGCCACACGACGGTCGGCCTGAACCGCGAGTGGGTCCTGAAGATGAAGGACTACTGGGACCGGGGAGAGCCGATCCCCTGGGTGAAGGTCCACGACCTTCCCGACTTCGTCTACTTCGACCACTCGGCCCACCTGAACGCGAAGGACGGGAAGGGCAACCCGAAGCTGCCGCTCGCAGACGCGGAGGGGCGCCCCTGGCAGATCTGCGCGAACTGCCACGGCCGCGTCGAGGAGACCGACATCGTCTCCGTCACGAACGCCTTCAACATGCAGTGGTGCCTCGACTGCCACCGCAAGCCCGAGATGAAGGCCTCGACCGACTGCGTCGCCTGCCACCGCTAGAGGGAGACGAACATGAAACCGAACGAGACCTCCCCCCGGCCCGAGGCAGGCGTCGACCGGCGCGAGTTCCTCCGCCTCGGGAGCGCGCTCGCGGCGGCCGGCGCCCTCGCGAGCGCGGGCTGCCAGCCGCCGCAGGAAGCGACGATCCCGTTCCACGACATGCCCGAGAGCCTCGCAGAGGGGATCGGGCGGGCCCGCTTCTTCCACACCGTCGTCGACGGCACGCCCGTCCTCGTGAGGACGCGCGAGGGGCGCCCGATCCTCGTCGCGCCGAGTCCGACCGACGCGAGCGGCCGGGGCCTCACGCTACGCCACCAGGCCGCGCTGATGGACCTCTACGACCCGGACCGGGCCCGCGGTCCGCTCTCCGTCCGGAGGGGCCAGGGGCCGACCGTCGCCTCGAGCTGGAAGACGGTCGGGTCCGAGGTCGTCTCCCGCCTCGCGAAGGCCGGCAGCGGCGCGGTCCTCCTGACGGGACCCGTCGCGAGCCCCGCCCTCTCCGATGCGATCGGCGCGATCTCGGCCGCCACCGGCCTCCGTCATGTCGCCTGGGCCCCGCTCGCCTCCGACGCCGCGGCGGCCGCGCACCGGGCCGCGTTCGGCGACGAGCGCCTCCCGCGGCCGCTCCTCGGGAAGGCCGACCTGATCCTCGGCCTCGGCGCCGAGCTCCTCGACCGCCCGGCCGACGGCCTCGAGCGTGACTTCGCGATGCGCCGCTCCCCCGACGCGCCCGAAGCGCGGATGAGCCGCTTCGTCCAGATCGAAGGGCGCCTTTCGCTCACCGGCGCGAACGCCGACGAGCGGGTACGCGTCCGCGACTCGCAGCTCGCCTCCGTCGCCGCCGCCCTCGCGCACGAGCTCGTCGTGACCCGCAAGGCCGGCCCGCTCGCCGCCGACGCCGCGGTCGCCGCCGCCCTCGCGCCGTTCGCTCCCGAGGCCGTCGCGAAGAAGGCGGGCCTCGACCCGGCGCTCCTCTCCCGCCTCGCCGGCGAGCTCCTCGCCGCGCGCGGGAAGGCGATCGTCCTCGCGGGAGGCGCGGCGAGCGGCTCGGCCTCGGGCGAGGCGCTCGAGCTGGCGGCCCTCCTCCTGAACCTGACGCTCGACGCCTACTCCGCCGGCCTCTTCGACGAAGCGGCCGCCGAGCGGCCCGCCACAGGCAGCGCCGCCGCCCTCGCGGCCCTCGCCGACGAGATGCGCGCCGGGAAAGTCTCGCTCCTCCTCGTCGCGGGCGCGAACCCCGTCTACGACGCGCCGTCGGCGCTCCGGATCGCCGAGGCGATCGCGAAGGTCCCCTTCGTCGTCTCGCTGAACGACCGCCTCGACGAGACGAGCCTCCTCGCCGACCTCTTCGCCCCGGCGAGCCATCCGTTCGAATGCTGGGGCGACGCGACGCTCCCGAAGGGGCTCCTCGCGATCCAGCAGCCGGTGATCCAGCCGCTCTACGACACGCGCGGTCTCCTCGACCTCCTCGTCGAGTGGGGCGCCGCTGCCGGGGCGGGCGGAGAGCTCGCCGCCGCCGTCGCCGCCGCCACGGCCGCGCTCGCGAAGGTCCCGCTCCCCGCCTCCGCGGCTCCCGCGCCGAGCCCCAGCTTCGCGTGGCACTTCCTCCGCGCTGCCTGGGCGCCCCGCTTCGGCGCGGCGTCCGGCTCGCCCGAGCTCGAGAAGGCCTGGAACGAGCTCCTCCGCTCCGGCGCCTTCCAGGGGCCCGCCCCCGTTGCGCCTCCCGCGCGTTCTCTCGCCCCAGCGGCGCTCGCGCTCCTCTCCGCGCTCCCCGAGGCCCCCGCCGGCCTCGAGCTCCAGCTCTACCCGCACCTCGCGCTCCACGACGGGCGCGCCGGGAACAACGCCTGGCTCCAGGAGCTCCCCGACCCGATCACGCGCATCTCCTGGGGCGGCGCGCTCTCGATCGCCCCCCGCCGCTTCGACGAGATGGGCCTCGCGAACGGCGACCTCGTCGAGGTCGACTCGGGGCATGGCAAGCTCGTCGCGCCGGCCTACCGCCACGCCGGGATGCACGCCGACGAGGTCGCGCTCCCGCTCGGCCTCGGGCGCTCCGCCTGCGGCCCGATCGGCGCCGGCGTCGGCCCGAACGCCTTCGCGCTCGGCCTCCTTTCGAACGGTCGCCTCCTCTCCGCCGGCCTCCCCGTCACGATCCGCAAGGCCGGCGGGCGCGAGGAGCTCGCGTTCGCGCAGGGCTCCGACGTCATCGACCGCGACCGGCGCCCGCTCGTCCCGGTCACGACGCTCTCCGCATACGAGAAGGACCCGAAGTCGGGGACCGAGCAGCAGCACGGCGGCCCCTCGGCCTGGCCGGAGCACGACTACCCGAACGCCCGCTGGGCGATGGCGATCGACCTCAGCAAGTGCAACGGCTGCGGCAAGTGCGTCCTCGGCTGCCAGGCCGAGAACAACATCCCCGTCGTCGGCCGCCGGGGAATCCTCGACGGCCGCGAGATGTCGTGGATGCGGATCGACCGCTACTACGACGCCCCGAAGAAGGAGGGCCGCTGGGACGCGGAGGTCTGGGACGGCCCGCTCCCGGTCGTCGAGGAGCCGAAGGTCCTCTTCGAGCCGATGCTCTGCCAGCACTGCGAGAACGCGCCGTGCGAGACCGTCTGCCCGTTCGTGGCGACGATGCACAGCGAGGACGGCCTGAACCAGCAGATCTACAACCGCTGCGTCGGCACCCGCTACTGCGCGAACAACTGCCCGTTCAAGGTGCGGCGCTTCAACTTCTTCGAGTACGGCAAGGCGCAGGAGAGCGCCCTCTTCCGGGCGCTCGAGCCCCGCATCAAGCGGAACGCGGAGCTGAACACCCGCGCCCCGATGCAGATGAAGAACAACCCCGAGGTGACCGTGCGGAGCCGCGGCGTGATGGAGAAGTGCTCCTTCTGCGTCCAGCGGATCCGGGAGGCGCGGGCCGCCGCGACGCGCGACGGGAAGGAGAAGACGCACTTCCCCGACGGCGCCGTCGTGCCGGCCTGCATGGAGGCCTGCCCGACCGGCGCGATCACGTTCGGCGACGTGAACGCCCCGGGGTCCAGGGTCGCCGCGCTCTCCGCCCACCCGCGGGCAATGCGCCTCCTCGACGCGCTGGGCGTTAAGCCCTCCATCTCCTATCTGACGAAGGTGCGCAATGACAAGGCCTGAGTCGAGCCCCTACGCCACGGTCATGGACGACAGCCAGCTCACGGGCCGGCCGATCGTCCTCGCGGGAGCCGGCCCCTACGGCGGCGACCTCGAGGTCCCCGAGCCGCTCGTGACGGGCGGCAAGAAGTGGTGCGACGTCGACCAGGACATCTGCATGCACGCCGAGCGCTTCCCCACGAAGAGGTGGTGGGCCGCGTTCGCCGTCGCGCTGACGCTCCTCGGCGTCCTCGTCGTCTCGCTCGTCACCCTCCTCTACGCCGGCATGGGGATCGTCGGCGTCAACCACCCGGTCGGGTGGGGGACGTTCATCGTCAACTTCGTCTTCTGGATCGGCATCGGCCACGCCGGGACGCTCATCTCGGCGGTCCTCTACCTCTTCCGGCAGCAGTGGCGGACCGGCATCAACCGCGCCGCCGAGGCGATGACGCTCTTCGCCGTCGCCTGCGCCGGCATCTTCCCGGTCATCCATCTCGGCCGCGCCTGGTTCGCCTACTGGCTGGTCCCCTACCCGAACGCGCGCGGCCCGCTCTGGATCAACTTCAACTCCCCGCTCGCCTGGGACATCTTCGCGATCTCGACCTACGGGCTCGTCTCGGCCGTCTTCTGGTACGTCGGCCTCCTGCCCGACCTCGCGACCGTGCGGGACCGGGCGACCCACCCGTGGCGGAAGAGGATCTACAACGCCCTCAGCCTCGGCTGGAACGGCTCGCACCGGATGTGGCGGCACTACGAGTCGGCCTACATGGTCCTGGCCGCCCTCGCGACGCCGCTCGTCTTCTCGGTCCACACGATCGTCTCGTTCGACTTCGCCACCGCGGTCATGCCGGGCTGGCATACGACGATCTTCCCGCCCTACTTCGTCATCGGGGCGATCTTCTCCGGCTTCGCGATGGTCATCACGCTGATGACCTTCATGCGCGGCTACTTCGGCATGAAGAGCTACATCACGCTGAACCACATGGAGTCGATGGCGAAGATCCTGATGCTGACGGGCATGCTCGTCGGGTTCGCCTACTCCACCGAGTTCTTCATGGCCTGGTACTCGGGGAGCGAGTGGGAAGGGTTCGTCTTCAAGAACCGCGCGTTCGGCCCGTACGGCTGGGCCTACTTCATCATGTTCACCTGCAACGCGATCGTGCCGCAGGTCTTCTGGTGGAAGAAGCTGCGCCGGCACACCTGGGTCCTCTTCGCCGTCTCGATCCTCGTGAACGTCGGGATGTGGTTCGAGCGGTACGTCATCGTCGTGACGTCGCTCCACCGCGACTTCCTCCCCTCCTCGTGGGGGATGTACCACCTGACGAAGTGGGACTGGTCGATCCTGATCGGCTCCTTCGGCCTCTTCTTCACCCTCTTCCTCCTCTTCGTGAGGTTCCTGCCGGTCGTCGCGATCTCGGAGGTGAAGGGCGTGATGGACCCGAAGGTCGCGAAGAGCGCCCCCACCGACGCCGACCTCACCGCCGCACGGGCGGCCCAGGAGGCCTGAGCCATGTTCACGCCCGTCTCGAAGAAAGGCGTGCTCGGACACTTCTGCGAGCCCGACGAGGCGCTCGCGGCCGCCGCGAAGGTCCGCGACGCCGGCTTCTCGCACTTCGACTTCCTGACTCCCTTCCCGATCCACGGGATGGAGGAGGCGATGGGACAGAAGCGCTCCTGGATCCCCTGGGCGACCGGGGCCCTCGCGCTCTGCGGCATCCTCTTCGCCCAGGGCCTCCAGAACTGGGTGATGATCTTCGACTGGCCGATGAACTTCGGCGGGAAGCCGTTCTGGTCGTGGCCGTCGTTCATCCCGATCACGTTCGAGGCGATGGTCTTCTGGGCCGCCATCGGGAGCGCGCTCGTGGCGATCGCCGCCGGGAAGCGGGACACCGTCCCACAGCCGCCGCCGACGGAGATCGAGACGGGGGCCACCGTCGACCGCTTCGTCCTCTGGATCAGCGCGACCGACCCGAAGTGGAGCGATTCCGCGACGCCGGAGTTCGTGAAGGGCCTCGGCGCGAACGGCGTGCGCCTCGTCGACCTCGAGGGAGGCTCCGATGCGTAGCCCCGCCCGCCTCCTCTCCATCTTCGTCCTCGCCTCCGCCGCCTCGCTCCTCGCGGCCTGCGACCTCGGCCTCCCAGCCGGCCGGACGCCGCACCGCGAGGGGAACCGCCTCGACATGGGCGACCAGAGGAAGCTCAAGCCGCAGCGGAAGGACCTCTTCCTCGCGCGAGCGACCGGCCTCATGGAGCCGCAGCCGGGCGCCGTCGCTTGGGGCGAGGCGCCCTACCCGTACGCCCAGAACGAGGCCGACCGGGCCGGCGCCGAGCTCGTCAACCCGCTCCAGCCGACCCCCGCGGTCCTCGCCCGGGGGAAGTTCGTCTACGAGAACTTCTGCATCACCTGCCACGGCGAGAAGGGGGCCGGCGACGGAAAGGTCACCGCCCTCTTCCCGAAGCCGCCGAGCCTGATGACGCAGAAGGTGCGCGACTGGCCCGACGGCCAGCTCGTCCACCGCCCGATGCGCGGCCAGAACTCGATGCCGAGCTACGCGCGGCAGATCGACCAGAACGAGGCATGGGCCGCCGTCCTCTGGATCCGCGAGATGCAGAAGGGCGAGCCGGTCGCCCCGCCACCGGCGGCGTCGGCCGTGACGCCGGCGACGACGGCCTCCGCGCCCGCCGCCCCGCAGGCCGCTCCCCCGTCCGGAGGGAAGTCATGAGCCATCACGAAGCGCACCCTCTCCCCGAGCCTCCCGGCCGCATCGCGCTCCCGGGCGCCGTCCAGGGCGTCGCGATCGCCCTCGTCCTCCTCGGCGGCGCCGCCCTCGGGTGGGCCTTCACGAAGGACGCGCAGCTCGCCTGGAGCAGCTACCTCATCGGCGCCTTCTTCGCGCTCGGCCTCGGCGTCTTCGGGGCCGCGTGGCTCGCGATCCTCTACCTCACCCGCGGCAACTGGTCGGTCACGATGCGCCGCATCCCCGAGGCGATGACGGCCTGGCTCCTTCCCGGCGGCGTCCTCGCCCTCGCCGCCGGCCTCGGCGCGCACTCGCTCTACCACTGGTCGCACGCCGACGTCGTCGCGAGCGACCCGCTGCTCCTTCACAAGTCGCCCTTCCTGAACCTTCCGATGTTCTGGGCGCTCACGGGCGCGAGCCTCCTCCTCTGGGTCGTCTTCGGCGCGGCGCTCGTCGGCGTCTCGCGGAAGCAGGACCGTGAAGGAGGGATCGGGCCGTCGCGCACCGCGCGGACCCTCTCGGCCGTCTTCCTCGTCGTCTTCGCGCTGACCCTCTCGATCGTCAGCTTCTACTTCCTCATGTCGCTCGACGCCCACTGGTTCTCGACGATGTGGGCCGTCCTCGCCTTCACCGACGTCGTCCAGACGGGGACCGCGTTCGTGGCGATCGTCGCCGGCTGGCTCGTCCTGACCGGGCGCCTCCGGGGCTTCCTGAACGAGAACCACCTCCACTCGCTCGGGAAGATGGTCTTCGCCTCGACCGGCTTCTGGGCCTACATCTACTTCTGCCAGCACATGCTCATCTGGTACGCGAACATCCCCGAGGAGACGATCTACTTCATCAAGCGCTCCTCGAACGGCTGGCTTCCCTGGCTCCTCCTCCTGCCGGTCGTGAAGTTCGTCGTACCGTTCCTCCTCATGCTCCCCCGCGACGCGAAGCGCAGCCCGCGCAAGCTCCTCCCGGCGGCTGCGCTCGTCGTCCTCGCCCAGTTCCTGGAGCTCTACGTCATGGTCGCCCCCGCGATGGGGCACGGCGAGCACGCCGCCCACGCCCACCTTCCCGTCGTCGAGCTCGCTGCGACGCTCGGCTTCCTCGGCCTCTTCGTCCTCGTCTTCGGGTGGGCGCTCGCACGGCACGAAGCCGTGCCGCTGAAGGACCCGGCGCTCGCCGAGTGCCTCGACTACCATTCGTGAGCCTCCGATGAAGCTCCGCGAAACCCTCCTCGGCCTCCTCGTCCTCGCCGCCCTCGCGGGCGGCATCTGGTGGGCCCGCGCGCGGAGCGGCGCGACGAACGCCCCGGCCGCCGAATCCTCCACTGCCCCGTCCGCCGCACCCGTCGACCCGGCCACCCTCCCGGACGCCACCCTGGCCGACGCCTCCGTCGACCTGGGCGACGTCCGGCTCGTCCTCTCCGCCGACCGCCCCGTCGTCGCGTTCGCGAAGGCCCGCTTCCGCGTCCGCGCCGAGAAGGACGGGTCGGCGGTGCCGATCGGCGACGGCCGCCTCTCCTTCGAGATGGCGATGCCGATGGGCGACCACCGATACAGTCTCGTCGGCGGAGAGGACGGGTGGCACGTCGTCGAGGCGGTCCTCCCGATGTGCAAGAGCGGGAAGAGGACCTGGTTCGCGACGCTCGAAGGGAACGTGGCCGGCCAGCCCCGGACCGCCCGCTGGCGGATCGACCTGACGCCCGCGGCGGAGGCGCCCGCGCCCCCGCCGGCATCTGCCCCTTGATCGAGACGGTCAGCCTCCTCGGCTTCCTCTCCCTCGGTCTCCTCGGGGGCTTCGGGCACTGCGTCGGGATGTGCTCGCCCTTCGTACTCTTCGTCTCGCGACGCTACGTCGCGCCCGAAGCGGGACGCGCCGCGGCGTTCCGCGCGCAGCTCTGGTACACGGCGGGGCGCGTCCTCACCTACGCGCTCCTGGGCGCCCTCGCCGGAGCGCTCGGCGGCGTCGTCCAGCTCGCCGGAGCGCTCCTCGGCCTCCAGCGCGCCGCCTCCGTCGTCGCGGGCACCGTCCTCGTCCTCTGGGCGCTCGTCGCCCTCTCCGACCTCGTCCCCGGCCTCGAGTCCGGAGGGAGCCTCTTCGCGAAGGTCGCGGCACGGCTCAAAGGGCGCGTCCCCGGCCACCCGTTCGCCATCGGCCTCTTCCTCGGCCTCCTCCCCTGCGGCCTCCTCTACTCCGCCGTCATCGCGGCCGTCGCCCGCGGCGGACCGCTCGAGGGCGCCCTCGCGCTCACCCTCTTCGGCCTCGGCACCGCCCCCGCCCTCCTCGGCGTCTCCCTCGCCGACGAGCTCCTCGCCCGCCACCGCACCTTCGTCAACCGTCTCTCGCAGCTCTTCCTGCTGGCGATGGGAGCGTGGTTCCTCTGGACGGGGCTCCGGGGATAGCTCGCCGGACAGCCCGGCCCGGAGCCCGCCCCCGCGCCCCGAAGCTCTCCGTCACTCGTTGAGCTCCGTCACGCTGGACCTTCCCGGCGCGCATCGGCGCCTCGGCCTCACGCGCCGGGAGCGCCCCGCACCCTCCCGAACGCGACCGTCGAGCGGAGAACCTCGAAGAGGATGCGGAGGCGGGAGACCTTCGTCGGCGCGTCGAGCTGACCCGCCAGGAACCGCCGCAGCGCCTCGCCACGGCGCATCTTGCCGCTCGAGGTGCGCGGGATCGTCCCCGGCGCGAGGAGACGGACCGTGTGGGGCCGGATGCCCGTGCGGGCCAGGATCGCGCGCCGGATCGCGTCGATCGTCCGCTCGTCGTCGTCCCCCGGGTCGGTCGCGCGGGCGCGCTCGGCCAGGACGAGGAGCTGCTCGCCGTCCTCCCCGTCCGGGACGAACCCGAGCGCGACGGCGCACCCCGCGCGGACGGACTGCAGGCCCGCGAGGCACTCCTCGAACTCCTGCGGCAGGTGATTCGCCCCGCGGATGACGATGACGTTCTTCTCGCGGCCGCAAACGTAGAGCTCGCCCCCGGCGACGAAGCCGAGGTCCCCGGTGTCGAGCCAGCCGCCGGACAGGACGCTCGCCGTCGCGGCGGGCTGACCGAAGTACCCCGCCATCACCGAAGGCCCGCGCACGAAGATCCGCCCGACGCGGCGCTCGTCGAGCACGCGGCCGTCGGGATCGCGCACCTCGACGTCCGTGCCTGGGACCGGCGTCCCGACCGAGGCGATCGCCCGCGTCCCGTCGACGACGTCGCCCGTGGCCGCGAGCCGCACCGGGTCGACGTGGAGCGACCTCACCTCGCGGCCGGCGGGCGTGAAGGTGACGGCGAGCGCGGCCTCGGCCAGGCCGTAGACGGGCCGCAGGCTCCGCCGGTCGAGCCCGAACGGCTCGAAACGCCGGGCGAAATCGTCCAGCGAATCGGGAGAGACGGGCTCGGCGCCGCAGAGGGCGTGCCGCCACGAGGAGAGGTCGGCACCGGAGAGCTCCTCGTCCCGCACCTTCCGGGCGCAGAGCGCGAAGGCGAAGCTCGGCGCCACGGAGATCGTGGCGCGATGGCGGGCGATCGCCCGCAGCCAGAGGGCCGGTTTCGCCAGGAAGAGCTCGGGGGGCATCAGGACGAGCGGGCCCGGGTAGTAGACGGCCTGGAGGAGGCAGCCGATCAGGCCCATGTCGTGGTAGAGCGGCAGCCAGGAGACTCCCTTCTGCGGCACGGCGTCCTCCGCGGGGAGCAGCGCCCGGAGGGCCGCGAGCTGGGCCATCAGGCTCGCGTGCGAGAGGGCGACGGGACTGGGCTCCGCCGTCGACCCGGACGAGAACTGGATCAACCCGAGCGCGTCGGGCCCGACGACCGCCTCGAGCTCGCCGCCCTCGCCGAGCTCTTCCGGCGTGAGGCACCCGAGCGCCGGGCGGGAGGCCTCGATCGCCTTCCCGAGGAGCCTGCGGGCCGCCGCGTCGGCGAGGACGAGGCGCGAGCCGACCGTGGCGATCATCCTCGACGTCGCGGCGAGGTACTCGGCGAGCCGCCCGAGGCGGACCGGCGGGTAGAGCGGGACGGGCACGCCGCCGGCGAGGAGGACGCCGAAGAAGCAATCGACGAACGCGGGCGAGGTCGGGAAGACGAGCGCCACGCGATCGCCGGCCGCGACGCCCCGGGCCCGGAGCGCCCCGGCCGTTCGGCGCGCGCGCGCGTGGACCTCCGCGTACGAATGGAACGTCTCGCGCTCGGCGAGGTCGACGAACGTGAGGCCCGCTCCGCTCGTCGCGCTCGCGGCGAGGGTCTCGTTGACGGTGCCGTGCTTCGGCCCCGGGAGGGTCGGCCCGTTCACCGGGCTCCCCCGCCGCCGTCGTCCCGCGGTACGCCTCCGCCCCCCGCTTCGCAGACGGCACGCTCGACGACGCCGACGAGCTCCTCGACGGACGTGACCGAGGCGGCCTCGATGCCCGTGAGCTTCACCCGGAAGCGGTCCTCGAGCGCCACGGCGAGGACGAGGGCGCCGAGAGAATCGACCTGGAGGTCGGTCGCGAGGCCGTGGTGCAGCTCGACCGGGCCGCGGAAATCGAGGTCGGTCGCGAGGGTCCGGCGGATCTCGGCGAGGACCTCCTCGCGAAGCTCAGCCACGCGGACCTCCCGGCACGAGCCGTCTTCGCGCTTCGAAGGCCTCGGCGTACGCCCTTCCGAGGGCTCGCTCCTCCGCGGGAATGCGGTGGGCGAGGAGCGCCGCGTTCAGGGCCGAGAAGACGGCCGCGGTGAGCCAGGCCCCGTGGACCAGGGGGACGGCGGCCATCTCGAGGACGACCGCGAGGTAGTTCGGGTGACGGAGGAAGCGATACGGACCGTCGGTCACCGGCTCCGCGCCCGGGAAGACGATGACCCGCGTGCTCCAGCGCTCTCCGAGCGTCGCGACGGCCCACCAGCGCAGCGCCTGGGCCCCGAGGGCCACCGCCAGCGCGGCGAAACCCGGGACGCCCGGGAAGGGCCGCGACAGGAGGAGGACCTCGGCCGCGCACGCGGCCGGGAAGAGCGCATGGACCCCGACCATGATCGCGTAGGCCCGGCGACCCGTCTCCACGCCGCCGGCCGCGAACGCCCGGCGGGCGTTCCGGCGCGAGACGACGAGCTCGGCGCCCCTCTCGCAGCCGAGGAGGAGGAGCAGGCCCAGGTAGAGCGCGGCGGAGTCGGGGAACGTCACGTCGATCGCACCTCTACCACTCGAGGAGGACGAGCTCCGAGCAGAAGCCGGGGCCCATCGCCAGGAGGAGCCCGCGATCTCCCTTCACCGGCTCACCGGAGGCCAGGAGCTCTCCGAGGACGAAGAGGACGGACGCGGAGGAGAGGTTCCCGATCTCCCGGAGCGACTGCCAGGAACGGGCGAGGGCCGACTCGGGAAGAGAGAGAGCGCCCTCGAACGCCTGGAGCACCCGCGGGCCGCCGGTGTGCGCGATCCAGTGGCGGATCGCCGAGCGGTCGAGGCCGTGCGCGGCGAGGAAGGCGTCGACGTCGCGGGCCACGTTCTCGCGCACGACGTCGGGCACCCGGGCCGAAAGGACCACCTTGAAGCCCGAGTCGACGACGTCCCACCCCATGACACGCTCCGTGCCGGGGTAGAACGAGGAGGCGGACGCGACGAGGGCGGGGCCGGCTCCCGGGCCGCGCTCGCCGCCCGTCAGGACGACCGCGGCCGCGCCGTCGCCGAAGAGGCCGGACGCGATGATGTTCGGGATCGACAGGTCGTCCCGCTGGAGGGTCAGCGAGCAGAGCTCCACGGAGAGGAGGACGGCGACTCCGCCGGGCACGGCGGCGAGGAGGTCCGCGGCGCGCGAGAGCCCGGCCGCCCCGCCGGCGCAGCCGAGGCCGAAGAGGGGCGAGCGCCTCACGTCGCGCCGCAGGCCGACCCGGTCGACGAGCCGGGCGTCGATGCTCGGGGTCGCGATTCCGGTCGTCGTCACGAAGACGAGGTGATCGACGTCGGAAGGCGAGAGCCGGGCCCGCGCGAGCGCGTCCCGGACCGCGATCTCGCCGAGGCCGACCGCGGCCGCGGTCCACGCTTCGTTGCGCTCGGCGAACGTCCGGAGGTCCGGATACGCCGCCAGCGGGAGCGCCAGGTGCCTGCCCGAGACCTGGACGGCCCTGTGGATCGCCTCCAGGCGCTCCGGGTTGAAGTGGGCCTCGCCCCAGGCCGCGCTCAGCGCGGCGGTGAGGCTCTCCTGGTCGGCGTAGTGCGCCGGCAGGGCCCGGCCCACGGCGCGGATGCGGGCAGGTCCACGGGCGTCTGCTTCGAGCATTCCGGCAGAGCGTACGCGACTTCGGCCGCCGGCACTCGTGGCGGCCGGCCCGGGAGGGACCGCGCCCTGCCGTTTCGGCCCCGAGCCGATCCGTACCGATTGCGTACGGATTGGCCACGGACGCCCCAGTACAATTGCCTCAAACAGGAGGTCCACGATGAAGTCGAAGCCCTACGCGCTCGTCCTCGGGGCGGTCGTCCTGATCGTCCTTTCCGCGGCCTGCCGCAAGCCCGCCGAGACGCCTCAGCCTGCGGCCGAAGCGCCCGCGGCCGAGGCCCCCGCCCCCGCCCCGCCGGCCGAGGCAGCTCCCGCGCCGGCCGCCGACGCTCTCCCCGACGCGCTCCCGGCCGACCTGACGACCGCCCCGGCGCTGAACGGGTTCGCGGTCGACCTGATGCTGAAGAACGTGCCGCCGAACGTCTTCGCGTCGACGACCGCGACCGAGGAAGAGAAGGCGAAGGCGCGGAAGGCGCTGAAGCTCGCGGTGGAGGCGTACGGAAAGGCGATCGGCCTCTACGACAGGAACGAGAGCTTCTACTACGGCCGCGCGCAGGCGCTCCACACGCAGTTCGTCGACACGAAGGACGCCGCGCTGAAGGAGAAGGCCCTCGCCGACCTCGACAAGGCGCTCGCGATCAACCCGAACCACAGCCCGGCGAAGGCGCTCAAGGAGCTGATCTCGAAGTAGCCGAAGGGCGGGGTGGGCCCGCCCGGGCTCACCCCGCGACCGCGGCGATCTCCTCCACCGAGAAGCCCATCTCGTGGAGGACCCGGTAGGTGTCGGCCCCGAGGGCTGGAGCGGGCGCGTGCGGGCGGCGCACCCCCGGCAGGCCCAGGAAGGCCGCCGGAGTCGCGAGGACGCCGCCGCCCGGCAGGGAGGTCCGCTCCATCCGCGAGGCGAGCTCCTCCCGCGCTGCCGGGACGTCGTTCACCGGCGTGAGCGGGATGCCGAGGGCCTCCGCGAGATCGAGCCACTCCGCGCGCGGCCGGGTGCCGAACACGGCGGCGAGCCGCCCGGCGGCGTCGGCCCCCGCCGCGCCCGTGTCGAGGCCGTCGGCCGCGTGGTCGGAAAGGCCGGTCATCTCGCAGAGGGCGACCCAGAACTTCGGCTCGAGCGCGCCGAGGGCGATTCGCGCGCCGTCTCCGCAGCGATAGGTCCTGTAGGAGGGGCACTTCCCCGCGAGGAGGCCCTCGAGGACGCCGCCGCCCCCGGCCCCGAGCTCGGCGAAAGCCCACGTCAGGAACGGGAGGGGCCCGGAGACGAGCGGCTGGTCGACGTGGACGCCGCGCCCGGTCCGCACGCGCAGGAGGAGCGCGGCGAGAGTGGAGGAGGCCGCGAGGAGCCCCGCGGAAACGTCGGCCACCTGGACGCGCGGCTGCTCTCCGGCCGGGAGCTCGGAGAGGAACCCGGTGACGGCTGTGAAGTTCAGGTCGTGGCCGATGCGCGACGCCTCATGCCCCTCGGTCCCGAAGCTCGTGAGGGAGACGGCGACGAGCCCGGGGTTGAGGGCGGCGAGGCGCTCGTATCCGAGGTCCCAGCGCTCCAGCGTGCCGGGACGGAAGCTCTCGACGAGGACGTCGGCGTGCCGGACGAGCCGCCGGAGGGCGGCCGACCCGGCGGGGCTCTTCAGGTCGAGGGCCACCGATTCGACGCCGCGGAAGAAGGCGAGGAAGCCGGCGCCGATGCCGCCGACGACCGGCGGAGTGACGCGCATCGGGTCGCCCGAGTGGGGGTCCTCGATCTTGATCACGCGCGCGCCGAGGTCGACGAGCGTCCGGACGAGGACCGCGCCCGGGAGCATCCGCGAGACGTCGAGGACGATCGTCCCCTCGAGCGGGAGCGGCGCGGTCACGGTGCGACCTTGCGGAAGAGCTTCCCGAAGCGGGTCATCGCCGCGACGTTCGAGACCTTCACTTTCCCGAGGAGGAAGGCGGTCTCCGGCGACTGCTGCCCGCTCTCGATCGCGAGGTAGGTCTTCTCCGTCGTCGTGACGACGCAGTCGGGCGCTCCCTCGTGCCCCTCGAGCGTCCGGCAGAAGCCGTCCTCGACGAGGACCGTCCAGTCGCTCCGCGCGGCGTCCCGGAATCGGAAGTGGAACCGGGCGTTCCAGCCCTGCGCACGGTCGGCGCGGAAGCGGAGCGGGAGCGTCTCGAAGAGCTCCTCGACGCTCCGCGGGACCGGGAGCTTCATCGCCAGGGAGGTCGAACCGACCTCCGGAACGGCCCGGAACGAGGCCGGCGCGGGGGCCGGCTCCGGGAAGAAGGCGGGTTCCGTCAACTCGACGTCCGCGGGCGGCGGCGCCGGCGCCGGCGGGGCGAACGACGGGACCGTCGCATCGACGGCGGGCGTCGCGGGCTCGGGCCCGGGCTCGGGCACGCCTGCGAACGTGGTCTCGGGCGCGGGCCCGAACGACGCGTCCGGCGGCGGGAGCTCGGGGCCGGCGCCGGGAGGCGCCGGGAACTCCGAGAAGACCGCGTCGAGCGACTCGGTGGCGTCGGCGACGAAGAGGTCCGGGACGAGCTCGCCCGCGAACCCGTCGGGAGAGGCGTCGGCTTCCGGGTCGGCGGTCTCGGCGGCGGGAGGCCGTTCGTCCGCGCCGACGCCCCCGGCGGCGCCTCCGCCGGCTTCCGCGTCCGCGCGCTCCTTTCTCCCCGGGAAGACGACGCCGTCGATCGCGGACTTCGCGATCACCTCCCGCATGATCTCGCTCGTCCCGGCGACGATCGTCCCGAAGCGCGCGTCGCGGAAGAAGCGCTCCATCGGGAACTCCTCGACCGTGCCGTAGCCCCCGAAGAACTGGAGGCACTCGTCGGCCGTCCGCTTCGCGAGCTCCGTGGCGAGGAGCTTCGCCATGCACGCCTCGGCGACGGGGTTCTCGCCCCTCTCGTGGAGCCAGGCGGCGTGGTAGACGAGCTGAGCGGCCGCCTCGAGCTCGGCGTGGAGGTCGGCGAGGCGGTGGCGGATCGCCTGGAACTTCCCGATCGGCCTGCCGAACGCCTCCCGCGAGAGGACGTAGCGCCGGGTCTCCTCGAGCGCGAGGCGAGCGCTCCCGACCGAGGTCGCCGCCGTGACGAGCCGCTCGAGGACGAACGTCTCCATGATCAGGAAGAAGCCCTCGTTCTCGGCACCGACGAGGTTGCCGAGCGGGACGCGGACGTCCGTGAACGTCAGCTCGGCCGTGTCCGAGCAGTGCCAGCCCATCTTCCGGAGGCGCGAGCGCGAAAAGCCGGGCGTGTCGGCCTCGACGACGACGAGGCTGATCCCGCCGGCGCCGGCGTCCGCGGCGGTCCGGCAGGCGACGACGACGAAGTCCCCCTCGACGCCGTTCGTGATCCAGGTCTTCGCGCCGTCGATCACCCAGGCGTCGCCCTCGCGCCGCGCGGTCGTCCGGATCGCGGCGACGTCGGAGCCTGTATCGGGCTCGGAGATCGCGATCGCGCCGACCTTCGTCCCGGCCACGGACGGGACGAGCCAGCGGCGCTTCTGCTCTTCGGTACCGTGGAGGGCGATCGCCCCCGTCGCGATGAACTGCTGCACCGAGACGGCCGCGACGAACCCGCCCATGCGCGAGCGCGGCAGCTCCTCGAGGAGGGCGATCGCGTGGAAGATCGAGGCGTCGGCCCCGCCGACCTCCTCCGGTGAGAGGACGCCGAGGAAGCCGAGGTCTCCCATCCGGCGGAAGACGTCCCGCGGGATCCGCCGCGCCTCTTCCCACTCGCGCGCGCGCGGCGCGACCTCTCCCTCGAGGAACTGGCGGACCGAGCGACGAAAGCTCTCGTGCTCTTCGCCGAAGTAGATCGACGTCATGCGCACCCTCGGGGTGAAATAATCGGGCCGGCCCCGGAACGAAGAGATTACGCCTGTGCTCGACGCCCTGCCCGCACCCCCGGCCTCCTCCCTGGCCCCTTCCGGCTTCGGGACGCTCGAGACGGTCTTCGCCGCGCTCGGGCGGGTCCTCGTCGTCCTCGACCGCGACTTCCGTGTCCTCCGCGCGAGCCGATCGCTGGACGACCTCGCCCGTCCCGGGGCCGTCGAGGCGGCCCTCGGCCGCCCGATCGAGGAGCTCGTCGGGGCGCGCCTCTTCGGGCCGTCGGAATCGCTCCGGGAAGCGCTCGAGCAGGGGCACCGCGAGGAGGGCCGCCGGGCCATCCTCCGCTGCGGAGAGGAGAGCGCCCGCCTCGTCTCGCTCACCGCCGCGGTCCTCCCGAGCGACGTGACGAGCCACTGCGACCCGCGGGCGCGCTACATCGTCGTCCTTCGTCCGGCGGAGACCGACAACGGCCTCGTGCAGTCGATGCTCTCGTCCCACGGCCTCGTGGCTCGCTCCCCGGCGATGCGCGGGATCGTCCACCTCGTCGAGTCGCTCCACCGGAGCGAGGCGACGGTCCTCGTCACCGGAGAGAGCGGCACCGGCAAGGAGCTGATCGCCCGGGCGCTCCACGCGAACTCCCCGCGCTGCACCGGGCCGTTCGTCGCCGTCAACTGCGGGGCCCTGCCGGGCGACCTCCTCGAGAGCGAGCTCTTCGGCCACGTCCGCGGCGCCTTCACCGGGGCCGTCCGCGACCGCGTGGGGCGCATCGACCTCGCCCGGGGCGGGACGCTGTTCCTCGACGAGGTCGGGGACATCCCGCCGCACCTGCAGGTCAAGCTCCTCCGCGTCCTCCAGGAGAGGCGGTTCGAGCGGGTCGGCGAGAGCACCCCCCGCCCGATGGACGCCCGGGTCATCGCCGCCACGAACGTCGACCTCGCGGAGGCGATCCGGATCGGGCGCTTCCGCGACGACCTCTACTACCGCCTGCGCGTCGTCCCGATCCACGTCCCTCCGCTCCGGGAGCGGGTCGAGGACATCCCCCTCATCGCCCACCACCTCCTCGCCCACATCGGAGGGCGCGAGGGGCGGGCTCTCCTCCTCTCTCCCGACACGATCGTCGCGATGGCCCGCTATCCGTGGCCCGGGAACGTCCGCGAGCTCGGCAACGCCCTCGAGTACGCCGTCGCGACCTGCACGGGCCAGACGATCCAGATCGAGAACCTGCCGCCCGAGCTGCGACAGGGAGCGGAGCGGAGCGCCCTCGAGCCGGCCTCCCCGCAGGACGCCGCGCCGCTCGGCGACGCTCTCGCGGAAGACCCGGCCGAAAGGCTCCGGATCCTCCAGACCCTCGAGTCTGCGCGGTGGAACCGAGGGCGCGCCGCCGAGCTGCTCGGCATGAGCCGGAGCACGCTCTGGCGGCGGATGAAGGAGCTCGGGATCGAGTGAGCTCCCGCCGGGACTTCCTCGGGACCGCCTGGGCCGCCGCGGGCACGGCCGCGGCCGCCGCCGGCACGGCCGTCCTCGGCCGGGCCCTCTCCGGGTCGCCCGAGCCCGAGAGGAGCGTCCGCCTCCCCGCCGAGCTCCTCGCGCGCGCCGAGAAGGAGGGAGGGCTCGTCCACGAAGGGCTCCACGTCCGCGGCCCGGCCGCCGCCCCGGTCGTCCTCGACCTCACCTGCACGCACCTGCGCTGCCGCGTCGCTCCGGTCGAGGGCGGAGGCTTCTCGTGCCCCTGCCACGCGAGCCGGTACGACGCCGAAGGGCGCGTGACGGCGGGCCCCGCCGCGCGGCCGCTGGTCCGGCCACGCCTCTCTCCCGACGGCGCGGGATTCGTGGCACGCCTCTCGTGATCCTCGGCCGCGTCACGTTCGGCCTCCTCGCCGTCGCGCTCCTCTCCGGCCTCGCCCTCGCCCCGTTCTGGTCGGCGGGACGCGCGCTCGAGAGCCTCGAGACGCTCAACGGGGCCACCCCGTGGGGCTTCTTCCTCCGCGGCGTCCACGCGTTCTCCGCGTGGGGGTTCCTCCTCGGGACGCTCGCCCACCTCGCGGAAGTCCTCTGGAAGCGGACCGAGCGCCGTCTTCGGCCCGCCGTCTGGTGGCGCTCGATCTCCCTCCTCCCCGTAGCCGTCCTCGCGCTCCTCGGCGGCTTCCTGATGCGAGGCGACGCCGAGGCTCAGGCGGCGGTCGCCGTCTGGCGCGAGATCTCGACGAGCGTCCCGATCGCAGGCCGAGCCCTCGCCGCGCTCCTCCTCGGCCTCCCCGGCTCCGACCTCGCCCCGGTCGCGCTCCACCATGCCGGGACCTTCACGCTCCTCGCCTGGCTCCTGACGGCCGAGCACGGCGGGACGCTCGTCCCCGATCTCCGCTCGACCGTCCTCGCCGCGCTCGCGAGCTTCGCGGCCGCGGGCCTCTTCCCCGTCTCTCTCGGGCCGCCGGTCGCGCCCGTCGGCGCTCTCCTCCTCGGCCCCTGGTACCTCCTCGGCCTCCAGGGAGCCCTCCTCGTCCTTCCCGTCGCGGCCGGCTGGCTCCTGCCGCTCGCCCTCCTCCTCGCGGTCGGGCTCGTGAGGCACGTCGACGGGCGCGCCCGGGCGGCCCTCCTCGCGCTGGCGGCCGCCTGGGGCGCGGGCTACCTCGCCCTGACGCTCCGCCTCCTCCTCGCCGTCCGCTGATGTTCCGGGCCCAGGCGCTCCTCCTCGCGCTCCTCCTCGCGCTCGCGGGGCTGCTCGGGGCCCTCGGGCGCGAGCGGCAGCGCGCCGCGGCTCTCGGGCGCGCTCCCGATCGCGCCGGCGGGAAGGTGGAGCGCTGCGTGACGTGCCACGTCCGCCCCGAGGAGGACCCCGGCGGGGCGCACGCCCGCGCCGCCGTCGGCTGCTCCTCCTGCCACCTCGGCAACCCGCTCGCGTTCGACAAGGGGCGCGCGCACGCCGGAATGGAGCCGGAGCCGGGCGCGCTCCGGAGCGTCGCGCGCACCTGCGGCCGGAGCGGCTGCCACGTTCGCGAGACGGCCCGCGTCGCCTCTTCGCTCATGGCGCGGGCGAGCGGGATCGTCTCGGTGAACCGGTGGGCCTTCGGCGAGATCCCCCAGCCGCGCGGCACGGCCACGATGGCCGACCTCCTCGCGAAGGAGGAGCGGACCCCCGCGGAAGATCACCTCGCGAAGCTCTGCGCGGGCTGCCACCTCCACGCGCTCCGCGCCAGCCGGGACGACGCGATTCACGGCAACGGCAGCGGCTGCTCCGCCTGCCACGTCGCGCGCCGGCTCCCGGGCGCGGTGCCGCGGCCGCATCCCGCCGTCGACGCCCGCGTCACCGACGACCGCTGCCTCGGCTGCCACAGCCGGAGCGGGAGGATCGCGCTGACGTACGAAGGGCTCTACGAAGTCGAGCCGGCGCAGGCCGCCGCGCTCGGCTCGGCCGCGACGACGCTCCACGACGGGCGCCCCGCCGCGCACGCCGAGGTGGACGTCCACCGCCGCGCCGGCCTCTCGTGCGTCGACTGCCACCTCCACACCGACCTGATGGGCGACGGGACCACGCACGAGCACTCCGAGAGCCAGGTCGAGATCACCTGCGAGGCATGCCACGGCCCCGTCCGCGAGGGAGGCGAGACGACCTGGGCCGAGGTGAGGGACCCGATCACCCGCGACCTGCTCCGGCAGCAGGGGGAGACGCGGCCGCCCGGCGAGCGTGTCCGCCTCGGCCGGCACGGGACGCCGGTCTGGAACCTCCGCCCGTCGGAGGGCGGGTGGTCGACGCTCCGCAAGCGGCAGGGAGTCGCGCTCGCCACGAGGCCGACTCCGGCCGACGCGAACCATCGCCTCCCCGGCCACGAGCGCCTCACGTGCAGCGCCTGCCACTCCGCCTGGGCGCCGACCTGCTCGACCTGCCACACGCGTTACGACCCCGCGGGCGCGCAGTGGGACTTCGCGAAGGCGGCCGAGACGCCGGGGCGCTGGGTCGAGAGCTCCGAGGGGTACGACGCACGGCCTCCGGCGCTCGCCGTGAGGCCGGACGGCCGAATCGCCCCGGCGATCCCCGGGATGGTGATGGAGCTCGACGCCGCCGCGGTCTCCGGCCCGCGCGTCTCGCGCCGGCTCTACGCGTCCCTCGACCCGCACTCCACCGGGAAGAAGGCGCGCGACTGCGCGAGCTGCCATCTCTCCGCGTGGGCGCTCGGACTGGGCACCGGGGCGCTCTCCTTCGGGAGCGCCGCGGCGACGTTCCGTCCGGTCGAGCCTGCCGCGGAGGACGCCCGGATGGCCGCCGACGGCTGGACCCGCCTCGACGCCCACTCGCCCGGGATCGGCACCCGCGTCGGCCTCCGCTCGCTCGACGCGAGCGAGCTCCGCCGCGCCCTCGCCGTCGGCGCCTGCCTCCCCTGCCACGCGAAGGCAACCGACCCGGTCTGGAGAGACTTCGCCGCCTCGAAGGCGCGTCTCGCGCGGGGCGGGACGAGGTGCGGGTTCCGAGCCGGCGCGTAGCGCCGCCCGGTCACCCCGTCGCGACGACGACGCGGTTCTTCCCCGAGCGCTTGGCCTCGTAGAGCGCCGCGTCGGCGCGGGCGACGAGGTCTTCCAGCCGCTCGCCCCGGACGAAGGCCGCGACTCCGATCGAGACCGTCACCCGGAGCGGCGCGCCGGCGTAGACGAGCGGCAGCGCCTCGAGCTTCGCGCGCACCTTCTCGAGCGCGATCCGCCCCCCTTCCCGCTCCGTCTCCGGGAGGAGGACGAGGAACTCCTCGCCGCCCCACCGGCCGACGAGGTCGGTGCGCCGGAAGCTCTCGGAGAGGAGCCGGGCCGTCGACCGGAGGACCTCGTCCCCGCAGTCGTGCCCGAGCGTGTCGTTCACGTTCTTGAAGTCGTCGAGGTCGCACATCGCCACGAGGAACGGCGTTCCGTAGCGGCTGGCGCGCTCCACCTCGAGCGCCAGGCGCTCCTGGACGTGGCGCCGGTTCGCGAGCCGGGTCAATGGGTCGGTCCGCGAGAGCCGCTCCACCTGTCGGAGCCGCCGGGCCTTCTGGACCGCCGAGATGATGTGCTCGTGAAGCGTCTTCACCTGACGAACGTCGATCCGGTCGAACGCGGCAGGATCGTCGACGCTCTCCAGGACGAGGTAGCCGAGCGTCGAGCTCTCGTCCCGTATGACGAAGACGAGGAGCGATTCGGCCGGCCGGTACGCCTCTCCCAGGCCCTCCAGCGATCCCGGCCGCCTCACGACGTGGAGCCCCTCGGCGACTTCCTCCCCCGCCTCGACGTACCTCGCCCGGGCCACCTCCTCCGCGAGCGCGACCTTCTCGAGCGCCGACTCGGGATAGCCGAACGAGACGAGGGAGCGAAAGCGGCAATCCTCGTCGGAGAGGGTGAGGAACCCGCCCCGCCCCGCCTGGGGGAAGTGCTCGAGGGAGTGCCGGAGGATCGACTCGATCAGAGCCCGGAGGTCGACCTCCTTGTTGATGTCCCGCGCGATCCGGTCGATCGCGAGGAGCTCGGCGTTCTGCCGGCCGATCGTCTCGGCGGCGCGCTTCTTCTGAGCGTAGGCCCGATAGGCCCCCGCGCCGGCGGCGAGCGCGACCGCCAGGAGGGCGATCAGGTAGTTGCGGATCGTCCTCTGGCTCCGGAGCGCGAGCTCGCCAAGCTCCTGCTCCTTGCGGAGGAGGCGGATCTGCCCCTCCCGCTTCTCGATCTCGAGCTGCTCCTGGACCGCCGAGACCTTCCGATGGACCTCGGCGCCCTGGATCTCCTCGAGGAGCGTCAGTCCCTGCTTCAGGGAACGGTAGCCCTGTTCCGGCCTCCCGGCGGCCTCGTGGCTCGCGCCGAGCTCGAGGAGGACGTTCTTCTCCTCGAACCTGTTCCCGATCTGCCGGGCGAGCGCGAGAGCCGCCTCCGCCTCCGGGAGCGCCCGGCCGGGCTGTCCGAGGGCGCGCCACGTCCGCGCGAGGAACTTGCGGGTCACGACCTCGTTGACCCGGTCGTCCCCCGCGATCGCGATCGCGCGGGCCCGGAGGAGGTACTCCTCCGCCTCCGCGGGCCGTCCCAGCTCGAGCAACGCGACCCCGGCGTTGATGAGCGGGTACCTGACGAGGCTCGTCTCGCCGACCGCCTCGTACGCCGCGAGCGCCCGCTTCGCGAAATCGAGCATCCGGTCGTACTCCCGCTTCCGGTAGTGGAGGTACGCCATGTTGCTCAGGTAGGCGCCGCGGCTGAAGGAGTCCCCGACCTCCTCCGCGAGCGCCAGCGCCCGCTCCCCGAAGGCCAGCGCGCGCTCGTAGTCGCCCAGCTGGGTCAGGATCGTGAAGGCCCGGCTGCTCGCCTTCGCGAGCCGCCGCTTCGCCCCGAGCTCGCCGAACGCCTGGATCGCCCGGCTGACCTCGGCGTAGGCTTCACCGTAGTCGCTCGTCCGGAAGAGGATCGTCGCCCGGTTGAGGGAGGTCGTCGCGATCTCGAGCGGCATCGACGCCCTGCGTGCGGCCTCCTCCGCCTCGGCGAGGACGGCCCGCGCCTCGTCCAGCTCGCTGAGGTAGATGAGGGCGCCGGCCCGGACGTTCAGGAGCTGGGCCCGCTCGTCCGGCTCCGTGGCTCCCTCCAGCCGGGCCGACAGGCTCTCGAGCGCCGGCCGGGGCCGGGACTCCGCCTCCCGCTCGAGTCGGGCGAGCTCCGGCTCGGTGAGCCTCGCCGCCCCGGCCGCCCCGCCGAGGCCCGAAACGAGGAGGGCGACGAGCGCTCCCAGACGGCGGGCGAGGAGCACGGGCCGCGACACGCGGCGATTCTAGCCGCCGGCCGTCCGCGATCCGGACCGCGAGTGCGCCCTTTGTGCCGGTCCCGGAACCTTCTATGCTGGGCTCCGCTCCGGTTCTCCGTGGGCCCCGGCCGCGACGAGGAAACCGAATGACCGAACACTGCACGCCGCACCCGGAGGGCTCCGCGAAGGTCGCCACGCGAGGAACCGCGTCGCCGGAGCTCACGGAGACGGGGAAGCTCCGGATCCTCACGGCGCAGGAGATCGAGGCGGCGAGGAGCGAGACGGCGCGCACCCAGGAGGCGCTGAAGGAGAGCGAGGCGCGTTTCCGGACCCTCTTCGAGAGCAGCCCCAACGGGATCTTCATAACGGACCCGGAGACGCTCGAGATCCTCGACTGCAACACCCAGGCGTGCCGGATGAACGGGTACGCCCGCGAGGAGCTCGTCGGGCGGAGCATCAACCTCCTGCACCCTGAAGAGGTCCGGGCGCAGACGAAGGGGGGCCCGGAGGGCCGCGCGCGCTTCGTCGAGCAGCTGCGGGCGAAGGGTGTCATCACGGTCGAGTCGGTCCACGTCCGCAAGGACGGGACGACCTTCCCGATGGAGACGTCGATGTGCCTGCTCGAGCTCGGGGGGCGCGACGTCGTCATGGGGATCGACCGGGACATCAGCGAGCGAAAGCGGGCGGAGGAGGAGCTCGCGCGACACCGCGAGCACCTCGAGGAGCTCGTGGCCTCGCGCACGGCCGAGCTCGCCGTCGAGCGCGACCGGGCCGAGGCGGCCGACCGGCTCAAGTCGGCGTTCCTCGCCACGATGTCGCACGAGCTCCGGACGCCCCTCAACTCGATCATCGGGTTCACGGGAGTCCTCCTGAAGGGGCTCAGCGGTCCTCTGACGGAGGAGCAGTCCCGCCAGCTCGGGATGGTGAAGTCGAGCGCGCAGCACCTCCTCGCCCTGATCAACGACGTCCTCGACCTTTCGAAGATCGAGGCGGGCCAGCTCCGCGTGTCGTCCGCGCCGTTCGTGCTGAGGGAGGCCGTCGAGGGATGCCTGCGCGCCCTCGCGCCGGCCGCCGAAAGGAAGGGCCTCTTCCTCGTGGCGGAGGTCGACCCCGCCATCGGGACGGTCCGGAGCGACCGGCGGCGCGTGGAGCAGGTCCTCCTGAACCTCGTCTCCAACGCGGTGAAGTTCACGGAGACGGGGAGCGTGACGGTGAGCGCCTCCCGCGAGGGTCCGTGGGTCGTCACACGCGTCCGCGACACCGGCATCGGCGTCGCCGCCGAGGACCTCCCGAACCTGTTCCGGCCGTTCCAGCAGCTCGAGTCGGGCCTCACCCGTCGCTTCGAAGGGACCGGCCTCGGGCTCTCCATCTGCCGGCGGCTCGCCGAGATGCTCCAGGGCGAGATCACCGTCGAGAGCGCTCCCGGCGCAGGGAGCACGTTCAGCTTCCGGCTTCCCGCCGGAGAGGCCCCGGCCGACATCGGCACGGAGGGGCGATGAGCGGAAACGTCCTGGTCGTCGAGGACAACGAGCAGAACCTCTACCTCGTCCGTTTCCTGCTCGAGGGAGCCGGATGGACCGTCGTCGCGGCGCCGGACGGCCCGCGTGCGCTCGAGGAGGCGCGGTCCGGCCGCTTCGAGCTCGTCCTCCTCGACATCCAGCTCCCCGGAATGGACGGCCACGCCGTGGCGCGCGAGCTGCGCCGGATTCGGGCCCTCGACGGCGTCCCGATCGTGGCCGTCACGTCGTATGCGATGCTCGGCGACCGCGAACGCTGCCTCGAAGCCGGCTGCACCGGCTACGTCGAGAAGCCGATCAATCCCGACACGTTCCTCGACGAGGTCGTGAGCTACGTGCGACCGGAGGTCCGTCCGTGACCCGCGTCCTCGTCGTGGACGACGAATCGCAGAACCGATACCTCCTCGAGGTCCTCCTCGGGGGCGAGGGGCTCGAGGTGGAGTCGGCCTCGAACGGCCGCGAGGCCCTCGCCGCGGCCCGGCGCCGCGCTCCCGACCTCGTCATCTCCGACATCCTGATGCCCGAGATGGACGGTTTCCTCCTCTGCCGCGCGATGAAGGGGGACGCGTCCCTCCGGAACGTGCCGTTCGTCTTCTACACCGCGACCTATACCGAGGCCGAGGACGAGCGGGTCGCCCTCGAGGCGGGAGGAGACCTCTTCCTCCGCAAGCCGACGGAGCCGGACACCCTGCTCGCCGCGATCCGGCGGCTCCTCGAGGAGAGGATCCCGGTGAGCGACGACGCGCGGACGGGAGGCCTCGCCGAGGAGGTCGCGTTCCTGGCCCGGCACGACCAGGCGCTGGCCCGGAAGCTCGAGAAGAAGCACCACGAGCTGCAGGAGAGCGAGGCGCGCTACCGGAGCTATTTCCGGAGCTCGCCGGTGGCGATCCTCGTGACCGACGACGCGGGGCGGCTGCTCGACGTCAACCCGGCGGCGAGCCTCCTTTCCGGGTACGACGCCGTCGAGCTGCTCGGCGCGAACGTCTCGTTCCTGCTGGGCGAAGGGGGCGGCGACTCGCCCCTCCGGCTCGCGGCCGGCGAGCCGTCCGCCCCCTCCCGGACGACCGAGTGGCGCCTCCGGCGGAAGGACGGCACGCCCCGGCACGTCTCCCTCACGGCGATCCGGCTGGAGGACGGCCGCGTCCTGGCGTTCTGCGAGGACGACACGGAGCGGGTCCGCGCGCAGGAGGCGGTGCTGAAGGCGAACGCCGAGCTCGAGACGAGGGTCCGGGAACGGACCGCCCAGCTCGAGCACCTCAACCGCGAGCTCGAGGCGTTCACCTCCTCCGTCTCGCACGACCTGCGCGCGCCGCTCCGAGCGCTCGACGGCTACGCGGCGCTGCTGGCGGAGGAAGAGGATCGCCTCGACGAGGACGGCCGCCGGCACCTCGGCGCGATCCGGCGAAACGTCCGCCGGATGTCCGAGCTGGTGGAGAGTCTCCTCGCCCTCTCGAGAGCCGGGCGCCAGCCGCTCCGGACGGGACCGATCGACATGGAGCGCCTCGCCCGCTCCGTGCTCGACGAGCTGCTCGTCCCCGGGGAGCGCGAGAGGACCGACGTCCTCATTCACCCTCTCCCGGCCGCAGTCGGCGACGAGAGCCTCGTCCGCCAGGTGCTCGCGAACCTCGTCGGGAACGCCCTCAAGTTCAGCGCGCGGCAAGACCGCAGGCGACTCGAGATCGGCGCCCGAAACGAGGGAGGGCGGACCTTCTGGTTCGTCTCGGACGACGGAATCGGCTTCGAGCCCGCGCAGGCGGAGAGGATCTTCCGGACTTTCGAAAGGCTCCCCGGCGCCGAGGGTTTCGAGGGGACCGGGGTCGGGCTCGCCGTAGTGCGGCGGATCGTCGAGCGCCACGGGGGCGTCGTCCGGGCCGAAGGCGCGCCCGGGGCAGGCGCGACGATCTCGTTCTCTCTGGAGGAAGGCGCCGGCTGAAGGAGGTTCAGCCCGGGAGGACCTTCTCGATCGCGGCCGCGAGGCTCTCCGGGGCGTCGTTCGGGGCGAATCGGGTCACCGTCGTGCTCCCCGGGGCGACGAGGAATTTCGTGAAGTTCCACTTGATCGCCTCGGTCCCGAGCAGCCCCGGAGCCGCCTTCTTCAGGTGCCGAAAGAGCGGATGGGCGCCGTCCCCGTTCACCTCCACCTTCGCGAACATCGGGAACGTCACGCCGTAAGTCCGCGAGCAGAAGGCCTGGATCTCCTCCTCGCTTCCCGGCTCCTGGTGGCCGAACTGGTCGCACGGGAAGCCGAGGACGACGAGGCCCCGGTCGCGGTACTTCCTCCAGAGCGCCTCGAGCCCCGAGTACTGCGGCGTGAAGCCGCACTTGCTCGCGACGTTCACGACGAGGAGCGCCTTCCCCGCGTGCTTCGCGAGCGTCTCGGCCTTCCCGTCGATCGTCCGGACCTCGATGCCGTCGAGAGATCCCATCCCGCTCCTCCTTCGAGTCCCCCTACGCCCCCGGCCGGAGGTCGGATCGCGGCCCGGAACGAGAGCGTTGCTCGCCCTCTAGGGAAGCTTCTCGTGCGTCCCGTCGCAGAACGGGGCGTTCCCGGTCCGCTTGCACTGGCAGAGCCACGCCTCCTTCGCCTCCTCGGCTTTCCAGACGAGGGGCGCGAGCTCCGTCCCCCGGTGCGAGCCGTCGCAGAACGGCTGGCTCTTCGAGAGCCCGCAACGGCACCAGGCGTACGTCTTCCCCGCCTCGAGGCTCACGCGGACGGGCTCCTGCGCGGCGATCTTCGGCTCGGACATCGGCGTCCTCCTCGGCGCAGCGGTCGTGGCCGCGACATCATAGCGTCGCGCCCGGCCGTTCTCGCACGCAGGGTCAGAACGCCAGGTTCAGCTCCGCGCGGGCGAAGTACGACTCGTCCCTCCGGTGAGCGGCGTAGAAGTCGCCCGGGCGGAAGTACTCGGCGTGGAGGTGCGCCGAGACGTGTGCGTCGAACGCCTTGCGCCAACGCCCCGTGACGAGCAGCCCGCGGTCTCGGCCCCCTCCGAGGTTCGCCGCCTGCGCGGCGTAACGGGCGTTCCTCTCGTCCGCGCCGAGGAGGTGGAAGTCCAGCGCGAGCGACGAGTCCGCCCCGAGCTGCAGCAGGAGCCCCGCGCCGAGCCGCCGCACGTTCGTCGCCTCGCCCACGCGGGAGTCGAGCGGCCACTGGTAGATCAGGAGCTCGCTCCACTGCGGCCAGCGGCCCCAGAGGGGGTCGAACGCTTCGTCGCGGCCGCTCGCCGGGTCGTCGCCCGAGAGGTGCTCGAACCCCAGGTGCGCTCGGTGCTCGCGGCCCCGGCCGAACCGCCGCGTCACCCGCCCGGTGACCCCGAACGATCGGAGGTCGCTGCCGTTGCGCCGACCGCTCTGGGCCGCTCCTTCGGCCTTCAGCTCCCAGCCCGCCGCCGGTACGACCTCGACACGCCCTCCGAGCGTGAGGACCTCTCCCGAGTCGGAAGGAGAAGGGAAGGGAGCCCCGTTGTTCACGCGGAGGTTCCCCGAAGCCGCGTTCGCACGTGCGTCTTTCCAGACGACGTACGCGTCGAGCTTCGTCCGCTTCACGAGCCTTTCGTCGTGCGCCCAGAGGATCGCCCCGCGCTCGCCCTGCTCCAGCTGGTCTTCGGAGCCGCCGAGGAGCGGACGAGGGAATCGCCCGGTGTCCGCGGACTGGTCGAGCCAGACGAGGTCGATCGTCCTTCCCGCCGAGGCGGCGCCGAACGTGAGCCGGGCGGCGTCGAAGTAGCCCGTCCGCGAGCCGTCGATCGGCGTCCCGTCCTGCACGAGCCAGCCGTCGCCGAGGAGGATCTCCTGTCGCCCGACCCGAGCGACGAACGGCAGCCTGCCGGGGGCCTCGACTTCGAGCGCGAGGAGGTCGAAGAGGAGCGCCCCGCCGTACCACGACTCGAAGCCCGCCACCGGCCAGGCGGCGCCGTCGGGCTTCGCGTAGTGCCGGCCTTCCCAGAGGAGCCTCGCGGTCGCGCGGACCGGACCGGCCAGCGCCGCGTCGGCGCGGAGCCGGAGACGATAGCGCTGGAACGTCCGGTCGGCGTTCGGATCGACGTCCCTGAGGCCGACGTTGCCGAGGACCGTATGCCGCAGGCGGAGGTCGCCCGAGAGCGTGAACCGCTCGTCCGCCCTCGCCACGGCGCCGGCTGCGAGCAGGAACGTCGCGGCGAGCAGCCGGCTCGAGCGACCTCCGAGCCGGAGCTTCACGGCCGGTCCCGCCCCGACGTCCTGCGAGCCATCGCGTCAGGATAGGGGCGCGAAGCGGGCGGGACAAGCGCGGATCGGGCGGGCGGGGGCGGCCGTCTCACGAGCGGCGGCGAGGCCCCTGTCCCTCGCCTGCTCCAGCCGCGTCCCGCTTCGTCCCGAGGCCCGTCAGTCCGACGCCGGCACGAAGGCCCCGTCGTCGCTCCTCTGCTGGGGGGCGCCGCCGTCGTTGATGACGGCGTAGGCGAGGAACGGGTTGGCGCCGGAGGTCCGCCGCACGCGCGCGTAGCCGTTCGTGACGCCGGGCGCCCACCGCGACAGCACCACGTTCTCCTGCCTCCACCTCCGGGCCTTCACGACGATGCCGCTCTCGGTGTGGACGAGCCGTCCGGTCGCGCCGTCGTAGACGTCGACCGCGAAGACGTCCTCGCCGCCGCCGCCCTCCCCGGTGTTCACGATCGCGAGGTTCGTCCGGTTCGTCGCGTCCTGCCGGAGGCCGTAGATCCAGGCCGAGTCGTCGGAGCCGGCGCCCGCCGGCGTGGCCGGGTAGAAGAGACCGTAGCGGCCGCCGCCCCCGGGCGAGGAGGTGCGGGCACCGACGACGATGCCGGAGAGGTCGCCGTCCGCCGACGTGACGAAGAGGGCGCCGACGTACCCGCTCCCGGCGGCGCCGATCCCCGGGGCGCCGTGGTCGCGGAAGTACTGAAAGACGTTCGGGAGGATCGCCTGCGACCCGGCGCCGAGCGGGAGCGCGACCGAGGCGGCGTTCCCCGCGAGGCCGACCTGGTCGGAGACGAACGTGAGCGTGAGCGTCCGCGCGCGGTCCGACCAGTTCGTCGCCACGAGCTCGCTCGTGTAGACGCCCGACTCCAGGACGACCGGGACCGTCAGGCCGGAGAGGGAGACGGTCGTCGCGGGCTGCGGCGGGACGAAGGAGCCGTCGGAGTTCGCCTGGTCGTTCACGACGCCGTAGGCGTAGAAGGGCGCCGCGCCGCCGACACGTTCCACCTTCACGTAGCCGTTCGTCAGCCCGTGCAGGCCGAGGATGCCGCTCACCTGCAGGAACCCGCCGGGCGGAAGGGTCTCGTCGGCGCGGACGAAACGCGCCGACGAGTCGCCGGAGCAGACGGTGAGGCGGAGCGTGACGGTCCCGTCCGCCGGACCGCCCGCGTTCTGGATCGCCACGTTCGATCGGTCCGTCGCGTTCTCGCGGAGCCCGCAGACCCAGGCCGTCCCCGCGAGAGCCTTCCAGACCGGAACGGAGCCGTAGGCGAGCCCCGCCTGCCCGTTCGACACGGCCGTCGTCGTCCGGACGGTGGCGGCCACTTCCGACAGCGACGAGACGCCGCTGACCCCGACCGCGAGGGTCCCTCCCCTGTTCCCCGAGGACGGGACCGGCGCGCCGAGCCGCAGGAGGTAGGCGAGGGCGTCGGGCTCGACGACCTGCCGGCCCGCCGGCAGCGTCAGCTCCGCCGAGCCGGAGCCGCCGCCGATCGTCCCGGCGCCCGTGTAGGCGAGCCGGACGTGGGCGTCGCGGGAAGAGCGGTTCGTCAGCGTCAGCTCGGACGTGTAGTGCGACGGGGCGACGCCGAAGACGTCGAGGACGACCGGGACGAACAGGACCCCCTCGGTCGAGGGCGTGCCGCCCGACTGGTCGACGGTGAACGTCGCCGTCCCGATCCGGAGCGTCCCGGAGCGCGACGACGGATCGAGGTTCGGCGCGACCGAGTAGGTGAGCGAGCCGGAGCCGGCGCCTCTCCCGCCCTCCGTGACGACGACCCATGGGACCTCCGACGCCGCCGTCCATGGACAGCCGGCGGAGGAGGTCACCTGGATCGAGCCGCGTCCCCCCGCGGCCGCGAACGACTGCGAGAAGGGAGGGTTCAGGCCCGTGAAGCCGCACGAGACGATCTGAAACGGGGCGTCGCTCGTGTCCGAGGCGGCGCCGCCGACGTCGCTCACCCGGACGTGGCAGACGGGAGACATCGACTCCGCGACCATCCACGGGTAGGAGCCCGTGTTCGGGACGCTCGCGACGATCGTCTTCGGGTCGACCAGCTCCCCGCCCCAGGGCGACGTCGTCGAGTACTCGATCCTCACGTTCGCGATGGGACCCGTCGAGGTCCAGGTGATCGGCTGGGTGGTCCCCGCCGGCCAGACCTCGCCGCCGTTCGGCGAGGTGACCCGGAGCGTCGGAGCGCCGCCCGAGCCGACCGTCATCGCGAAGACGCCGCCGCCGTTCGTCCCCGCGTAGAGACGCGTGTGGTCGGACGGGTCGATCGCGAGCGCGTTCACGTCGAGGTTCGTGAGGCCCGCGTCGAGGTGGTTCCAGGTCGCGCCCCCGTCGGCCGTGTGGACGACGCCGTTCGACCCCGCCGCGTAGAACGTGCCGGGAGCGGCCCGGTCGGCCACGAGGTCCCCGTCGGATCCCCAGAGGTCCACGACGCCGTTCCAGGTCGCTCCCCCGTCCGTGGTTCGCGCCACGCCGCTCATCCCGAGGACGAGGACGGTCGAGGACGTCGTCGGGTGGACGGCGATCGCCGAGATCCCCATCGGGGCCGCCCCGGAGACCGCGCTCCAGGTCGCGCCGCCGTTCATGCTCTTCTGGAGCCCGCCGAACGTCATCGCGGCCCAGACGACCCGGGGGTCGATGGGGTCGACGGCGATCGCGTTCACGAAGCTGTGGCCGGGGCCGGTGTAGACCGGCGTCCAGTGGAGGCCTCGATCGACGCTCTTGTAGACGTGGTCCGTCGTCCCGGCATAGACGACGTGCGGCGAGGTCGGGTCGATGACGACGCAGTACGCCGAGTCCAGGAGGACGGGGGTGTACGTGGCGCCGCCGTCGGCGCTCCGGGCGAGGGCGCCTCCGGTCGCTGCGTAGACGATGGCGGGGTCCGACGGGTCGAAAGCGAGCGCGAACGTCTCGTATCCGGTCGTCACGGCGTTCCAGCTCGCGCCGCCGCTCGTCGTGACCGCGTAGCCGCTCGGCGTCCCGGCGACTATGGTCGACGGGCTCGCGGGCGAGACCGCGAGCGCCTTCACCTCGACGCCCGCGGGGCCGATCGGGGCCCATGTGTTCGTCGCCGCGTCCAGGCGCAGGGACGTGGCGCACAGGACGCTCGCGAGCGCGAGGAGCGCGGCCGCGGATCGCGGGCCGCTCTCTTCCCGAGAACCGGCGCCGTCGCGCCGCGTGCCTTCGGCCGGATACACCGTTTCGTACATGGGCGTCTTCCTCCTGCCCGTCCGGGCGCGAAGACCCGGGCAAACGCCCGGGGAGACGATGGATCTGGAGCGGGGTTCGAACGATAGGCCGCGCTCGCGGCCCTCGCAACAAAGCGGACCTGACCGGGACGGATGGGCCTGTGAGCACCCCGCGCGCGGGCGGGCGAGCTCGTCTCTCCGGAGCGTCCCGCGTGCTACGTTCTCGCCGTGCGGGCGCGGGCCACCGCCCCTCCATCCCGCGCAGGAGGTCGCCCATGGAATCACGCACGCTCGGAACGCAGGGCCTCGTCGTCTCGGCCCAGGGGCTCGGTTGCATGGGGATGTCGGAGTTCTACGCGGGGCGCGACGACGCCGAGTCGGTCGCGACGGTCCACCGCGCGCTCGACCTCGGCGTCACGTTCCTCGACACGGCCGACATGTACGGCCCGCACACGAACGAGCTCCTCGTCGGAAAGGCGATCCGCGGGAGGCGGAGCGAGGTCGTCCTCGCGACGAAGTTCGGGAACATGCGCGGGGCCGACGGGGCCTTCCTCGGCGTCAACGGCCGGCCCGAGTACGTCCGGTCGTGCTGCGAGGGCTCCCTCGCGCGCCTCGGGGTCGAGGTGATCGACCTCTACTACCAGCACCGCGTCGACAAGTCCGTCCCGATCGAGGAGACGGTCGGCGCGATGTCCGAGCTCGTGAAGGAGGGGAAGGTCCGCTTCCTCGGGCTCTCGGAGGCCTCCCCCGCCACGATCCGCCGGGCGCACGCCGTCCACCCGGTCTCCGCGCTCCAGACCGAGTACTCCCTCTGGACGCGGGACCCCGAGGAGGGCCCCCTGGCGGTCTGCCGCGAGCTCGGCATCGGGTTCGTCGCCTACAGCCCGCTCGGCCGAGGGTTTCTCACGGGGCGGTTCCGGCGCTTCGCGGACCTCCCCGAAGGGGACTACCGCCGCCTCGCCCCGCGCTTCCAGGGCGAGAACTTCGCGAAGAACCTCGACGTCCTCGCGAAGGTCGAGGAGATCTCGCGCGAGAAGGGGTGCACGCCGGCCCAGCTCGCCCTCGCCTGGCTCCACGCGCAGGGGGCTGACGTCGTCCCGATCCCCGGCACGAAGCGCCGCGCCCGACTCGAGGAGAACGTCGGCGCGCTCGGCGTCTCGCTCGCCCCCGCCGACCTCGCGCGGATCGAAGCCGTCGCCCCGAAGGGATTCACCGCGGGGCCGCGCTACCCGGAGATGGCGATGAGGGCGATCGACGCCTGAGGTGAGCGGCCCCGACCGGGGCGCCGCTCAGAACCGCCGGCCGACACCGAGGAGGAAGACGTCCGTGTCGCGGTGGTACGAGCTCGCCATCCGGTTCCAGCTGAAGCGCGCGAGGGCGCGCGAGCCGAACCGATAGCTCACGCTCGGCGTGATCAGGCCGGCGATCGTCCTCGAATCACCCTCCGTGTGCAGCGGCTTGTACTCGTCGGTTGCGAGGTAGACGCCGACGCCGAGCGAGACCGTGAGCCTCCGGTCGAGGAACGCCCGGCCGAGCCAGCCCTGCACGCCGAACCCCGCCCGACGGACGAGCCGCGAGTCCCCCTCGTGGACGTACGAGACGGAGGCGTCGAAGAAGCGGCCGAACCCCTTCCGGAGCTCCACGGCCCAGGCGAGCGCCTTCGCGCTCTCGAAGCCGTTGACGACGGTCTGGCCCACGAACACCGTCACCTCGTTTCGGGTCGTCGGCTCGTCCTGACTCGCAGGCCTCGGGCGCGATCCAGGCGCTTCCGGAGGCGCGAGCTGGTAGCCGAGGCCCGCGAGGACGTTCCAGGCGTCGGTGCTCGACGGAGGCGCCCAGGCGACGTTCGCCTCGGCCCGCACGACCCAGCGGTTCCCGAAGTAGTAGGCCGCGTCGGCGCTGAAGAGCCCGGCAACGCCGTGCTCGTTCGCGTAAGGCCGCCAGGGGTGCGAGTCCACCGTGTCGTAGTACCGCATCGCCCCGGCCCCGACGGCGAGCGAGAGCCGCCCGTCGCGAAGCCTCTCGCGAGCCCAGAGCTGCAACCCGTGACCGTCCCGGTGGTGCCCCGTGACGTGCCCCTCGTTCAGCCACGAGTACGTGACCTCGAAGTGCTCGCCGAGCCCCTGGCGGTACTCCACCTTCCAGGCGTAGGTGCTCTCGTCCAGGTCGCGCGCAGTGGAGGCGCCGCCGAAGAGGGTGAGCTCCTGAGCGGCCGCGGGACGCGCGGCGAGGAGCGCGAGGAGGGCGAACGCCGCCCGAACGCCGCGGAGGGCGCACGTGCCTCCGCGGCCGACCGCCCCAGTTGTGACGCGCATGAGAGCCCGGATCATGCCACCCGACGCCGGCGCGCCGGCCCCGCGCCGAAACCGGCGCGCCCTTCGCGGCATCGGATCGGGAAAGGAGACTCGATGATCCGCCGCCTGCTCGCCGCCCGCACGTTCGTCCTCCGCGCCTCATCCTCCCTCTCCTGGCTCCCGCTCGCCGCCGCGCGTGTCGCGCTCGGAACCGTCTTCGTCCAGTCGGGCTGGGGGAAGCTCCACGACCTGCCGCGCGTCGTCGGCTACTTCGAGAGCCTCGGCATCCCGGCCCCGCAGCTGCAGGCGCCGTTCGTGGCGGGCGTCGAGATTGCCGGAGGAGCTCTCCTCCTCGCGGGGCTCTTCACGCGTGTCGCCTCCGTCCCGCTCGCAGCGACGATGGTCGTCGCGCTCCTCACCGCGAGGCGCGCCGACCTCGGGAGCGCTTCCGACCTCTTCGGCGCAATCGAGCTCCTCTACCTCCTCCTCCTCGGGTCGCTCGCGGGGTTCGGGGCGGGCGCGCTCTCGCTCGACGCGCTCCTCGTCCGGCGCTTCGCACCGGACGAGGAGCCGAAGGGCTAGCTCGCGACGCTCGGGCCGGGGGCGACCCCGGCCCGGGCGAAGGCGCCGAGCGCGCTCCACTCCGCGAGCCAGCCCGCCACGATTTGCGCCGGAGGGCGCGGGCTCGCCGCACGGGCGAGCGCCTCTCCGAGCGGGAAGCCCGCGACGAGAGCCGCGAGGAGCCGGCCCGGTACCGGGTCTAGGGTGCGGCGGAGGACGGTGAAGTCCCTCCGGTAGAACGCGACGTGGACGATGCCTCGCCCGGCGGAGGTGGGGGCCGGAGAGTCCTCGAGGACCGCGTCGAGGGCCGCGACCGCTCCCGGCCGTACGGTGAGGATCGCGAACGCGGGCGCGGCGACGAGGCGGAGCGATTCCCCCTCCGACTCGAGCGCCTCCGCCAGCGCGGGGGCGCCGAGGAGAGCGACGTCCGCGGCGTCGAAGACGGCCGCCGCGGCTTTCTCGAGGCGGGCGACGTCCTCGCGAAGGCCCCGTCCGCGCATCGGCCCCCACGCGGCGACGAACGACGGAAGCCGGTCGCCGAGCCGGGCGAGCGTGAAGCTCGTGGAGGGGTGCGCCGCGACGTACTCCCGAACGAACGCGCCGAACCTCTTCTCGCCGAGAAGCTTCGCGAGGGCCGGGTAGTCGGAGCGGAGAGCCTCGACCGTCCGGAGGGGATACATCGACGCGTAGATCCCGAGGCGCTCGACGGGAGAGAGCGCTCCGTGCGCGCGGACGACGGCGCCGAGCCGAGACGGCGGGAGGAGCTGCCGCGCGGAGGGCGAACGGAGGCCCGCGTCGACGCCGCCGGGGTGGACGATCACCGTCTGCATCCACGCCTGGAAGCGCGCGAGGGGGAGGCCGGCCGCCGTCACGCCGCCTCCCGCGCGCGACGCCCGTCGCGATCGCCGAGGGCGACCTCGGCCACGGATCGCGCCTTCCGCGCCTCGGCGAGGACGACGTCGAGCGCCGGGATCTCCTCGTCCCACTCGACGAGCGTCGTCACGGGGCCCGTGCGGCGGACGAGCCGCGCGTAGAGGGTCCAGACCTCGTCCCTCACGTGGTCGGAGTGCGTGTCGAGGAGGTGCGTCCCGAGGTCGGTGTGCCCCGCGAGGTGGACCTGGACGACCCGGTCGGCCGGGATCTCGTCGATCCACGCCTCGGCGTCCTGGCCGTGGTTGAAGGAGGAGACGAAGACGTTGTTCACGTCGACGAGGAGTCCGCAGCCGGAGAGGTCGGCGAGGCGGCCGAGGAACTCGGCTTCTCCCATCGTGGAGGCGGCGAGCTCGAGGTAGGTGGAGGGGTTCTCGAGGTGGACCGGCCTCTCGAGGACCTCCTGCACGACGCGGAGGCGCGCGGCGACGTGCGCGAGCGTCTCCTCGTTCCGCGGGAGCGGCAGGAGGTCGTGCGTGTTCCGGCCGGCGACGCCCGTGAAGCAGAGGTGGTCGGTCACCCAGCGCGCGTCGACGCGCCGGGCGAGCTTCTTCACCGCCCGGAGGTACTCGAGGTCGAGCGGGTCGACGCTCCCGACGTTCAGCGAGACGCCGTGCAGGACGATGGGCGTCCTCTCCGCGAGCTGCTCGAGGACGTGGAGGGGCCGCCCTCCGGTGTCGAGGAAGTTCTCGGTGATCGCCTCGAGGAAGTCGGCCGTGCCCGGCCGTTCGAGGTGGTCGGCGAAGTGGACCGTCCGGAGGCCCACGCCGTAGCCGAGCATCGGCAGGCCGAATCGGTTTCGCATGTCGTCCTCCGGTCGGGCGGGGCGGCCCCTCGGCGCGGGGCCGCCCTCGCGCGGTCCGATCAGGCCGGCTTCGCCGTCGGCTGCGCCGCAGCCTTGCCGTCCGTGCGGCATCCGCCCATTCCCTTGCAGGCGTTGTGGCCGCGACAGGCGTTCTTCTCCGTCTTGCAGCCCCCCTTCCCCTTGCACGCGTTCTGACCCTTGCAGGCGTGCTTGTCGGTCGCCTCGGGACCGGCCTTCTTGTCCCCCTTCTCGTCTCCCGCCTTCTTGCCCCCGCAGCCGTTCGGGCCGCCGCAGGCGTTCTTGTCCTTCTGCGTCGCGGCCGGCGTCCCCGAAGGGGCGGGCGTCTTCTCGTCGGCGCGGAGCGAGCCCGCCGCGAGAGCGGAGCTCGCGACGAGGCCGGCCACGAGGGCGGACAGGTAGACGTTGGACGGACGGTTCCTCTTCATGGTGTCTCCTCTTTCGACAGGCCTCGCCTGCCACGTTCGTTTCGGCCGGCCACGCTGGCCGGTCCGCGGGTTTCAGCACTCGGGATGCCGGCGCGGCGAAAAGGTTTCAGCCGAGGAAACGGATCGCCCGATGGACTTCCGGGCGATCCGTTCGCGAAACCGGAGCGGACCTGCGAGCATCAAGGGAGCGTGACGACGATGCTCGCAACCCCTGCCCCCCGCCCTCCCCGGCCGGTCCCGCATCGCACGAGGCCTCGCGCCGCGCGCCTCCTCGCCGGCCTCGCCTTCGCGGCCGGCTTCGCCGCCTGCGGCCCGTCGAGCTCGCTCGCGGGGCCTCCGGCCGGCGAGCAGACGAAACCCGAGAAGGTGGAGAAGATGAAGCACGTCCTCTCGAAGTCCGGCTACGACGTCACGCCCCGTTCGCGCGAGGAAGTCGCCGTCCTCGCGAAGAGGCTCTCCCCGGAGTCGTACCGCGTGACGCAGAAGGCCGGGACGGAAGCCCCGTTCTGCGGGAACCTCCTCGACAACAAGAAGGAGGGGACATACCTCTGCGTCGTCTGCGGCCTCCCGCTCTTCTCGAGCGAGCACAAGTTCGACTCGGGGACCGGCTGGCCGAGCTTCTTCCGGGAGGTCGACCCCGCTCACGTGGCGCGGACCGTGGACCGCTCGCTCGGCATGGAGCGGGTCGAGATCGACTGCGCCCGCTGCGGCGCCCACCTCGGGCACGTGTTCGAGGACGGACCGGCCCCGACGGGCGAGCGCCACTGCCTGAACTCCGCCTCGCTCACGTTCCTCGAGAAGGGGGCGCCGGTCCCGCCGGAGAGCCGCCCCGTAAAGACCGAGACCGCCTACTTCGCGGCCGGCTGCTTCTGGGGCGTCCAGCACTGGTTCTCGCGCGGGCCGGGTGTCCTCGAGGCGACGAGCGGCTACATGCAGGGACGGACGGAGAAGCCGACCTACCGGCAGGTCTGCGACGGGGACACCGGGCACGCCGAGACGGTGAAGGTCGTCTACGACGCGAACCGGATCTCCTACCGCAGGCTCGTCGAGGCGTTCTTCGCCATGCACGACCCGACGCAGCTGAACCGCCAGGGACCCGATGTCGGCGACCAGTACCGCTCGGGGATCTGGACCGTCGACGCCGGGCAGGAGAAGGTGGCGCGGGAGGTCCTCGCGGAGCGGGCCGCACAGAAGGCGTACGGCGCGAGGAAGATCGTGACGGTCGTCGAGCCGGCGAAGACGTTCTGGCCCGCCGAGGAGTACCACCAGGAGTACCTCGCGAAGAACGGCGCCGCCTGCCACGTGACGAACCCGTGGTGATCGGCGAGTGAGCGGAGCGTGACCGCGGGCGAGCCGCGATTTCCCCGGAGTCGGTCCGGGCGGCTACGATCCGCGCGTTGTCCGAGATCGAGGCGCGGGAGAGGCTGGCGAAGCTGATGGTGGCGTACCAGGGCGGTGACGAGTCCGCGTTCGAGAGTCTCTACGGCGAGCTCGCGGGCCCCGTGAGGGCGTTCCTCGCATCGCTCACGCGGAACGCGGCCCGAGCGGACGACCTCCTCCAGGAGACGTTCTTCAACGTCCACCGCGCACGGCTGACGTACGACCCGACGCGCTCCGCGAAGGCGTGGGTCTACGCCATCGCGCACAACGTCTTCCTGATGGCCTGCCGCACGGACCGGAGGCGCGGCCGGAACGAGGAGCTCCCCGCGGACGAGCTGCCCGACCTCCCCGTCCCGGCCGAGGCCGAGTCGCTCGCCTCGAGGGACCTCGTCTCGCGCGCCCTCGCGACGCTCCCCGTCGACCGCCGCGAGGCGCTCCTCCTCCACCACGTCGAAGGGCTCTCGTTCCAGGAGGTGGGGGCCGTCCTCGGCGTCACGACGATGGCCGCGAAGCTCCGCTCGCACCGCGCCATGGGTCAGCTCCGGGAGCTCCTCGCCCGCGAGGGGGCGCGATGAGCGGCACACCGCTCCCGCCCGCGCTTCGCGCCGCCGTCGAGAGAGACCTTCGGCCGGTCCGCCCGCTCGCCTCGCCGGCGCGGCGCGCCCTCGTCCTCCTCGCCTGGGCCGCCGTCGCCGCGGCCCTCGTCCTCGCCCTCCGGGGCCTCCGCTCCGACGCCTCAGAGCTGGGCGTCCTCCTGACGTGGGGCGTCGTCCTCGCCGAGGTCGCCGCAGGCGCCGGGCTCGTCGCGCTCGCGCTCGCCGAGGCGGTTCCCGCGCGGGGACCGGGGCGCGGCGCCGCGCTCCTCGCCCTCGGCGGTGCCGCGGCCCTCTTCGTCGCCCTCGCCGTCGCGGCCCGCCGCGCGAGCCACGGGATGGAGGTCGACGACCCGCTCCTGAGGTTCGGCCCCTCCTGCGCCGGCCTTCAGGGCTTCATCGGCCTGACGGCCTTCGCCGTCGCCGCCCTCCTCGTCCTTCGGGCCGCGCCGCTCCGCGCCCGGCTCGCGGGGCTCCTCGCCGGCGCCGGGACCGGCTTCCTCGCCGAGGGGGTCTACCACCTCGACTGCCCCATCACGCACCTTTCTCACGTCCTCGTCTGGCACGGCTCCGCCATACTCCTCCTCGCGCTCTTCGGGCTCGGCTTCGGCCTCGTCCTCGAGGCGAGGGAGCGGGCTCGAATGGAACGACGGCGCGCCGACACGGCCGCGCGGAAAGGAGGCGAGGGTTGAGCGACGAGGTCTTCCGGAAGCTCACGAGCCTCTCTTCCTGCGCGGGGTGAGCGTCGAAGCTGCCCCCCGGGCAGACCGCGCAGGTCCTGCGCGTCCTCGGTGACCTCTTCCCCGCGGCCTCCCGCCCCGACGTCCTCGTCGGGCTCGCCGAGCCGGACGACGCCGCGGTCCTCGACCTCGGGGACGGGCGGGCGCTCATCCTGACGACCGACTTCTTCACGCCGGTCGTGGACGAGCCGTACGACTTCGGCGCCATCGCGGCCGCGAACGCGATGAGCGACGTCTGGGCGATGGGGGGCGAGCCCGTCCTCGCTCTGAACCTCGTCGCCTTCCCGCCGCAGCTCTCGGCCGCGACGCTCGCCGAGCTGCTCCGAGGGGGCGCCGAGGCCGTCCGCGCCGCAGGGGCCGTGATCGCCGGAGGGCACTCCATCCAGGACAAGGAGCCGAAGTACGGGCTCTGCGTCGTCGGCTTCGGCGAGACCGGCCGTCTCCTGACGAAGGGGGGCGCGCGGCCGGGTGACGGGCTCTGGCTGACGAAGCCGCTCGGGACGGGGACGGTCACGACGGCCCTCAAGCGCGGCCTCGCTTCGGAGGGCGAGGTCGCCGCGGCGGTCGCCTCGATGAAGGCGCTGAACCGGGGCGCGGCGCGCGCCGCGTGGGCGGCGGGAGCGAAGGCCGCGACCGACGTCACCGGCTTCGGCCTCCTGGGGCACGCGCTCGAGATGGCCGAGGCGTCGGGCGTCCGCTTCCGCTTCGAGTGGGACGCGCTCCCCTTCCTTCCCGGGGCGGCGCGCCTCGCGGCCGACATGGTCTTCCCCGGCGGCGCCTTCGGGAACCTCGAGCACTTCGGATCGCGCCTGGCGCGCTCGCGCCCCCTGACCGACGCCGAGGCGATGCTCCTCGCCGACCCGCAGACCTCGGGCGGCCTCCTCGTCGCGGTGCCGGCGGGAGGAGAGGAGCCGTTTCGCGCTTCGATCGGGCGCGAGGGCGGTCCGGCGTGGCGGGTCGGCGAGGTCGTCGAAGGCGACGGGCTCGAGGTGTCCTGAGCGAACGTCTCAGAACCGTTTCGTCGTCTCACGAAATAGCGGTTGACTTCGGTCCGGATTGCCCTCACCCTTCCGGGCCGTGGTTCGCGCCTCGATCGCCTGGCCCCGCCGGCCGTACTTCCGGAAGAAGGGCTGAGCCCGCGTCAGCTGCTCCGGCGGAGCGGCTCCGGCGAGGGCGGTCAGGATCGTCCGAGGTCCTCCGGGGCGCTGAGCCCCACCCCGCCGGAATCCCCATCAATCCAGCATCCGATCCTGCTCCCCGAGGAGGGGGCATCCATGAGAGTTGGAGCGATCGTGTCGACGCTCCTCGCGCTCCTGTGGGCAGCGCCCGCCGTCACCGCGGAAGCGGTCGACTGCGCCGCCTGCCACGAGGAGATCGCGAAGGCGACGACGAACCAGGTCCACATGCGGATCGCACCGTTCGAGGTGAAGGGGCACGCCGTGGGCTGCGAGGGATGCCACGGGAACGGGCAGGTCCACGCCGAGAGCGGTGACAAGGCGCAGATCCGCGTCCTCGGCGAGGACAAGGCCTCCGACAAGGCCTGCCTCGAATGCCACCGGTTGAAGGGCTTCCCGGCCTGGCACGCCTCGACCCACGCGGCCGAGGACCTTCACTGCACGAGCTGCCACACGATCCACAAGGAAAGCCGGCCCCTCGAGACGTGCGCGAAGTGCCACGCCGCAGAGCGGGCCCAGTTCGAGCTCCCCTCGCACCACCCTCTCCGCGAGGGGAAGATGACGTGCGCGAGCTGCCACGACCCGCACGCGGCGACCGAGGCGCAGCTGAAGACGAAGCAGCGGCAGAACGACCTCTGCACGAAGTGCCACCAGGCGCAGGAAGGCCCGTTCGTCTTCGAGCACGCCCCCGTCCAGGAGAGCTGCGCCACGTGCCACGTCCCGCACGGCTCGGTGGCCGGCCGGCTCCTGACCGCGAACGAGCCGATGCTCTGCCTCCAGTGCCACGAGCTCCATTTCCACACGAGCTACGAGGCGACGGACGGCGTCCAGATGCTCGGCGGCATTCCCCGGCAGAGCCCGAACGGCCCCCAGGGAATGAACATGGCGTTCGCGACGAAATGCACGCAGTGCCACCCGAAGGTCCACGGCTCCGACCTCCCCTCGCAGGGGATCTCGAGCGGCGGGCGTTCGCTGACGAGGTAGGAGAGGAGAGATGCAGAACCGCACCACCACGCTCCTCCTCGCCGCCGCGGTCCTCGTGGCGCCCGGCCTCCGGGCGGAGGATCCACCCGCGAAGACCACTCAGGGGAGCCTCGAGCTCGGCGGCTACGGCACGAGCGTCGACGGCGCCCCCGGGAAGGCGATGGAGTACGAGCCGACCGGCAAGTACATGCCCTACCGGCTCTTCGCGTCCGCCCACGAGAGCTGGGGAAGCCTGAAGATCTCCTCGGAGAAGAAGGCGGGGGACGACGAATCGCATCGCCTCGCCTTCGACGTGAAGCGGACGGTCCGGGCGAAGGCCTGGCTCGACCAGGTGGCCCACCGCCAGCCTCACGACCCGATGAAGAACCTGACGGCCGCCGTCGCCGACGGAAAGTTCGTCTGGAACACCGACCTCGACCCGACGGCCGCCTACAAGACGTCGTACACGACGTGGGGCGGCCGCGCCGAGGTCCAGCTCCCGTCCCTGTCGGCGGCCACTCTCGGCGTCTCCTACGGAGAGCAGCGCCGAAAGGGGCACGTCCAGCTCATGGCGCTCTCGCACTGCGACAGCTGCCACGTCACGAGCCAGTCGCGAGCCGTCGACGAGAAGACGCGCGACGCCGCCGTCGACCTCCTCGTCGCCTTCCGCGGAGGGAGCGCCCGGGTCGGGTACAACCACCGCGAGCTGAAGAACGAGGAGCCCTACGCCCTCTACACCTACGACCGCGCGATGCACCCGGTGGCGCGGACGCCCATCTTCGACAACCGCCTCCAGTACGACGCGACCGAGGGCGTCCAGCGGATCGACGAGCGCCCCGACACCCGGAAGAACACCGGGAGCCTCGACTTCTCGCTCGACAGTCTGGCCGGCTTCGCCGTGACCGGGATCGGGGTCGTCTCGAAGACCGAGAACCGGTTCGCCGGCCTCGAGGCCTCCTATGCCGGAGGCGCGCTCGCGCTCGCCCGGAGCTGGGACTCGGGCCTCAGGCTCCGGTTCCGGACCCGCTACTACACGATGGACAACGACGACGTCTTCGTCGACGTCATCGAGCGGAAGTCGGTCGCCGGGCCCCAGGCGGGGAAGACCTACCGCGAGATCTACAAGTACGACCCCGACTTCCTCCGGACCTCCGCGCTCGGCCGGGACGTCTACGAGTCGAACCTCGAGGCCGCGTACCGGCTCGGGAAGGCCGCCGGAACCCTCAAGGCGGTCTGGAGCTTCCAGAGCCTCTCCCGCGACAACGTCGAGGCGACCCCGGGCGAGGAGACGACGGTGACGAACGTCGTCGGCCTCTCCTGGCGGGCCCAGGTCGCGAAAGGCTTTCGGCTCTTCGCGGACGCCCGCCACGGCGCGGTCTCGCACCCGCTCCTCGCGCTCGACGGCACCTGCTCGCAGCTGCAGTTCCCGACGTCGGGGACGAGCGGCCTCGACCCGAAGCTCGCTCAGTACTGGCAGTCCCACGCGGCGCGCGTGGGCGACGGCACCGCGTACCCCGAGAGCTGGAACGAGCTGAAGGCCGGCGCGACGTGGACCACCGGCGCGCTCGGGCTCACCGCGAACTACCGCTACTACACCGGCGACAACGACGCGGGCGACTTCACCGACTGGTCGAAGACGAACCACTCGGCCACCGTCACTCTCTGGTCGATGCCCTCCCCGACCTGGGACTGGTACGTCGCCTGGGCCTTCCAGAAGAGCGAGCTCGGAGGTCACACCTGCGTCTCGCTCTTCGATGGGTGAGCGGCGACCATCCTATCGGGCCAGTTCGGCTCGAACGCGTCCCGGGTCACCTCCGACTCCACCAGCAGCACCGTCATGGCCGGCGTGAACCTCCGCCCCGCGGGGCCGGTCACGCTCGCCCTCCTCGCCTCCTACACCGCCTCCGATTTCTCCATGGACCCCTGGACCCTTAACGGAGGCGAGTTCGCCGCGCGGAGCCACCTCCAGCCGTACGACTACTCCCTGACCCACACCTTCTCGGACCTCGACGTCTCGCGTTTCGACGCGAGCGCCGAGCTCCGCTACAGGCTCTCCAAGAGCTTCTCGCTCCGCGGCCTCTACAGGTTCATCGACTACCAGGACGACGCCCCGTACCTCGAGGACGCCTCGGGCAGGGTCAACGTCGTCTCCGGAGGCTTCGGGCTCGTCTTCTAGGAGC
>CAZWRQ010000003.1:0-49019 GCA_964636395.1 uncultured Holophagales bacterium
CGCGAGATGGAGCTCGCGCACGCCGAGGTCCCGGAAGTAGCCGAGCGCGGCGCTCAGCGCGTCGATTCGGCGGGGGCGGCGGGCGGGCATCGTTCGTCGAGGAGCGCCGCGAGGCGCTCGAGGATCGTGGCGGAAACGACCGCTTTCGCGGCGCGGGGGACGGCGACCGGCTCGGACGCGCCGGCGGCGAGGAGGAGTACCTCGTTCTCGTCGCTGTCGAATCCGATTCCCGGCCGGGAGACGTCGTTCGCGACGAGGAGGTCGGCCCCCTTGTCGAGGAGCTTCCGACGGGCGTTTCCGGCGAGGTCGTCGGTCTCAGCGGCGAACGCGACGACGACCTGCCTGGGCGTCCTCACGGCACGGACGGCCGCGAGGATGTCGGGGGCGAGGGCGAGCCGGATCTCCGGGATCCCTCCGGCCCGCTTGATCTTCTTCGGCGTGAAGGCCTCGGCCTGGAAGTCGGCGGGCGCCGCCGCCATTACGAGGGCGTCGGAGGATGGGAGCTCGGCGAGGACGGCTTCGAGCATCTCAGCCGTACGGTCGACCTTCACGAGCTTCACGTTCGGCGGCGGGTCGATGGCGACCGGTCCGCTCACGAGGACGACATCCGCGCCACGCTTCTCGGCCTCGCGCGCGAGGGCGTAGCCCATCCGTCCCGAGCTCCGGTTCGTCAGGAAGCGGACCGGGTCGATCGGCTCGCGGGTCGGGCCGGCCGTCACGACGACGCGCCGCCCCTGGAGGCTCCTCGAGACCCGCGCCGCTCCGACCACCGCCTCGACGATCCGCTGGGGCTGCGCCATCCTGCCGGGACCGACGTCGCCGCAGGCGAGGTCCCCCGACTCGGGGTCGACGACGACGGCTCCGCGTCCGCGCAGGATCCGGAGGTTCTCCTGCGTCGCAGGGTGGGCCCACATCCAGGTGTTCATCGCCGGGGCCACGACGATCGCCCTGCGGTGCGCGAGCGCGTATGTCGAGAGCGCCTCGTCGCCGATCCCGCGGGCCATCTTCGCGAGGACGTCCGCCGTCGCCGGCGCGACGGCCAGAACCTCCCCCCACCGCGCCAGCTCGACATGGTCGACGGCGCCAGAGGCGGGGTCCCAGAGGTCCGCCACGACCGGCGCCTTCGAGAGGACGGAGAGCGTGAGCGGCGTGATGAAACGCTGGGCGGCCGGCGTCATGAGGACCCGCACCGTGGCCCCCTTCTCGACCAGGAGCCGGACGATCTCCGCCGCCTTGTAGGCCGCGATTCCGCCGCTGACGCCGAGAAGGACGCGCGGGGCCGGGAGGCCGCCTCCGCTCACGCCGGCCGTCAGGGCGTGATCAGCGGGAGCGGGTCGATCGGCTCGATCGCGCCCGGATCGGGCTCTCCCTCGACCATGCCTTCGGCGGGGCGCTGGCCGAGCTGCCACTTCACATGGCCGCCAGCCACCTCGTCGAGGGCGATCCGGGAGTACTTCGTGTGCCTCGTCTCGACCTTCGGACGAGCCCCGAGCATCAGCTGCTCGGCGCGGCGGGACGCGATGTGGACGAGCCGGAACTTCGACTCGATCTGCGGGGACTCCGGGGTCTCTTCGGGGGTCTCGGTCATCGGGCTGGCTCCGGTCTCTTCGTTCGATCTCGTCACTTTCACCCTCGATTCGGCCCCGTCACGCGGGGAACGTCCTCAGGATGGCTTCGAGCCGCTCCTGTCGTCGGCGGCGGCTCGAACGGCGCGCCACGACTATCGACCGCAGCTCGTCCACTGCCGCGTCGAGGACGTCGTTGATTATCGCATAGTCGTATTCGCCGAACTCGGCGAGCTCCCGCGCGGCCGCGCCGAGCCGGCGCGCGATCGACTCCGGGGTGTTGTGCCCCCGGGCGGTCAGGCGCTCTTCCAGGACCTCGCGAGAGGGCGGGAAGACGAAGACCTTCACCACCTCCGGCATGCGCGATCGGACCTGCCGGGCTCCCTGGACGTCGATGTCGAGGACGACGTCGATGCCGGCGGCGAGGCGCGGCTCGACCTCTCCGCGGGACGTGCCGTAATGATGCCCGTCGTAGACCGCGTGCTCGAGGAAGCCGTCCCGGGACGCGAGGGACTCGAACTCCTCCGGAGAGACGAAGTAGTACTCCCTGCCGTGGACCTCCCCGGGCCGCGCCGGCCGGGTCGTGTGCGAGACGGAGAAGTGAATCGTCCCGACAAAGGCCGGGTCGGCGAGGATCCGGCGGATCAGCGTGGTTTTTCCCGCTCCGGACGGGGACGAGACGATGAAGAGGTCTCCTGCGGGTCTCATCCCCCGAGTATGCGAGGTACCCGACCGCCAGTCAGCAGGAACGCGCTCGGGGGGTCCGGGGGGCGGCGAACGGCGCCCCCCGGCAGCGTCACTCCACGTTCTGGATCTGTTCCTTGAGCGCCTCGACGTCCGACTTGAGCTCGAGGAGGACTCGCGTGAGCGGAAGCTCGCGGGCTTTCTGGCTCGCCGTGTTCGCCTCCCGGTGGAGCTCCTGCGCGAGGACGTCCAGGCGCTTCCCGGAGGCGTGCTCCCCCTTCATCAGCCTTCGCGCCTCGACGAGGTGCGCCCGGAAGCGGTCGACCTCCTCCGTGATGTCGGCCCGGTCCGCCAGGAGCGCGATCTCCTGGGCGAGCCGGGCCTCGTCGAGCGGGACGGAGTCGGCGAGCTTCGCGACGCGCTCGCGGAGCTGCGCGAGGAGCCGCTCGGCGAGCCCTTCGCGCGCCTCGGAGACTTTCCCGATCCCCGCCTCGAGCCGATCGAGGATCGCGGCGAGGGCCGACGCGAGAGACTCGCCCTCCCGACGCCGCGAAGCGTCGAAGTCGGAGAGCGCGGCCGCCGCCGTCTCGAGGACGGCCGTGCCGAGCGCCTCGCCGGCCTCGTCCTCGCCGACGCGGACGACGCCCGGTAGAGAGAGGAGGTCGCGCGCCGTCAGCTCCCGCGGGAGCCCCCGGTCCCGCGAGAGGGCGTCCCACGTCTCCGCGTACCGCTCGGCGGCTGCCCCGTCGATCGAGACGGCGCCTCCGGTCGACCGCGTCACGCGGACCGAGAGGTCGACGTGCCCCCGGGCCACGGTCGCGCCGACGAGCTTGCGCAGGGGCGCTTCGAGCGCGCCGAGGTCGTCTCTCATCTTGAGCGAGAGGTCGAGGAAGCGGTGGTTCACGCTGCGCAGCGTGATCGAGAGCTGCGTCCCGTCGGGAAGCGCGGCCTGGGCGCGGCCGAAGCCGGTCATCGACTTCACGGTGTCTTCTCCTCCTCGAAGGCGGCGAGGTCGTGCAGCCTCCGGTAGACGCCGCCGAGCGCGAGGAGCTCGGCGTGCCGGCCCCTCTCGACGAGGCGGCCGCGGTCCAGGACGACGATCTGGTCGGCTCGCCTCACCGTCGAGAGGCGATGGGCGATGACGAGCGTCGTCCGCCCCGCCATGAGCCGTTCGAGGGCGGCCTGAACGGCCCGCTCGCTCTCGGTGTCGAGCGCGGAGGTCGCCTCGTCGAGGATCAGGATCGGCGGGTCCTTCAGGAGCGCCCGAGCGATCGCGAGGCGCTGCCGCTGGCCTCCCGAGAGCCTCCCTCCCGCCTCGCCGACCGGCGTGTCGAGCCCCTTCGGAAGGGCGTCGACGAAGTCGGCGGCGTTCGCGGCGGCGAGGGCGGCGCGGACGCGGCTCTCCGGCACGTCCGCGAGGCCGTACGCGACGTTCCTCCGGACGGTGTCGTCGAAGAGGACGACCTCCTGCGTCACGAGCGCCATCGCCCCGCGCAGCGACGCGAGCGTCACGTCGCGGACGTCGACCCCGTCGATCGTGATCCGCCCCGCGGTCACGTCCATGAAGCGCGGGAGGAGGTTCGCGAGCGTCGTCTTCCCCGCCCCCGACGGACCGACGAGGGCCGTAACCGAGCCGCGCGGGACGGCGAGGTCGACGCCCGAGAGGACGTCGGGTCCGCCCGGGTAGGCGAACGAGACCCCCTCGAAGACGACTACCTTCTCGAACGGCCGGAGCGGCGCGGAGTCCGGGCGGTCGACGACGAGGACGGGGGCGTCGAGGACCTCGAAGAGGCGCCGCGCGGAGGCGAGCGCCTGCTGGAGCGCTAGGTTGATCCGCGTCGCCCGCTTGAACGGCTGGTACATCATGACCAGCCCGACCCCGAACGAGATGAACGCCCCGAGCGTCATCGTCCCCGCCTCGATCCGCTTCCCCGCGTAGCCAAGGAGGACCAGGAAGGCGAGGACCGAGGCCGTCTCGACGAGCGGCGAAGAGAGGGCCATGACGCCCGCGCCCTTCCGAAGCAGACGGAACGTCCGCTCGTTCACCTCGCCGAAGCGATCCGCCTCGTACCTCTCCGCGCCGTAGGCCTGGACGACGCGGTGCCCGCGGAGCGTCTCGGAGAGGACGCCGGTCAGGTCGCCCATCCGCTCGCGTCCCGCCTTCGAGATCCGCCGGAGCCGATTCGCGATCAGGACGACCGGGACGACGATCGCCGGCGCGACGACGAGGGCGACGAGCGTCAGCTCCGGAGAGCGCGACACCACGAGGACCGAGAGGCCCAGGAGCGTCGCGATCGACTGGACGAGGTCGGCGAGGTCGGTCCCGAAGAGGCTCTGGATCCGGTCGACGTCCCCGGTCACGCGCGAGATGAGGTCCCCGGAGGGGTTCTTCGCGTGGAAGGCCCCCGACTGACCGAGGAGCCGCTCGTAGACGAGGCGGCGCACGTCCCTCACGAACGCCAGCCCCACCGCGTTGAACCGGTACTCGGCGGCGAACGCGCAGAGGTTCTTCAGGACGAACGCGACGAGGAGGATGACCGGCAGGACGACGCCCCGGTTGGCCTCGGTCACGCCCACGGCGGACTGGAGGTCGAGCAGGCGGTCGTCGAGCCACTGGATGACGGGGGTCTTTCGCGCGGTCTCGGCCGCGCCGAGCGCCTTTCCGAGACCGCGCGCCGCCGGGTCGGCGGCCAGCTCCTGCTTCACGGCCGCGTTCTGCCCCGGCGTCAGGACCTGGTCGAAGAGCGGCCCGAAGAGGTAGGCGACGAGCGTCGTGAAGACTGCGACGCCGACCATCGCGAGGACGGCGACGAGCGCCGCCCTCGCGTGCGGGCGGAAGAGGCGCGCGAGGCGGAGGAAGTCCCTCACGGACGGCTCCGTCCGAGGAGCGCGAGGACCGCCTCGGCCGTCCGGCCGGGGGCGCCCGGCTCCCCGAGCTCCTCGCGCCCCGCGGCGAGGCGGCGTCGGGCCTCGGCGGCGCGCTCCGGGTCGTCGAGGAAGCGCTCGACCTCGGCGGTCACGCGCTCGGGAGTCGCGGCTCCCTGTATCAGCTCCGGCACCGCGCGCGAACCGTCGCCCGGGTCCGAGAGGATGTTCGCCATCGCGACGCTCGGCACCTTCACGAGGAGCTTACCCAGGAGGTAGCTGACCGCGGCGACCTTGTAGACGACGACCATCGGGACCCCGGCGAGAAGCCCCTCGACCGTCGCGGTGCCGGACGCGACGAGCAGGACGTCGGACGCAGCGAGGAGCGAGAGGTGCGGACCCGAGACGACCTTCCAGTCTTCGAGGCTCTTCCCGACGATCTGCCGGAGGAGCTCGTCGGGGACCGAGTCGGCCTTCACGAGGACGATCTCGAGGTCGGACCTCCGCACCTCGAGGAGGGCGACGGCGTCCCGAAGGATCGGGAGGAGAGTCCGCACCTCCCCGGCGCGCGAGCCGGGCATGAGGACGACGCGCCGGAGGCCGGGCGGCGGAGGAAGCGCCGGCGCCGCCAGCTCGCGACGTGCGTCGTCGACGAGCGGGTGGCCAACCCAGGTCACGCGCTCTCCGAGTCCGCGCGCGTCGTACCAGCGCTTCTCGAATCGGAAGAGCGTCAGGACGCCGCGTCCGAGGCGCGCCAGAGTCCGCGCCCGCCCGCTCCTCCAGGCCCAGACCTGGGGCGAGACGTAGAAGACGACCGGGACTCCGGCCTTCGCGAGGCGCCGGGCGAGCGGGAGGTGGAAGTCGGGAGAGTCGATCAGGACCGCCGCGTCGGCCTTCGACGCGACGGCCTCGCGCGTCAGCTCGCGCATGAGGCGATGGGCGAAGCGGATCTTCCCGATCGCCTCGACGACACCGATGATCGCGAGCTCCTTCTGGTGGGCGAGGAGGCGCATGCCGCGCGCCGCGCACCGGTCCCCGGCGAGACCGAACGCCTCGAGCCCGGAGACGCGCTCGGACAGCGCGCCGAGGAGCGCCGCCCCGTGCTGGTCGCCGGAGACCTCGCCGGCCGACAGGAGCAGTCGCACGGGGTCAGCGGCTCCCGACGAACGACATCGCCCAGGCCGCCGCGAGCGAGCCGCCGACGATCGCAGTCCACATTCGCGCGAAGAAGCGCCGTCGGGAGGGGCCGTCGTCGCGCCAGAGGATCGAGAAGAAGGCCGAGAGGATGGTCGCGAGAAGGACGAGATGGAGGAAGTGGTCGTCCAGCGGAGTCGTCGTCACGGCTTCCGCTCCCCCGCGACGTCCCAGGCGTCGAACGCGAGAAGGACGTTCAGAACCCCCGCGACGACGAGGTAGGTGGTCGCCACCTCGAAGGAGGGCGACGAGGGGTCTCCCGGGCCGCGACCGGACATCCGCACGACGAGCGCCGGCAGGACGACGGCGTGGGTCGCGGACACGGTCAGGAAGGCGCCGAGCCCCCGCCTCGGGACCGGCCCGGGGGCCGCTCCCAGAGCAAGGCCCAGGACGAAGGTCGCCCCGACGAGCCCGAAGTAGGCCGCCCCGCGCCCGCGCCGGCCGCAAAGGGCGTGGCCGAGACCGGGAACGAGAAGCGTGGCCAGCACCGCGAGGAGGCGCCGGCCGGCCGGACGCGGCGCGCCCGTCAGGGGGTCCCCTCCGGCGGGCCGAGGCGCGCTCGGAGACGGCGGAACGTGACCTCGAGGTCCTCGGGGACGACGCGCGTCCCGGACACGACCGTCAGGAAGCTCGTGTCTCCGTCCCACCGCGGTACGAGGTGCATGTGCAGGTGGCCGGGAACGCCGGCTCCCGCGCACTTCCCCAGGTTCAGGCCCGCGTTCAGCCCGCCCGGCGCGTACTCCGCGCGGAGGGCCTCCTCGACGCGCGCAGAGAGGTCGATCAGGTCGATCCGTTCCTCACGCGTCAGCTCGGGGAGGGTCGCGCGATGGGCGTACGGGGCGACCAGGACGTGTCCGTTCGAATAGGGATACCTGTTCAGGACCGCGAAGACGCTCCGACCCCTCTCGACGATCAGGGCCTCGGCATCGCCGAGGCCCGGGAGGTCGCAGAAGAGGCAACCTCCAGTCCCCGATGGAGGGTTGCCCGTCAGGTAGCTCATCCGCCAGGGCGTGAAGAGGACTTCGTTCATTCCTCCGGGGCTCGGGCGTCCGCGGCCGGTTCGGGGTCCGTCGTCGCCGCGTTGATCAGCTCCTTCAGCTTCTTCCCCGGCTTGAAGTACGGGACGAGCTTCGGCGGCACGTGGACCTTCACCCCGCTGCGTTTCGGGTTTCGCGCGATGCGGGCGCCCCGTTGACGGAGCTTGAAGCTGCCGAAACCGCGCAGCTCGATCTTGCTGCCGGCGCGCAGCGACGAGATGATGCCCTGGAAGACCGATTCGACGACGGCTTCGGCCTGCTTCTTCGTCAGCTGGGCCGTCCGCGCGACCTCCTCGACGAGATCCGCCTTGGTGGTCGTCTCCTCCGACCGGCTCGCGGCCTGCGATTCGCGTTCCATCTCTTCCCCTCGCGGAGGGCGTCCCCTTCGGACGCCCTCCGGCGGCGCCTCCTCGCAGGCGCCTCGAACGTCAGTCTTCCGTCTTCGGCTCTTCGGCGGGGGCTTCGGCCACGACGGGCGCCGGCTCCTCGGCAGCCGGCTCGTCGGAGGTGCCCTCCTCGGACGCCGCCGTCGGCTCTGCCGGAAGGGTCTCTTCCCCGGACGCGCTCTCCGGTGCGGCCTCGGCCTCGGGTGCGGCGGCCGCTGCTGCAGCCGCTGCCGCTGCCGCGAGCTCCGCCGGGTCGGGCTGCGGGACGTCCCGCATGGAGAGCCCGATCCGCTGCTCGTCGACCTCGATACGGAGGATGCGGACCCGCACGGGATCGCCCTCGGAGAAAACGTCCGTGAGCTTCTGCCCGCGCAAGACGTCGGTCTCGGAGACGTGCATCAGCCCTTCGAGGCCGAGAGGCAGGCGGACGAAGACGCCGAAGTCGGCGACCTTGGCCACCTGTCCGTCGACGACGTCGCCGGGCTGGTGCTCGCGGGAGAACTCCTCCCACTCGTTCGGGCGGAACTCCTTGATGGAGAGGCTGATCCGGCGGTTCTCGACGTCGATGGCGGTGAGCACGGCCTGGATCTGGTCGCCCTTCTTCAGGACCTCGGACGGGTGCTTGACGCGCCTGCCCCAGGACATGTCGGAGATGTGGACGAGGCCGTCGATCCCCTCCTCGATCTCGACGAACGCGCCGAAGTCGGTCAGGTTCCGTACGACGCCCTGCACGCGGTCGCCGATCCGGAACTTCTCTGCGAGCTGCTCCCAGGGGTTCGGCTCCGTCGCGCGCAGCGAGAGCGAGAGGCGACGGGTTTCGGGGTTGACGTCGGCGATGACCGCTTCGACGGTGTCCCCCACCGAGAGGAGCTTGGCGGGGTTCTTGACCTTCTTCGTCCAGGACATCTCGCTGACGTGGATGAGGCCCTCGACCCCTTCCTCCAGCTCGATGAAGGCGCCGTAGTCGGTGAGGGAGACGACCTTTCCGCGGACGCGGGCCCCGACCGGGTAGTGAGCCGGGAGGTCCTGCCACGGATCGGGCTTGAGCTGCTTCATGCCGAGGGAGATCCGGCCCGACTCCGCGTCGAACTTGAGGACCTTCACCTCGACCCCCTGACCGACGTGCAGGGCCTCGGACGGATGCCCGAGCCGGCCCCACGAGATGTCGGTCACGTGCAGGAGCCCGTCGATCCCGCCCAGGTCGACGAACGCGCCGTACTCGGTCAGGTTCTTCACGACGCCGTGGAGGGTGCGGCCGTCGGCGAGCGCCTGGGCGGCCTCGGCCTTCTTCGCCTCGGCGACCTCCTCCATGAGCGCCTTGCGCGAGAGGACGATGTTCCCGCGCTTCTTGTCGAAGCTGACGATCCGGAACTCGAGCTCGCGGCCACGGAGGACGTCGAGGTTCTTCAGGGGGCGGATGTCGGCGAGCGATCCCGGCAGGAAAGCCCGCACGCCGATGTCGACGGACAGGCCGCCTTTCACGCGCTCGAGAACCTTCCCCTTGACCGCCACGTTGTCCTTGAAGGCCACCTCGATGGCGTCCCACGCGCGGATGCGGCGGGCCTTCTCGTGAGAGAGGACGACGTAGCCCGAAGCGTCCTCGCGACGGTCGACGATCGCGTCGATCTCCTGTCCGGCCTGCGGGAGGCGATCCGGCGAGTGGTTGAACTCCGACCGCGGGATCATCCCCTCCGACTTGTAGCCGATGTCGACGAGGATCTCGTCGTTCGTGACCTGGATGACACGCCCGCGGATCAGCTCTCCCTCGGCGAGGGAACGCTCGCTCTCTGCGAGCAGGCGCGCGAACTCTCCGTTCCCGTCGCCAGCCTCCTCCGTCTTCCGGATGGGCGTGATCTTCTGGTCCTCCGACGGCATGAATTCCACCTTCTCGAGGGCTCGCGGAGACGGCTCAAGGGTCTTGAGTTAGCGGCCCGAACCGGGAATGTTAGACGGGAGGCTTCGACAGGTCAACCGGCTCGGGGGCCGAGGACGAGCCTTCGAAGCCTCTCCACGACCTCTCCCGCCGAGAGGTCGGAGGTGTCGACGACGACGTAGGTCTCGTCGCAGGAGAGGGGCGAGTCGGCGCGGGACGAGTCGGCCTCGTCGCGCGCCTCCATCTCGATCCGGACGGCGGCCAGCTCCTGGGGAGTCCCCTTTCGGACGAGCTCCTCGTACCGCCTTCGGGCCCGCAACTCGGGCCGCGCCGTCAGGAAGAACTTCGCGGTCGCTTCGGGGACGACCCGCGTCCCGATGTCCCGCCCTTCGAGGACGCCGCCTCCGGCGAGGGCCATCTCGCGCTGCCGCGCCGCGAGGCGCCGGCGGACCCGCGGGATCGCGGCGACGGCCGAGGCGTAGCGCGAGATCTCCGGCTCCCGGATCTCGTCAGAGACGTCCTCGCCGTCCAGGAACGTCCGGACGTCGTCGCCGGACCCGGTCACGAGGATCTCGGCCCGCTCCGCCAGGGCGCCCGCCTCGTCTGCCTCGGCGATCGGGAGGGTCAGCCCCTTCCGCCTCGCGAGAAGGCCGACCGCGCGGTACATCGCGCCGGTGTCGAGGTAGGGAACGCCGAGGCTCGCGGCCAGGGCCTTCCCCACCGTCGACTTGCCGACGCCGGAGGGACCGTCGATTGCGACGACGATCATCCGGCGCCGACGGGGACGGCGGCCGCCGACAGCCCGAGCTTCCCGGCTGCGAGGAGGTCGTCGAAAACCGCCAGGAAACGGAGGTTCTCGTCGCGAGTCCCCACCGAGACACGGAACGCCAGCGGGAAGCCCCATCCCCCCATCGGGCGCAGGATCACGCCCCGGCGGGCGAACTCCGGCTCGAGCGGCCCGAACGGGATCGGAAGCTCGACGAGGAGGAAGTTGCCGAGCGACGGGTTGACGACGGCCTGCCGCCGGGCGAGCTCGGTCGCGAGGAACGCCCGTTCCGTCCGGACGAGCGACACGGTCCGCTCGCAATGCTCGTCGTCCTCCAGCGCGGCGATCGCGGCGACCTGGGCCACGACGGTCGTGTTGAACGGCTCTCGTACTTTGTTGATCGCGGCGGCGATCTCGGGCGTCGTGAAACCGTAGCCGATCCGGAAGCCCGCGAGTCCGTAGGCCTTGGAGAACGTCCGGAGGACGAGGACGTTCCTCCCCTTCCGCAGCTCGTCGAGACCGTTCGGGTAGTCGGCGACCTCCCGCGCGAACTCGTGGTACGCCTCGTCGACGACGGCCACGACGTGCTCAGGAAGTCCCTCGAAGAAACGCTCGAGGTCGGCCTTCGGGACGTAGGCGCCCGTCGGGTTGTTCGGGTTCGCGATCGCGACGACCTTCGTCGCGGGTCCGATTCGCCTCTTCAGCGCGTCGAGGTCCGGGACGTACCCGGACTTCGTCGGGACCTCCACGACCGTGCCGCCGGCCCGCCCGACCGCGACCGGGAACATCCGGAAGATCCCCTGCGGAACGACGACCTCGTCGCCCGGGTCGACGAACGCGCGCATGCAGAGGTCGATCAGCTCCGAGGAGCCCGACCCGACGACGACCTGCTCGCTCGGGAAGCCGAAGCGAGACGACAGCGCCCTCCGGAGGTAGGTGGCCGAGCCGTCCGGGTAGAAGTTCACTCCGGACGCGGCTGCCACCGCGGCCGCGACGCCCTTCGGAGAGGGGCCGAGCGGGTTCTCGTTGGAAGCGAGCTTGACGGCTCCGGCGATCCCGTATTCGCGCTCCACCTCCTCGATGGGGCGTCCCGGGACGTAGGGGGCGAGCTTTGCGATCGAAGGTCGCGGAGAGGGCTTCATCACTCCTCCTTGCGGCGCCGGCGGCGCGCCGTGGGGCTCGTGGCAACGCGTCGGGCGGCCGGGCGCGCGGCGGGCTGGATCGCGCGAAGCGCCGCGACCTCCGCCGGGCTGAGGTCGCGGAATCCGCCGACGGGGATCTTCGCGTCGCGGAGCGGGCCGATCGCGACGCGCCGGAGCTTCGAGACCTTGTGTCCGACCGACTCCAGCATCCGGCGGACCTGGCGCGAGCGCCCCTCGCCGAGAACGACGCGGAGCCAGGCGTTCCCGCCGACGCCGTCTTTCTCGGGGGTCGTCTCGGTCAGCTCGACCGTCGCGGGAGCGGTCTTCGTGCCGTCGAGGAGGACCCCGCGCGCGAGCTTCGCGATCCGGGCGGGAGTCGGGACGCCGGAGACCTTCACCTCGTATTCCTTCTGGCAGCCGCCCGACGGGTGTGCGATCCGGTGTGCGAGGGCCCCGTCGTTCGTGAGGAGGAGGAGGCCCTCCGAGTCGAAGTCGAGCCGCCCCACCGGGACGACCGGCTCCGAGACGCGGGTCCCGAGCAGGTGATAGACGGTGGGCCGGTGCTGCGGGTCGTCCCGGGTGACGACGACGCCCCGGGGCTTGTTCATCAGGATGTAGCGATGGGACGCGGCCGGGCGGATCCTCTTTCCGTCCACCTTCACGTGGTCGACCGCGGGGTCGGCCTTCGTGCCGAGCTCGCGGACTACCGTCCCGTTCACCGTGACACGACCTTCGAGGATCATCTCCTCGGCGGCGCGGCGCGACGCGACACCCGCCGCCGCGAGGACCTTCTGGAGGCGTTCAGCCGTCATGGCGCTCCTCTCCTCGTGCGGCTTCGTCGCCGGGCACGGGTCCGGCTTCCCCGGCGCGCTCCGCGCCGCCGGGCGCGGGCTCCGGCGCCGGGGCCTCTCCACCCGGGCCGGGCGGCTCGCCTTCCGCGGCATTCTCGCCCGCAGGCTCGCCCTCCTCGACCTCCTCCACCTCTCCGGTCGCCTCGTCGACGTGGAACAGCTCCACCTGGGCCGGGTCGGGCTTCGGCGCTTCGAGGCCGTAGATCGCCTCCAGCTCCTCCGGCTTCGGCAGGTCGCCCAGCCCCTTCAGGCCGAAGTGGACGAGGAACTCCTTCGTCGTCTTGTAGAGGAACGGCGTGCCGACGACCTCTTTCCTCCCGGCCGTCGTGATCAGCTTCCTGTCGAGGAGCGTGCGGATCGAGGAGGAGGAGTTCACGGCTCGCAGCTCGGCGATCTCCGGCCCGGTCACAGGCTGCCGGTACGCCACGATCGCGAGGGTCTCGAGCGCCGCCATCGAGAGCTTCGTCTTTCCGTCCAGGCCGAGGAGCCGGCGGACGGGGTAATCGTACTCGGGGCGCGACACGAGGCGGACGCCTCCGGCGACCCGGTCGAGCCGGACGCCCCGCCCGGAAGAAGCGCAGGCCGCCTCGAGGGCCTCGAGCGCCCGCACGACGAGCTCCTCGGAGAGCTCCGCGGCCTCGGCCAGCTTGTCGAGCGCGATCGGCTTGGAGGAGGCGAAGAGGAGGGCCTCGACGAGGGGCAGGGCCTCCTCCAGCTCCGCGTCGCCGGGGGCGGCGGCCGCCGGCTCGTCCTCGGCGAGAGCGTGCACCGTCTCCGGCTCCGCGTCGGGCGACGGCTCGGGGCCGGTGTCGGGCACGGTGGGCTCCGGGTTCGTATCGTCTCGGTCGTCCGTCATCGTCTCAGCGGTATTCCTCTTCGTACCCGTCGAGCGTCAGGTTCTCGCCCGTCGGCTCGAGGTAGATCTCTCCGAACTCCTCCGTCTGGAGCGCACGGACCAGGAGGAGACGGAGGAGCTCGAGGACGGCGAGGAAGACCGCGATCGCCTCCGCGCGCCCCGTGAGCCCCCGGAAGACCTCCGTCAGCGCGACGCGTCCCGTCTCGCGGACCCGTCCCGCCATGTCCTCCATCTTCTCCCGGATGGAGAACCTTTGGGCGGCGATCGCCATCGCGGGCGGGTGAAGCGCCCTGAAGCGGTCGACGGCTCCCTTGAAGAGAGTGAGGAGGTCGAAGAGCGAGACGTCGGAAAGGTCCGTCTCCTCCTCCTCGGGCTCGGCCTCGGGACGGTACGCGGGCCTCGGGTGCATCCCGATCCGCTCCGCCTCGTAGACGTGGAGCGTCTCGGCGACCCCCTTGAACTTCCGGTACTGCAGCAGGCGGTTGACGAGCTCCTCCCGCGGGTCGGGAGCGTCCCCGCCTTCGATCGACGGGTTCCGCGGGAGGACCATCTGGCTCTTGATCTGGACGAGGAGGGCCTCGACGTAGAGGAACTCCGCGGCGACCTCGAGGTCCAGCTCCTGCATGAGGACGAGGTACTCGTGGTACTGCCGGCAGATGTCGGCGACCGGGATGTTCCGGAGATCGATCTCGTCCTTGCGGATCAGGTGGAGGAGGAGGTCGAGCGGCCCGTCGAACTGCGGCAGGTGGACCGGGTAGGGCTGGACGAGCTCCGCGCCGGGGGGGATCGGGATCCGGATGCCTTCGGCCACGGCTCCCCCTAGCGCGCCGAAACCACACGGGTCCGGCGGATCGGGCTCGGCGACACCCTCAAAGCAGCTTCATCGCGCCGGAGACGGCCTTCATCGTCTCGGTCGCCAGGGCGCGCGCCTTCGCGCCCCCCTCCTCGAGGATCTCGCGGACGAGCCCCGGCTTCGCCGTGATCTCGGCCCGCTTCGCGCGGACCGGCTCGAGGGCCGCATTCATGTTCCGGATCAGCCACTTCTTGCAGTCGACGCAGCCGAGAGTCGCCGTCCGGCAGCCGCGGTCGATCTCCGCGCACTCTTCCCTGGAGGAGTAGAGGCGGTGGAACGGGAAGAGGTTGCACTCGTCCGGGTTGCCCGGGTCGGACCGGCGCGCGCGACGCGGGTCGGTCACCATCGACATGACCTTCTTTGCCACGTCGTCCGCCGAGTCGGAGAGCGCGATCGTGTTCTCGTAGCTCTTCGACATCTTCCGGCCGTCGAGGCCGGGCACCTTCGGCGTCTGGGTGAAGAGCGCCTGGGGCTCCGGGAAGACCTCCCCGTAGAGACCGTTGAAACGGCGGACGATCTCGCGGCAGATCTCGAGGTGACTCTCCTGGTCCTTCCCCACGGGGACGTAGTGGCCGCGGTAGAGCGCGATGTCGGCCGTCATCAGGACCGGGTAGCCGAGGAACCCGTAGGTGCCGAGGTCCTTCTCACGCAGCTCCTGGAGCTGCTCTTTGTACGTCGGCACCCGCTCGAGCCAGCCGAGGGGGGTGAACATCCCGAAGACGAGCGCGAGCTCCGCCGTCTGCGGCACCTGCGACTGCACGAAGACGACCGCCTTCTCCGGGTCGAGCCCCACGGAGAGCCAGTCGGTCACGGCCTCGAGGGTCGCCTCGCGAATCGCCGACGTGTCGGCGTAGTCGGTCGTCAGGGCGTGGAGGTCGGCCACGAAGTACCGGCACTCGTACCGGTCCTGCAGGTCGACCCAGTTCTTCACCGCGCCCCAGTAGTTGCCGAGGTGGACGCGCCCCGTGGGCCTGAGGCCCGAGAGGACGATCTTCTTAGCCGGTTCGCTCAAGAGGGACCTCCGAGAAGGAGCTGGAAGACGAGCCTCATCGGAGGCCTCAGGAGGTGCGACAGCGCCCCCGTGAAGATCGCCACGACGAGGAGGACGAACCCGTAGCGCCGCAACCACATCACGCCGCGGGTCCAGCGGGCGGGAGCGAAGCTCTCGACGACGCCGAAGCCGTCGAGGGGCGGGATCGGGACGAGGTTGAAGATACCGAGCGAGACGTTCACGGCCACCGAGAACAGCGCCACGAGGAGGAGCGGGTAGAGGATCGACGTCCGCAGCTCGGCGCCCGTCGGCGCGACCGCGCGCAGAACGAAGAACGCGACCGCTGCGAGGAGCGCCACGGCGAAGTTCGAGAGCGGCCCGGCGGCCGAGACGAGGAGGTTCGCCCGGCGCGGGTTCCGAACGCCGTGGAGCGAGACCGGGACCGGTTTCGCCCAGCCGAAGACCGGCGCGCCCGTGAACGCGAGGAGGGCCGGCACGAGGAGGCTCCCGAACAGGTCGACGTGCTTCAGGGGGTTCAGCGTGATCCGTCCGAGGTCCCGGGCGGTGGTGTCGCCGCAGCGCAGGGCCATCCAGCCGTGCGCGGACTCGTGCACGGAGACCGCGAACAGGAGGGCGGCCACCTGGATGACGATCTCGAGGACCTTTTCGGGGGAGACGGGCGCGTCGGGCACGGCAGGAACGTCCGAAAACGCCCGATCCTACGTGCCCCCCGAGGGGGCGTCAAACGGCACGCCGGACGCGCGCCGCTCGGCGGCGAGCCCTTCCTCGACGGTTCGATAGTGGCCGAAGCGGCCGGCGGCGACGCTTTGTGCGAGGAACGGGTTCTGCTCGCTCACCCCCGCCAGCGCGAGCGACCCGCCCGAGGCGGCGAAGCGCCCCTGCTCACGCATCAGTACGGCGACGATGGTCGTCGGGAGGGCGGTGCAGGCGGACAGGTCGACCACGCAGCGAAGGGCGCCGTTCTCGCGGGCGACCCGGAGGTATTCCGTGATCGTCGACGCCTCGGTCAGCGTCACGTCGCCCCGGACCTTCAGCGCGGCGACCGATCCATCGGTCTCGAGGGAGAGCTCCACCCCCGGAGGATGCCACAGCGACCCGCGGGCGCGCCCCTCTGCTACGGCGAGTCGCCCGGCCGGAGGATCAGCCGCTCCTCGAAAGGGGCCGCCGCCCCGCGGGCCGCGAGAGCCGAGGCGACGGCCTTCGCCCGCTCGAGGAGGTCCCTGTCGGCGAGCGGGTCGGCGATCCGCAGGCCGGGCAGGCCGCTCTGGCGCGTGCCGAGCGCCTCCCCGGGTCCGCGTCGGCGAAGGTCCTCCTCGGCGACGGCGAAGCCGTCGTTCGTTCCCGCAAGGACCGCGAGGCGCGAGAGGGCCTCGGGCGAGGCTCCGGACCCTGCGAGGAGGATGCAGGTCGAAGCTCGCGCCCCCCGCCCCACGCGGCCGCGAAGCTGGTGGAGCTGCGCGAGCCCGAAGCGCTCGGCGTTCTCGACGAGGAGGAACGAGGCCTCGGGAACGTCGATGCCGACTTCGACGACCGTCGTGGCGACGAGGACGTCGATCTCTCCGGCGGCGAAACGGCGCATCGCCGTCTCTCGCGCCTCGGCCCTCATCTTTCCGTGAAGGGCGCCGACGCGGCGGCCGGGAAGGCGCCGGGCCACCTCCTCCGTCCAGGCGGCGACCGATCGCGCCTCGATCGCCTCCGACTCCTCGACGAGCGGCACGACGACGTAGGCGCGCCCTCCCGCTCCGACGTCGGCCGAGAGAGAACGGTAAGCCTCCTCGCGCCGCCCCTCGTCGACGACGGCCGTCGCGACCGGCGTCCGCCCCGGGGGCTTCTCGTCGAGCGTCGAGACGTCCAGGTCCCCGTGCAGCGCCAGCGCGAGCGAGCGGGGGATCGGCGTGGCCGACAGGACGAGGACGTGAGGGTGCTCGCGGCGCGCCGTGGCCCGCGCGGGGAGCGCAGCGCGCTGCGCCACCCCGAACCGATGCTGCTCGTCGACGACGACGAGCCCCAGCCTGCGGAACGCGACCGGCTTCTCGAGGAGGGCGTGCGTCCCGACGAGGAGGTCGACATCTCCCTCCGAGAGCGCCGCGAGGAGAGCCGCCCGCGGGCGTCCGGTCACGCGCCCCGTCAGCAGCGCCGGGATGACGCCGCTGCCGGAGAGGAGGCGGTGGGCGGTCTCCGCGTGCTGCTCGGCGAGAAGGGTCGTCGGCGCCAGCAGGGCCGCCTGGAAGCCGCGCCGCGCCGCGAGGACGGCGGTCAGGACGGCGACGATCGTCTTGCCGCTTCCGACGTCGCCCTGGAGGAGGCGTGCCATCGGGTGCCCCGAACGCAGGTCCGCTCCGATCTCGCGGATGACCTGCTTCTGCGACGCCGTCAGAGGGAACGGCAGCACCGCGGCGAGAGCCTTTCGAGCCGCAGGGTCGGCCTCGATCCGGGGTGCGAGCCGGGCCTCCCTCTCCCTCCGACGCAGCGCTAGCGCGGCCTGGAGCTCGAGAAGCTCCTCGAAGGCGAGGCGGCGGAGGTGGCGCGAGGTGCGCTCTCGGAACGGCCGGGGGTCGGACGGACCTCCCGCGCTCCCGGGAAAGTGCGCTTCGCGAAGGGCCTGGGCGAGAGGGGGAAGGTCGAGCGCGGCCGCGTCCTCCGGACGGAGACGATCCGGCAGCTTCGGCGCGGCCTCCGCAAGGGCGCGCGCCACGAGCCTTCGCCGGAGGCGGGGCGGGAGACCCGGGAGGGACCTGTAGATCGGGACGACACGCCCCACGGAGAGCGCCGCGTCGTCCGGATCGTCGGGCTCCGCCTCGACGTGGGGCGATTCGAGGACGAGCCTGCGTTTCCAGACGGCGCGTCCGTGGACGAAGGCGCGCGCGCCGGGCGTCAGCCAGCGCGCGAGCCAGGGCTGAGAGAAGAAGACGAGGCCGACGGAGCCGCTCTCGTCCTCGAGAGTCGCCTCGTAGATCGAGAAGCCGCGCCGGCGGGTCCGTACGAGACGGGCGGCGGAGATCGTCCCGAACAGCGTGAGCGGCGGCCCCCCCGCGACGAGGTCCTTCACGCGGGCGAACCGGGCCCGGTCCTCGTGGCGGACCGGCAGCTCGAGGAGGAGGTCGAGGACGGTCGAGAGACCCGCCTCCGCGAGAGCTCTCGCCCGGGCCGGGCCGATCCCGGGAAGCCCGTCCAGCGCCGATCCGAGATCGAGGGGCTCCCGGCCGCGCGCGGGGCGCGGCACCCTCAGCTCCGGGTGACCCGGAACGTCAGGTCGACGAGGCCGAAGCGAAGCCGGTCGCCGTCGTGTATCGGGACGGGGGCGCCGGTGGCGATCCGGTTCCCGTTCACGAACGTGCCGTTCATCGTCCCGATCTCCTCGATCACCTGGAACTCCCCGTCGACGCGGACGATCTTCGCGTGGCGGCGCGAGACCGAGCGCGGACCGTCCAGGTTCGTCAGGTCGACGTCCGGCCGGATCCCGGTCACCGGGTCGATTCGCCCGACCAGCGTCTCGGTATCGCGGTTCAGGTAGAACTCCTCGACTCCTCCGTCCGCGACGAGCCGGAAGATCCCGTCCCGCGCCCCCGTCCTCTCGAAGAAGTCGGACGACTCGTCGAGGGCCGGAGCCTCCCCCGTCGTCTGCTCGAGCAGCGCGGTCGTCTCTCGCAGCCGGCGGGAGAGCTTTCGGAGCATGCGCACGGCGATCTCGCCGTTGTGACGGAGCATCTCGTCGAACGTCGACTGGTTGATCCGGACGAGCTCGACGTCGGTCCGTGCGATGGCGTCCGCCGTCCGGGGGACGTCCTCGAGGATCGACATCTCGCCGAAGAAGTCGCCCCTCTCGAGGACGGAGAGGACCCGGGCCTCGTCCTTCACCTTCTTCACGATGTCGACGGTCCCCGACTGGATGACGAACATCTCCGTCCCGACGTCTCCCTCCGAGAAGACCGTCTCTCCGGCCGGGACCCGAACGATGTACTCCTCGAAGCTCGCGGCGCCTCCGCCGGACTTCAGCACGACTTTCACGAGAGGGGCTCCTCCTCGAAGGCGAGCGTCCGCGCCTCGCCGTCCCACGACGCCCGCGTTCCGACGGGAAGCGGCACGTTCGCCCCCCCGTGCCCGAACGGCAGGCCGAGGGCGACCGGGACCCCGAGCGGGGCGAGCCGGTCGAGGAGGAGCTGCCGGAGGCGCTCCGGGTCCTCGCTGCCGCCGAACGTCACGCGTGTCATGGAGCCCACGATGATACCGGCGAGACGGTCCCATCGGCCGGAAGAAACGAGGGTCCCGAGCATCCGGTCGACGCGATACGCCTCCTCCCCCACCTCCTCGAGGAAGAGGAGTGCGCCGTCGTAGTCGAAGTCCCAGGGAGTCCCGCAAAGCGCGGCGAGCAGGGAGAGGCAGCCCCCGACGAGCGGTCCCTCGGCCCGGCCCGGGACGAGGACCTCCGCCGAGGGGACCCGCAGCCGATCGGGTCCGCGCCCCTCCAGCAGGGCCGGGAAGAACCGAGCGGTCCATTCGTCGAGGGGAGCGGCGAGGTCGGCCGCGACCATCGGCCCGTGGATCGACACGAGGCCGCAACGCTCCCGGAGGAACGCCGCGAGCGCGGTCAGGTCGGAGAAGCCGCAGTGAAGCTTCGCCGTCTCGGCGAGGAGGCGCTCCGGGAGCCGATGGAGGACGCGCGTCACGCCGTAGCCGCCCCGCGCGAAGAAGATGGCCTCGACGTCGGAGTCTTCCGCGAGGGCCATGTAGCCGCTCAAGCGGGCCTCGTCGTCCCCGGCGAGACCGAGGAGCGGCTCCGTCTCGAGGACGTTCCGGGCCACGCGGACGCGGTAGCCGAAACGCTCGAGGGTCGCGACGCCCGCGTCGAGGCTCTCCCGGCGGACCGGCCCGGAGAGCGCCGCGACGCCGACGAGGCTTCCGGGCCGGAGCCGGCGCGGACGCCGGAGAGCGGCGCTCACGCGATGCGGTTCCGCGGGTCGCTGAACCAGCGCGCCCAGTCGGACGCGTTCCCGCCCGGATCCCTCTTCTCCTCGTCCCGGGCCGCCTTCGCCGTCAGTCGCCGCGCGCCGGTCTGCCGGAACGCGGCAACGGCGATCGTCCGTCCGCCCGCAGCGTCGACCGACTCCGACAGGACCCGGTCGTCCGTCACCACCGTCACACCGCGCGGGTCGCGCGCTTCGCGCACCCGGCGGACGATCTCCTCGTCGGCGCTTCGCGGAGCCGCGTAGACGACCGTCACGTCGCCGAGCTGCTGGACCTTCGGCCGGCCGTGATCCGGAGGGCCGTCGAAGACGACGGTCAGGCGTCTCCGTTTCGCCCGAGAGAGCTCCGCCAGCTCCTTCACGAGCGTCTCGCGCGAGATGCCCCTCTGCCCGAGGAGGTTGTTGCCGTCGATCAGGTCGGCCACGCCGCCATTCTGCGACATCGGCCCCGTTCCGGCACGCTCCGGAGAGGGCTGCGGAGGAGGCGGCGCGGGGTGGTCTGGGACGCGCGCTGCGGCGAAAGTGACCCGGGCCGGACTGGCTCCGGGGGGGCTTGCCATCCGGGCGCCCCCCCGGCACCCCCCCACCTTCAATCTGATCAAAGTGACCCGGGCCGGACTGTAAGCCGGATTCTGTGGCCGGTCGGCTCGCGCCTTCCGGCCGGCGATCATTCCTCTGGGCCCACGCCTCTCGGCGGGGCTCGAGCGGCCTACCCGGAAACGTCGCCTTTCGGCGCGGGAGCGAGCCCCCCTTTCGTTCCCCTATTCGGCCTTGCTCCGCGTGGGGTTTGGCCTGCCGACCCCGTTGCCGGGGTTCGCGGTGCGCTCTTACCGCACCTTTTCACCCTTACCGCGGCCCCTCGCGGGAACCGAGGCGGTCTGTTCTCTGTGCCACTTTCCTTCGGGTCGCCCCGACCGGGATTTCCCCGGCACGCTGCTCGCTGGAGTCCGGACTTTCCTCCCCTCGTTCGGCGGTGCCGAGCGAGCGGCGATCGCCCGTCCGGCCCGGGTCGGCGACGAGAATACGCCACCGTCGCCTGGCGTCACGTCTCGGCGCGGGGCCTTCGGCGGGAGGTGAAGAGGTTGACCCCCTTCGCGAGCTTCGGAACGCAGAGGAGGAAGAGCCCTCCGACGGTCACCGCGAGGACGAGGGCGACGAGGGGGAGGAAGATCGACACGATCGCCTGGAGCGCGGCGAGGACGTCCTCGGCGAGGGAGAGGGCGAGGTTGGCGACACCGGCCGTCAGGGCGGTGGACGTGAGCCGTGCGGTCCCCTTGACGACGTGGGCGGCGAGGGCGATCACCCCGCCGCCTCCACCCGCCAGGACCGTCATCGACGTCTCGGCGCCCGGAGCGACGGCGGCGACGGCGAGGAGGGCCCCGGCCACCGGCCGGACGACCGTGTGGACGATGTCCCAAACGTGGTCGAGGCCCGGGATCTTGTCGGCGAAGAACTCGAGGACGTAGAGGGCGAGAAGCACCGACAGCGTCGCGGGCTCCGAGAGGAGCCTGGCGATCGCGCCCGTGAAGTCCTCCGGGAAGAGGCGAGCGATCCCGCCGTAGACGAGGAGGACGGCGTAGGCGTTGAGGCCCGCCCCCGCCGCGAGGCCCAGGCCCGTTCCGAAGTGCGCGATCGACTCGACCACCGCGGGAGGATAGCGCCCGGGAGGGGCGCTCAGCGAGGCTTCGTCGCCGCGATCTCCGCGAGCGCCTTCGACGCCTTCCGGTTCGTCGGCTCGAGCTTGAGGACCTCCTTGAGCGCCTTGACCCGGCCCGTCTCGTTCCGCTCGGCGGCACAAGCGTCCGCGAGGGCGAGCCAGATCTCGACGCTCTCTGGGAGCCGTTCCGAGGCGCGGCGCAGCGTCTCCGTCGCCTGACGGATCCACTTCGGGTTCCGGGCCTGGACTTTCGCGAGGAGGGTCCAGTACTCCGGCTTCTCGGGGTCGAACTCGACTGCCTGCCGGAGCATCTCGTAGGCCGGGAAGTAGTCCTCCATCTCGATCAGGGTCCGCGCGCGCTGGTAGTTCGCCTTGGCGACCTGCTTCTGCACCTCGCGCGTCGGCTCGCCGTACTGCACCGGCGCCGACATTCCGCCGCTCGCCCGTAGCCGGTCGTACTGCTGCCGCGACGCCGGGCTCGCAAACGACCGGTCGGCCTCCCGGACCTTCGAGAAGAGCGCTTCCAGCGCCTCGCCGGCGTCGGCGAGCGTCGACCGGAGGACGTTGTCGGGGTGAAAGAGCCGCGCGCGTTCGTGGACCGCCCGCCGAAGGTCCGGGTCGGCTGCGTCCTCGGCGACTCCGAGCAGCTCGTATGTGGTCGTCCAGTCCAGCCGGCGATAGGCGTTCCAGACCGTCTTCGACTGCTGCTCGAGGGCCTCCGCGAGGCGCGGGCCCGGCGGCGTCCCGGCCACCTCCAGGTTCAGGCTCTGGAAGCCGGTCGGAGCGTGCTCGTCGGCCGGCTTCTTCCGGTCGACGACGGAGACGAGTCCGACGGAGATGAGCCGCTCGAGGATCCGCAGGTCGAGGCAGACGTCGGCGGCCCTCTTCGTCCCGTCGACGGCGTCGAGTGCCTCCGCCTCCTCGGGCGTGACGACCGCGCCCTGGTATCGGAGGAGGAGGTCCGGCGAGAGGACGAGCTTCGACTGGGGATCGACCCGAGGCGCGACCCCGGCGACCGGCGGCCGTCGGCGGAGGCCCTCGAGGACGAGGCTCGCCGTCGACTGGTCGAAGGCGACGGGGAGATCGGGCGCCGACTCGAGCGGCACGACGCTGAACGTCCCGGCGCTCCACTGGAACGTCGAGTAGAGGACCATCTCTGCGAGAGCGCGAACGCACGCATCCGCCACGTAGGGCGCGACGGCGCCGGCTTCGCGCAGGGCGTTCGCCAGGCCGCGGCCGGGCTCGGCGAGCGCCCGCTCGAAGGCCGCGAAGAGCACGGACTCGTTTGCGAGGCCGAACGTGCGGAGGAGGTCGCCGACGTGCTGCGCCTCGCGGTTCGAGGACGCCGAGACGAGTCGTCCCCTCCGGAACCAGAAGCTCCTCTCCTCGCCGCGGTGCGAGACGAGGACCTGCAGGTGCTTGCGCGAGACGTAGGCGTTCCGGAGGACCTCGGCGAGCTCCGTCTTCTCGAGCGTGCCGCCCGAGAGCGAGCCGGTTCCGGGCTTCGTCGTGTCCATGTTCCGGCGATTCTAACGGCGGTCGCCGCCGGACGACGCGCGGAACCGTTCGATGCGGGCGGCCACCGCCTTCCCTGCGGCCGCGGCGAGGGCCTCCGGGGAGGCGGCGAGGACGGCCTCGCCGTTCCCGAAGACCGTCAGGAGCCGTTTCACCGAGGCTGGGCCGAGCCCGGGGACGGCTAGGAGCGGGCTCCGGAGCGTCCTCCGGGAGCGGGCCCGCCGATGGTGAGAGAGCCCGAATCGGTGGGCCTCGTCCCGGGCCCGCTGGAGCAGCTTCAGGCCGGCATTCCGCCGGGGCAGCGTGATGGGGAGGGAGCGGCCCGGGACGAAGATCTCCTCCTCCCGTTTCGCGAGGCCCACGGCGGGGAGCTCGATCCCGACCCGGTCGAGCGCGGCGAGGGCGGCCGAGAGCTGCCCCTTGCCGCCGTCGATGACGAGCAGGTCGGGAAGCGGCTCCCCCTCGGCGCGCCGACGCTCGTAGCGCCGCGTCACGGCCTCGGCGATCGACGCGAAGTCGTCGGGAACCGGCCGATCGATCCGGAAGGCCCGATACTCGTCCTTCGCCACGGCCCCGTCGACGAAGACGACGCAGGAGGCGTACGTGTCGCTCCCCTGGAAGTGCGAGATGTCGAAGCACTCGATGCGGGACGGGCGACGATCGAGGTCGAGCGCTTTCGCGAGCGCGAGCGTCGCCTTCTCCCCTGCCTCCCGAAGCGTCCTGAAGCGCCTCACGTGGCTCGTCCGCGCGTTGTCCCGGGCGATCCTCACGCGGTCGAACGCGGCGCCGCGCTTCGGGGTCCGGATCGCCACCTTCGTCCCGCGTCGGTCCGACAGCCAGGTCTCGAGCGTCTCGAGCGCTTCCTCCGCGACCTCGAGAGGGAGGTGGACCTCCCGCGGCAGGAACGTCGTCGCGTCGTAGTACTGCGAGAGGAGCGCGACCCAGAACTCCTCCGGGTCGACCTCTCCGAGGCCCTCCCAGAAGAGCTCCCTCGAGTCGAGGATCGCCCCGCCGCGGACGTGGAGGACGGAGACCGCGACGTTCCCGCCGTCGGCGAAGTCCCCGAACACGTCGACGTCCTCCCCGGCGAGCGACTGGACGCGCTGCTTCTGCGCCAGCTCCTCCACCGTCCGGAGGCAGTCCCGGTAGGCGGCGGCCATCTCGTACTGCTCGGCGTCGGCCGCGGCGTCCATCTTCGCGGCGAGGCGCGGCGTCAGCTCCTCGTTCCGCCCCGAGAGGAAGAGGACGACGTCCCGGACGGCGTCGTCGTAGGCCGCCTTCGTCGTCAGGCCCGCGACGCACGGCCCGAGGCAGGCGTGCATGTCGTGGTAGAGGCAGGGGCGCGGCAGGGTGCCGTCGATCTCGATGCGGCAGGTGCGGACCTGGAACATCCGCTGCACCATCTTCATCGCCCCGCGGCAGGTGCGCGCCGGCAGGAACGGCCCGAAGTAGCTGTGCCCGTCCTTCAGGACGCGCCGCGTCACGTGGGCGCGCGGCCACTCCTCCCCCGTCGTCACCTTGATGTACGGGTACGTCTTGTCGTCCCGCAGCAGGATGTTGTAGCGGGGCTTGTGCTTCTTGATGAACGCGTTCTCGAGGGCGAGCGCCTCGCTCTCCGTGTTCGCGACGACCGTGTCGATCGTCTCGAACTCCGCGAGGAGCGCCTCGGTCTTCGGGTGCTTCGGCCCGGCCGCGAAGTACGACGCGAGGCGCTTCCGGATCGACCGCGCCTTGCCGACGTAGAGGATCTTCCCCTTCGCGTCGCGGTAGAGGTAGATCCCGGGCTGGTCGGGATACGAGGAGAGGTCGGGAGGGGCTCCCACGGGACGATTCTAGGGAGCCGGCGCGACGGCGGGCGTCGTCAGAGGGCCTTCCCGAGCTTCGACGCGATGGTCGAGACCTTCACGTAGCCGAAGAACCGGCCGCTGGCAAGGAGACCGAGGCCGTCCGCGACCCGGGTCCGCGCGTCGCGCGCGTAGAGGACGCCGAAGGCCTTCCGCATGAACTGCTGGAAGGCCCCGTCGTACGGGTACCACCAGGGGGCCGACGGGGAGCCGTGGAGGTCCACGCTGACGTGCTTGACGTTCACGAGCTCCCGGAGGCCGTGAACGCCGTGGCTTCGCCCGATCCCCGACTTCCCGAGGCCTCCCCAGGAGGCCGTCGGCTCCCCGAACGAGAAGAGGTGGTCGTTGATCGTCACCGTCCCGGCGCGGAGCTCCTCGACGAGCTTCCGCGCCGTCCGCGTCGACCGCGTCCAGCCGGAGGCCGTGAGCCCGAACTCCGAGTCGTTCGCGAGGGCGATCGCCTCGTCGAGGGAGTCGACGACCGCGATCGGCAGGACCGGCCCGAACGTCTCCTCCGTCATGACGCGCATCCCGTGGTGGACGTCGACGAGGACCGTCGGCGGGAACCAGTTCCCCTTCGCGGCCGGCCGCTCGCCTCCGGTGAGCGCACGGGCCCCCTGCGCGAGCGCCTCGCGCACCTGCGCGTCGACGAAGTCCCTCTGCTCGGCGGTCGTCATCGGCCCGAGGTCCGTCGCCTCGGCGAGGGGGTCGCCCTGCTGGAGCCGCCGCGTCTTCTCGACGACCCGGGAGACCAGCTCGTCGGCAATTCTCCGGTCGGCGTAGACGCGCTCGATCGAGCCGCACGCCTGCCCGGCATTCGCGAAGGCGCCCCAGACGAGCCCGTTCGCCGTCCGCTCGAGGTCGGCGTCGGACGCGACGACTGCCGCGTCTTTCCCTCCCAGCTCGAGTACGAACGGGGTGACGTTCCCGGCGGCCTTTCGCATCACGTGCCGGCCCGTCTCGACGGAGCCGGTGAACAGGATTTTGGCGACTGCGGGGTGCTCCAGGAGCCGGTCGACGTCGGACCCGGTCGCCGGGACGACGTTGACGACCCCCGGCGGCAGGCCCGCCATCCGGCAGAGCTCCCCGATCGCCAGGCCCGTCCGGGGCGTTGCGGAGGAGGGCTTGAGGACGACGGTGTTGCCGGCGGCGAGGCACGCGGCGACCTCCACCATCGGGATCGCGAACGGGAAGTTCCACGGTGTGATCACCGCGATGACGCCGAGCGGCTCGCAGCGGTCGGAGGCCGCCTTGTGCGCGAAGAGGAGCTGCTCGTAGTCGACCGGCCTCTCCGCGAGGAGCTCCTCCGTGTGTCGGGAGAGGTACCGGAGCGCGTCGGCGGCGGGCACGAGGTCGAGGGCGCGCGCTTCGGCGACCGGCTTCCCCTGCTCGGCCGCCACGAGCCGCGCGAGGTCATCGTGCGAGCGTCGGACCGCCTCGAGGAGGGCTTCGAGGTGTCTTCGTCGCTCCTTCGGGCTCCGCGCCCCCCAGTGGAGGAAGGCCTTCCGCGCCGCCGCGACGGCGGCGTCGATCTCCCCGGCCCCCCCGCGCCTCACCTCGGCGAGCGGGGCCCCCGTCGCCGGGTTCCGCGTGACGAACGTCCTCCCCGTCTCGACGTCGAGCCCGTCGATGATCGGCCCGGCCGGCGGGGAGAAGCGCCTCAAATCATCGCTCCGCGCGTGATCTTCTCGACGTGTCGGCGGTAGAAGGCGACGAGGTTCTGCACGTAGTCGGCAAAGGGCGGGCACGAGACGCCGAACGGCGCGAGGTCCGCCGCGGCCTGGGAGGAGTCGTAGCGGGCGGGGTGGTCGAAGTACTCGACCGTGACGGCCGGCATCCCGAACCAGTCCTGGATCGGCTTCGGCGAGAAGAGGAGCTTCGCGACCACGGCCGGGACGGGTACGTAGACGAACTGCTTGCCGAGCGCCTTCGCGAACAGCTCCTCGATCTCGAACGCGGAGAGCGGGCGCGGATCGGTGAGGTGGTACGTCTTCCCGATCGACCCCTCCCACGTCGAGAGGCGCGCGATCGCCTCGAGGACGAAGTCGACCGGGACGAGGTTCACCGGGTTCGTCCCCGTGCCCACTTTCACGAAGACGCCGGGCGACGGGAGCTGCCTCATCGCGTTCAGGGCGAAGTAGGGGCCGTCGAACTTCGCCGTCTCGCCGGTCCTCGAGTCGCCGACGACGATGGCGGGGCGGTAGGTGGCGGTCGGGAGGGCGCTCCCCCTCACCGCCTCCTCGGCCAGGAACTTCGTCTCCTCGTAGTAGTTCTTGAACGACTGCCCGACGTCGAGGTCCGTCTCGCGGAAGAGCCCGACCGCCGTCCCCGAGACGTAGGCGGTGGAGACGTAGTCGAACCGGCGCAGGTGCGGACATTCCTCGAGGAACGCGAGGACGTTCCGCGTCCCCTCCACGTTGATCCGCATCCCGACCTCCCGCGGGACCGCGAGGTCGTAGACGGCGGCGAGGTGGTAGCAGCCGGTCAGCTTGCGGTGGAGGACACGGGCCTCCGTCTCCCCGATCCCGAGACCCGGCGCCGTGATGTCTCCGACGACGAGCTCGATGCGCCCCGCCGTTCCCGGATGCGCCTCGGCCAGCTGGGCGACCGAGGAGCGCGCGAGGTCGAGGAACTTCTCCTGCACGAGACAGTGGAAAAGGGTGTCGGGCTCGAGCTCCAAGAGGCGCGGGATGAGCCGCGCGCCGATGAAGCCCGGGAACCCGGTGAAGAGGACGACTCGGGACGGGGCGGGGGTCGCGCTCGCTTTCTTCCTGGCCATACCGTGCCTCTCTTCCCGACAGTCTAGAGCGGTTTCTGCAACGCGGCGTCAGTCCGGAGCCTCTCCCGGAACGCCTCGATCGCCCGGAGCATCGCGGGAGGCCGGGCGCACGACTCTCCGTCGAGGGAGACGATCGGCGCCGCGGTGGTGAGCGAGCCGAGGAGGAAGCTGCCGGCGAGGAGCTCCTCCCGACCGATCCCCCGCCGCTCCCCTGCCCCTTCCAGGAACGCTTCGGCCGTCACGGAGGGGAGGCCTCCCGGGCCGAGCCCGGCGAGGCGGCCCCCGTTCCAGGCGACGAGAGCCGTCGAGCTCCCCTCCACGTAGGCCTCGCCGTCCCGGAAGAGCGCCTCGTCGCACCCCGCCTTCCGCGCGTGCCGGAGCGCCGCGACGGCGCCGAAGTAGCTCGTCGACTTGAACCCGGAGGAGTCCCGCCGGAAGCGCTCGGGCGCGGTCATCGCCCGGGAGCCGGCGCGCCGCGACAGCGTGTTCGGCGGGATCGGCCGGACCGACGCGTCGAGCCTCCAGGAGGCCGGCTCCTCCACGTCGTGGCCGATGGCGATCCAGGAGAGGCGAAGGGAGCGCTCGTCGTCGCCGTCGGAGATTCCGCCGAGAGCGGCACGGGCCCCCGACTCGACCGCGTCGCCGGAGGGGGCCGGTAGCTCGAGCGCCTCGAGCGTCGCGAGCAGCCGACGCAGGTGCGCCTCCCAGAGGACGGCGCGGCGACCGACGACGAGGAGAGTCTCGAAAAAGCCGAAGCCGCGCTCGACGACGGGCGCGTCGTAGGGGATCGGGTCGGGGCTCATCTCACCTCGCTCTCGCCCGCCGCAACGGCGAGCGCCCGGAAGAACTCTCGGGACTTCGTCTCGGATTCCTCCCACTCGTGCCGCGGGTCGGAGTCCCAGACGATCCCGCCCCCCGCATGGTAGGCGACCGCCGCCCCCGAGACGATCGCCGTCCGGATCGCCACGTTCAGCACCGCCGTTCCGTCGCCCCTTACGAACCCGGCGGCGCCGGTGTAGGGCCCCCGGGGCGCGGGCTCGAGCCGGCGGATGAAGCGAAGGGCCGACCGCTTCGGCGCCCCCGTGATCGACCCGGCCGGGAGCGTCGCGAGGAGGAGGTCGGAGAGCCCGGCCCCTGGCGCGAGCGATCCCGCGACGGTCGACTCCAGGTGGTGCAGGTGTCGGTAGCTCTTCACGCTGCGCAGGGCCGGGACGTGGACGCTCCCCGGCCGGCAGACTCGGCCGAGGTCGTTTCGGACGAGGTCGACGATCATCAGGTGTTCCGCCGCGTCTTTCTCCGACGAGAGAAGGAGGGCGCGGGCCGCCGCCTCCGAGCCGCCGGCCGTACGCGCGACGGTCCCCTTGATCGGAGCCGAGGCGACACGCCGGGAGGCGAGGTCCGCATTCAGGAAGAGCTCTGGGGAGTTGGAGACGACGGCGGCCGCGCCCGTCTCGACGAGGATTGCGTAGGGCACCGCGTTGTCCTCGTAGAGGAGGGCCGCGAGGCGGCGCGCCGGCACGCGGAGCGGGCGGACGACCCGGCGCGTGAGGTTCGCCTGGTAGACGTCTCCCCGCTCGATCCCGGCGCGGATCTGGGCGACTGCGTCCGACCACTCGTCTCGCGTCATCTCGGCGGGAGGATCGAACGGTCGGGCGCCGCCGTGGCATCGGGACGGACCCGGACGCTTCGATCGCTCGCCGGCCGCCGCCCGCAGATCGAAGATACCGAACCAGGCGAGAGGCGTCGGCGGGGGTCGGAAGAGCGCCGTCGACCCCTCGAGCGCGACGCCGGCCTCGTAGGCGAGGAAGCCCGCCGCGATGAGCTCCTGGCGGCCCGACCGCGCCAACGCGTCGAGACGGTCGACGAGCCGCGGCAGCTCCTCCGGACGATCCGCCGCCACCTCCAGGACCTCGAGAGGGTCGCGGAGCTCGAGCGGCTCCGGGAGCCTCCACCCGGGACCCCGCAGGAGAACGAAGGGCGACGGCACGCTCAGGTAGTCTACGGAGCGTGAGCGAGGAACGCCGGGTCGAGACCGATGTGAAAGTCCGCTACGCCGAGACCGACGCGCAGGGAGTCGTCTACCACGGCTCCTACGTCGTCTGGTTCGAGGTCGGGCGGACCGAGTACTGCGAGGCCGCCGGCTATCCCTACCCGCGGATGGAGGCCGAGGGAGTGCAGATCGTCGTCGTCGACCTCGCGGCCCGCTTCCGGCGGCCAGCCCGCTACGGCGACGTCGTGCGCGTCGCGACCCGCCTCGCCACCATCCGGAGCCGCGGCTGCACGTTCGCGTACCGCGTCTTCCTGCCGGACGGCGGCCTCGCCGTCGAGGGCGAGACGGTCCACGTCTTCGTCGATGCCGCGACGGGCCGCACGATCGCCGCGCCCGAGTCGATCCGCATGGTCCTCGCCGCCTTCGCGGCAGGATGAGGTTTCAGGTCCCTTTACCGTTCGGCAGCTTCTTCTGAAGCGCCCGGTAGACGAGCGACGGAACGAGCTCCGAGACGTTCCCTCCGAGCCTGTGGACCTCCTTCACGAGGCGGCTCGAGAGGTACGAGAGCTCCTCCTTCGGCGTCAGGAAGACCGTCTCGACCTCCGGGTCGAGGCGCCGGTTCATCAGGGCCATCTGGAACTCGTACTCGAAATCGGAGACGACCCGCAGGCCGCGGAGGACGATGTTCGTCTTCTCGGCGCGGAGAAAGTCGACGAGGAGGCCGGAGAACGCCTTCACCTTCACTTTTGGCTCGCGGCGGAAGACGTCCCGTGTCATCTGCACGCGCTCTTCGACTGTGAAGAGAGGGGCCTTCTCGGTGTTGCAGAGGACGGCGACGAGGACGCGGTCGAAAATGTGGCAGCCCCGGCGGACGAGGTCGACGTGCCCGTTCGTCATCGGGTCGAACGAGCCCGGATAGACGGCGATTCGCATGAGGTGAGGGGCATTCTAGGAGACGGACGGGGAAAGCGCTCACCGCTGGCAGGAGCCGGGGGGCGGAGGACATCGCCCCCGACGAGCCTAGCGGCTTTCGGAAAGCGCCTCTCCGGCTTTCCGCGCCGAAAGGACGAGGAAGAAGAGCGCGGCGGCGGGCGGGACGACGCACCACCAGGCGCTCGTCAGGCTCTCCCTCGCGTCCGCGAGCGCCCGCCCCCAGGAGGCCGTCGGCGGCGGCACGCCGAGGCCGAGAAAGGAAAGCGACGCCTCGAGGAGGACCGCCCCGCCGACGACGTATGGGAGCGAGGCGAGCGCAGGAGCGACCGCACCGGGAAGGACGTGCCGGAGAACGACGCGGGCGGGGCTCGCGCCCGCCGCGCGGGCCGCCTCGACGTGAGGAGAGGCGGAGAGACGGAGCGCCTCGGCCCTCACGAGCCGCGCCGCCTCGGGCCAGGCCGTCAGCGCGATCAGGAGCGCGGCAGTCCAGCGCGACGGTGGGGCGAGAGCCGCTCCCGCGGCGACGAGGACGAGGGCCGGAAAAGCCTGGACCACCCCGGTGACCACGAGGACGGCCCGGTCGACTCCCGGACCGAGCGTGCCGGCAGCGGCACCGAGGGACGTCCCGGCGGCGAACGCGAGCGCGGCCGCGGCCAGACCGACGAGGACGGAGACGCGCGCCCCGTGGAGGAGGCGCGCCAGGACGTCCCGCCCCAGGTCGTCGGTGCCGAGCAGGTGGGTCCCGTCCGGAGGGCGCAGGCGGACCGCGAGGTCGGTCGCGTCGGGGTCGAACGGGACGGGCGTCAGCACGCGGATCGCCCGCGGGACGTCGTCGGGCAGCGCTCGCGCGAGGAGCGGCGCCAGGAGGGCCAGCGCCGGGAAGAGCGCCAGGACGAGGAGACGTCGCCGGACACGGCTGCGCGTCATGCGTCCTCCGCGTCGACGAGGCGCGGGTCGGCGAGCGCCGCGAGCGCGTCGGCGAGGAGCGTCGCGAGGACCACGGCGACGCCCGACGCCAGCGTGAGGCCGAGGACCGTCGGAAGGTCGCGGGCGAAGACCGAGTCAGCCAGGAGCTGCCCGGTCCCCGGAACCGCGAAGACCCGCTCCACGAGGACGGAACCGGCGACGAGCTGCGGGACGATCGCCGCGAGGAGCCCCGCGAAGGCCGGGGCGGAGCGGCGGAGCGCCCGAAGCGTCTCTTCTCGGGGCGACTCCCCGCGCGCCCGTCCCGCGATGGCCGGCGGCGAGTCGAGCGCGGCCCGCACGCTCACCCTCACCACGCGGGCGATCGGCGCCAGGGCGACGAGCCCGAGCGTGAGGGCCGGCAGCGCGAGGCCAGCGAGAGGGGCCGAAGCGTCCGCGAAGACGGGGACCCATCGAAGCCTCACCGCGAACAAGAGGAGGAGGAGGAGGCCGAGGGCGAAGCTCGGAAGCGAGAAGAGGGCGTCGAGGAGAAGCCCCGAAAGCCGGTCGGCCCGACTTCCGGGTCGCCGAGCGGCCGCGAGCCCGAGCGGCACGCCCGCGAGAGCCGCGAGAAGGAGGGCGGCGCCGTTGACGGCGAGCGTCGTCGGGAGAGTCTCGCCGATCCGATCGGTCACCTTCCGGCCGTCTCGGAAGGAGCGGCCGAGGTCGAGGCGGGCCGCCGAGCCGAGCCAGGCGGCGAGGCGGGCGACGACCGGGCGGTCGAGGCCGTGGACGGCGCGGAACGCCTCGAGCGCCTCCGCCGACGCCGGGCGTCGTCCCGGGACTCCCCCGGCCGCGAGCCGGGCCGGATCGCCCGGCGCCGCCGAGAGGAGGAGAAAGACGGCGACGAGGACGCCGAAGAGCGTCCCGACCGCGCCGATAGCGCGCCGCGCCAGGAACCGGGTCACGGCCGGAGATGTTACGCGGAGGCGGCGCCGTCGCCCGTCAGATCGGCTTCGACCCGCGCGCTGGTTGCCACGAGGCCGCTCCGGGCCAGAAGAGCCAGAGTCCGATCGGTGAGCTCGTCACGTTCTCGATCCGGTCGCGCACGCCCCACGCGACCGAGACCGTGTGCAGGAACGTGAACGGCTGGTCCTCGGCGATCACCCTCTGCAGCTCGGCGTAGAGGACGCGCGCCTTCTCCCTGTCGAACGTCCCGGCGATCTCGTCCATGAGCGCGTCGGCCCTCGGGTTCCGGTAGAATGCGTGGTTCATGCCGCTGGGCGGCACCTGCGAGGAGTGCCAGTTGGGCCGCAGGTCGGGGTTCGGGTCGAGGTTCAGGGAAAGCGAGCAGGCCTCGTAGTCCCCCGTGTCGACCTTCTCGACGAACGCGCCCCACTCCATCGGCGAGAGCTTCGTCTCGATCCCCGCCTCGCCGAACGCCCGCTGCGCGAGCTCCATGACCTGTCGCTGGCGCTCGCTCGCGCCGCCGAAGACGAGGGAGAACGCGAGCCGGTCCTTCCCTTTCGCCCGGAGCCCGTCCTTCCCCTTCCTCCACCCCGCCTCGTCAAGGAGGGCCGCGGCGGCGGCCGGGTCGTGAGGGAGGGGCCGGAGCGTCGCGTCGTAGGGCCAGAGGCCCGGCGGCAGCGGGCCGTTCGCCGGCTTCGCGAGCCCACCGTAGAGCTCGCGGGCGATCGCCTCGCGGTCGAGGAGCATCGTCAGGGCGCGGCGGACTCGCGCGTCCGAGAGCTGCGGGAGCCGGTTGTTCCAGGCGATGTAGGTGTAGGCGATCTCGTCGTAGACCGTCTCGCGGATCGTCCGCGCCTTCGCGGCCTGCGGACGCTGGGTCGCGTTCAGACGCGTCTCGTCGAGCGCGCCGGTGAGGAGGCCCTGGAAGGCCGAGGTCGACTCGGGGACGACCCGGAGGACGACCTGCTCGTACGCGGGAGGCGGTCCAAAGTACTGCGTGTTCCGGACGAGTCGAATCGTCGGCCCCTCCCACGAGGCGAGGCGGTACGGGCCCGTCGCGAGCGGCCGCCGATTTGCCGGATTCGTCGCCACGTCCGTTCCACGGTAGACGTGGGCCGGCAGGAGCGGCATGTTGAAGGCGTCACGCTGGGCGGCGTAGGCCTTCCGGAACGTCGCACGGGCCGTCCGAGGGTCCAGCACGTCCACCTTCTCGAGATCGGCGAAGAGGCTCCGGCGGTAGAGGGCCGGCGTCTTCGGGTCGAGGAGCGCCTCCAGCGTCACCTTCACGTCCTCGGCCGACACGGGCGTCCCGTCCTCCCAGCGCGCTCCGGGCCGGAGCCGGACCGTGTAGACGAGGTGGCTCTCGTCCGGCTCCACCGACTCGGCGAGGCCGGGGACGAGGTCGAGGTTCTCGTCGTAGTCCAGGAGGTTCCGCTGGAGGAGCGCGATGACGACGTTCTCCGGGTCCGACGTCGCCGTGAGCGCGTTCAGCGTCTGCGGCTCTCCCTCGAGACGCCGGTGAAGGACGAGGCTCTGGTCCTTGCCGACGGGACCTCCGCAGCCGGACAGGAGGAGCAGGGCGGGGACGAGCAGCCGCTTCACCGGATCTCCTCCGGGTACTCGAAGGAGATCGAAGCGCCGTTCCCGGCCGCGTCGACGACGCGGACGGCGAGGAACGCCGGACCGTCGGGCTTCGGCACCGCCATCGTCAGCTCCTCTTCGCGTCCGTCGAGCGTCCCGTCGGCCGGCGTGAGGGGCCGCCACCGGTCGGCGGAGACCGTCCCCTCCGCGCGGACGATCGGCGACAGAGCGTCGACGGCCTTCACCCGGAGGACGACGCGATCGCCCTCCAGTCGCGCCCCCGTGCGCACGATCGACGGTGGCGTGCCGTCCACGAGCGCCACGTCGCTCTCCTCGCTCGCTTCGAGCGCGTCCCCATCGAGGTTCGCCGCGCGGTCCGACGCGGTGACGCGGAAGCGGTAGCGTCCGTCGGGCAGGGGCGCCGTGTCGAAGGAGAAGAAGGGGTCTTCTAGGTCCCTGCGGATCGGGAACCAGGTCGTGGAGCCCTCCCTGCGGACCTCGAGGTCGTAGCGGAGCGCGTCCCCGTTCGGGTCGGTCCCCTTCCAGGTGACGGTCCGGAAGCCCTTCCGGAAGAGCTTCTTCCCCGGAGTCTCTGCCGGCTTCTCGGGCTCGAGGCCGGCGAACGCTCCGTTCTCGTCGGGGTTCGTCACTGAGAGGACTGCCGGTCCGGAGGCGGCGCCGGAGCGGGCGAAGACGGCCCCCGGCTCGAGAACGGAGACGTTCTCGACGATCGGTCGCGCGTTGCGTTCGGCCCACGAGGTCTCGATCCGCTCGACGACGGGAGCCTCGCCCCGCGGCAAGGCCGAAAGCTCGACGCGCCACTGGAAGTAGCGTGCCGGAGGGACGGTGACCCTTCCGGCGTCCCCGGCCGGCGTCCAGGCAGACCACGTGTCATCGGGCGTATCGCTGTTCCCGGAGCGGACCGAGAGGACGGCGGTCGCGCCTTTCGGCACCGCCCCCTCGAGCCGGATCGCGCCGAACCGGGCCAGTCGGCCCGCGTCGCGGACCGCGGAAACGTAGGTCCCGCGTCCCGCGGCGCTGGAGGCCGCCGGTCGGAGGACGGCGGGAGAGCTCGACGCCACGATCGCGAATCCGCCCGGCACCGCGGGCGCGGCGACGACCTGTCTTTCACCCGCCTGCGCCTCGAGGCGCAGCTGCCGCCCCTTCAGAGAGTAGACGCGTCCCTTCGGCCCCGTTGCGAGGAGGAGCGCTCCGCGCCCTTCGTCCCAGCGTGCCCCGTAGACCGTCTCCTCGGGAAGGATCCAGGCCGGCTCGACGAACCCGTCCGCAGCGACGAGGACGACCTCGGCGTTCCCCTCCCGTCGGGGGGGCGCGGCGGCAGGAGGCCTCACTGGAGACGTCGTCGAGGTGACCGAGACGCTTCCCTGCGGGACCGGCTCGGGCGCCCCGCCCGGAGCCGCCGCCGGTCCGGCGCCGGACGGCGCAGGCGTCTGACGGGGTTCGTGCCTCTGCTGGGCGAGGGTCGGCACCGCCACCGAGGTCGCGACGACGTAGAGCCCCCCCTCCGGCGCCGGCGCGAGGGCCACGACCTCCGGCCGGCCGAAGTCGTGGAGCGTGCGTACCGTGCCGTCGGGGGCGACGGCGACGACGAGGCCCCGGTCGGAGGTCCCCGCCACGAGCGAGCCGTCGGCGCGCAGCAGGAGCGAGCGGACGTGCGTGTCCTCGAGCTCGGCGTGGAGCGAGGCCTTTCCGTCGGCGCCCGCCTTCCAGATCCGTCCCTTCGAACCCGTCCCGGCCCAGACGGTCCCGTCCTTCCCGAGGGCCAGCGCCCAGATCGCGGCCTCTCCCGTCTCGCCGGCGAGCGCGCCGGCCTTCGAGGGGTCCTTCGCGTTCGGATCGACCCGCCAGATCCGGCCTCCCGGCGAGGTCCCGCAGACGACCTCGCCTCGCGGCCCTACGGCGACGGCGGTGACGTTCGGCGCGTCCGCTTCGAAGAGGACGCGCACCGTCCCGTCCGGCTCGGAGACGAAGAGCCGTCCGAGGCCGCCCCCCGTCGCCACGAAGACTCGGCCCGAGGCGTCCGACGCCGCGGCGTAGACGACGGCTCCCGCGGCGTCTTCCGGCCACGCCGGGGCCGAGAAGACGGGACCGAGAGTCAGGCGCCCGTCCGACGTCAGGGTCGTCCCGTCGAGGTCGCCCGCGAGGAAGTCGCGGGCCGAACCGAACGTCGAGAGACGCGTCGCGGCGACGAGCGGCGGCGTCGCGGGAAGGACGAGGGCGAGCGCGAGGCCCGCGGTGAGAGCTCGGTTCGAAGTGAGGTTCATCGGGTTCCTCGCGAGCGGGGCCGCTCGACGTCGACGTCGATGCGGACGGCGCCCGAGACGGGGCGGTCGAAGGGGACGATCTCCTCGGCGACGAGCCGGGCCTCGACGTCGGCGATCCCGGTCTCTCCCTGCTCCCGCGCGCCGGCGAGGAGGGCGAGCGCCGTCGGCGGCAGGGCTTCGATGGTTTCGGTCCGGGTCGCCGCCCCTCGGGTGGCGACGAGGAGGCCGGCGAAGAGAAGGTTCCCCGGGACGATCCGGGAGACGAAAGACGCGAGCTGCGGCAACGTTCGCGGCTCGGACGGGTCGAGCTGCATCCGGAGCGCCGTGGCGTTGCTCCCGTCCGCGACGACGAGCGTCGCCCGCCCCTCGCGCGTCCCCTCGGGCACCCGGAGCCGGACCATCCGGACGCTCTCCGCTCCGCGCCGGTCGGCGAGCCGGATCGCCACGGAGAGGGTCTCTCCCGGGACGACCGTCCTCGTCACAGGGGCCGCCTCGACGAGGCGCAGCCTCTGCTCGTCGGACGAGCTCGTGAAGCGGAGGCGGACGGCGCGGACGCCCGGGTCCTCGAGGTCGTTGTCCGCGACGGCCGCGGCGAGGGCGACCGTCGTCAGGACGGCGACCTCCTTCGCCCGCCCGCCCGTCGCCACGTCCTCGTACGCGATCTCCCCGGCCGAAGTGTCCAGCGCGACGCGGAACGCGAGCCTTCGCTCGCGGGCGGTCGGGTCGGCGGCCGTCATCGAGGCGTCGGCGACGAGTCCGGCGAGGGTCGGGAGGAGCTTCGGATGAGCGGCCGCCTCGAACCTGAATTCCCGCGCCGGCCCGCCGCCGGCTTCGACCCGGACCGTGATCGGCACCGTCTGCGCGGGCCGGTCCATCCTTCCGCCGACGCCGGTGTCTCGGTCGTTCGTCAGCCGGTAGAGGGCCTCCCCGCCGTTCGCGAGCTTGAACGACTGGTACAGCGACGACACGACGGTCACGACGTCGGCCGGCGCGACCGGCAGCTCCACCTCGCCGGAGCCGAGGAACGGGTGTCCGAACGCGACGAACCGGCCGTCTGGGAAGACCTCCGTCACGGTCCCCGTCGCGCCGAGGCTCATGTCCCCGCGAACCAGGTACGCCGTGAGGGCACCCCCCGGCACCAGCCGCGAGGGCGCGTCAGGCGGCTCGGCGGCGGACAGGGGCGCGGCGCCCGCCCCGAGGAGCGCCACGTTCGCCTCGGCCGCTCCGAGGCGAACGAAGGCGTCACGGAACGTCTGCGCGGTCGAGGCCGGCAGTCCGGAGGCCTGGAAGGAAAGGAGGGCCGTGCCGCCCGGTCCGGGCATCCCCGTCGGAAGCGAGTCGAAAGCCGCCCGGCGGAGCTCCGCAAGCCGTTCCTCACCCGACGAGGTGCCCAGGCGGGCCAGGAGCGCCGCGCGGTCGGCGACCGCCGGCCCGGCCGCCGCCCCCGACGCAGGTTGGGCCGGCGTCTCGGGAACGATCGAGACCATCGCCTCGATCGGCGTCACGCCCGCGACGGCGCGCTTCGAGAAGCCCCAGCCGGAGGCGATCGCTCCCGCCAGCTTCCCGTCCAGGTAGACCGGGCTGCCGCTCATCCCGGCGACGACACCCGTCTCCTCCAGCCCGAGACCGGAAAGCGAGACGACGATCACGGACCGGCCCGGCGCCGGGTTCCGGACGACGCCCACGACCTCCACCTCGAACTTCTCCACGTCGCGGCCCCGCACGACCGTCAGGCCGTACCCCTTCATCCCGGCCCGGACGCCCTCCAGCGGGAGGATCTCCGCGGCCGGAGCAGGCAGGCAGAGAAGGGCCGCCGCGAGCATGACGCTCCACACGTAACGCTTTGCCCCCCTTCGAGATTCCGTGCTACCTTGCCCCGGATTTCGGCCCGGTCGGGGCAGGAGCGACATGACGGATACCGGCGGCGCCAACATCGTTCAGCTGTTCCTCACGGCGGGGTGGACGGCCAAGGCCGTGCTCCTGATCCTCGCCCTCTTTTCCTTTGGATCGTGGGCGGTCATCGTCGGAAAGCTCTGGAGTTTCTCACGGGCCGATTCCCACACCGGGCGGTTCGTGGCGCACTTCCGGAAGAGCCGCAAGTTCGCCGACGTCCTCGGCGTCTGCGACCAGTACCCGTCGAGCCCGCTCGTGGGCCTCTTCCGGGCCGGGTACGCCGAGCTCGACGCCCAGGTCAAGGCGGGGCGGGACGTCGCTCCGGCCGACTCGGGGCGCCTCTTCGTCAAGAGCCTCCCCGCCATCGAAAGGGCGCTCGAGCGGGCCGCCGGCGTCGAGTCCAACCGGCTCACCCGCAGGCTCCCCTTCCTGGCGACGACGGCCTCGGCAACGCCGTTCATCGGGCTCTTCGGAACGGTGTGGGGGATCCTCGGAGCGTTCCGTCAGATCGGCGTCACCGGCTCGACCTCGATCGTCACCGTCGCTCCCGGGATCGCCGAAGCGCTGGTCAACACGGCCGCCGGCCTCGTGGCCGCCGTCCCGGCGCTGATCGCCTACAACTACTTCAACGGCCGCGCGAAGGTGATCCGTTCCGAGATGCGGGACTTCGCGCTCGAGTTCCTCAACCTGGCCGAGCGCCACTTCACCTGAGGCGCCGGAAGGAGCGCGGATGGCCGTAAAGATCGACGACGACCTCGAGGCCTACTCCGACATCAACGTCACCCCCCTGGTCGACGTGATGCTGGTCCTGCTCATCATCTTCATGGTGACGGCGCCGCTCCTCCACCAGGGCGTCGAGGTGAAGCTCCCGAAGTCGGTCTCGCAGAACCTCCCGAAAACGCCCGAGGACCCCCTCATCCTCTCGATCACCAGGAAAGAGGTCTACTACCTCAACGAGACGCCGATCCCGAAGCAGCAGCTCCGCGAGAGGCTGACGCTCATCCTGAAGAACCGGAAGGATCGGGCGGTCTACCTCAAGGCCGATCGGAACCTGCCATACGGCGTCGTCGTCGAGACGATGGACGTGCTGAACCGCCTCGGGGTGGAGAGCCTCGGCATGGTCACGGAGCTCCGGAGCGAGAAGGGCCCGTGACGGTCTCGGAGGTCCTGGAAGAGCGGAACCGGCGGCCCGACGCGCCGCACGGCCTCGCGGTCGCGCTTTCTCTCGCGGCGCACGCGGCGTTCGTCGTCTTCCTGGTCCTCATCTCGCAGCCCCGGAAGCTCACGACGCCGCCTCTGATGTCCCTTCCGGTCCGGGTCGTCTCCCCCGGAGCGCTCGCGCGGCTCTCCGGGCAGCCCGGACGCCCCGCGGCCCGTTCGCAGGTCGAGACGCCCCGGAAGCGAGTCATCGAGAAGATCCGCGACGAGGCGCCCTCCCCTTCTGCCGAGGCGCTTCCGCTCCCCGGAAAGCCGAAGAAGGGGGAGCCGCCGAAGCCGGCGCCGCGCTCACCCGCCCCAGGGCCCCGGCCGGCCCCGAGCGAAGCCGCGGTCGAGCTCCCCTCCGCGGGGAACGGGGGGCTCGGAGGGAGCGGCAGCCCCGGCCTCTCGAGCTTCGGCGCCTCGCTGTCCGGCTTCGACTCCGACTTCCCGTTCTCCTACTACGCCGAGCAGATCCAGGCCCTCATAGGCGCCAACTGGCTGAAGCCGGAGGTCGCCGAGGGAACCGCCTGCGTCGTCACGTTCCGCATCCAGCGCTCCGGCCAGGTCACAGACGTGAAGGTCGAGACTCCCTCGGGGCTCGCCTTCTACGACCGCGCGGCCGCGCGCGCCATCTATTCCGCAAACCCGCTCCCGCCGCTCCCGCCCGAGTTCCGGGGCGAGCAGCTGGGAGTCCACATCCGCTTCCAGTGAAGCCCCTTCGGAGGTCCGCGATGCGTCTCCTCTCCTTCGCCACGGGCCTCGTGCTCGTCGCCGCTCTCGCCCCGATCGCCGGGCAGCAGCCGGCCCCGACGGTCGCGCCGCCGGCGCAGCCGACCGACATCTCCCTGGTCCTTTCTCAGGAGGGCGGACGCCGGGTCGCGCTCGCGATTCCCTCTCCGACGGCCCCCGCCTCGGATGTCGTCGAGCGGGACCTCGTCGCGCCGTTCCGCTCGGCGCTGACAGGCGACCTCGGCAGCTCTCCCTGGTTCGTCCTGGCCGACGCCGCCCTTCACCCGAAGGGGTTCCGGCCCCCGGCGACGCGGGAAGAGGGGGACGCCTGGATAGCCTCGGGTGCCCAGTTCCTCCTCGACACTCAGATCCAGGCCGAGGGGACGAACGTCGTCGTCTCGGCCCAGCTCATCGACCTGCGGACGCTCCGCTCGATCCTCGGCAAGAGGTATTCGGCCGCGGGCGTCTCGATCCGCCGCGTGGCGCACACCATCGCGAACGACGTCGTCCGCCAGTTCACGGGGCGTCCCGGGCCGTTCCTCACGCGGATCGCCTTCGTCTCCGACCGGGACGGCGGACGCGGCAAGGAGATCTACATGATGGACTGGGACGGCGAGAACGAGAGGCGGCTGACGTTCCACCGCTCGCTGTCGATCGCGCCCGACTGGTCCTACGACGGCTCGAAGATCGTCTACCAGTCGTTCGTCAGCACCCCCCCCGGCCTCTACTGGTTCTCCCTGTCGGGAGGGACGCGAAACAAGATCCCGGTGCCGACGGAGCTGAACTCCGCGCCCTCGTTCTCTCCGGACGGAAAGATGGTCGCCTACGCCGGGAGCGTCCGCGGGAACCCGGAGATCTTCGTCGTGAACCTCGACGGCTCGGGCCACCGGAGGCTGACGAACTCCTCGGCGATCGACTCCAGCCCCCGCTTCTCGCCGAACGGCCGGGAGATCGCGTTCACGTCGAACCGGCAGGGGACGCCCCAGATCTACCTCATGGACCTCGAAGGGGCGAACGTGAGGAAGCTGACCCTGACCGGCAACTGGAGCGACGAGCCGGCGTTCTCCCCCGACGGCGGCCGCCTCGCCTACGCCTGCCGGAACGAGGGGGACTTCCAGATCTGCGTCCTCGACCTGACGACGGGACGCACCCTCCAGATCTCGAGCGGTCCCGGGACGAACGAGAACCCCACCTGGTCTCCGGACGGCTCCCGGATCGCCTGGGAGCTCCAGCGCGGCCGCTCGACCCAGATCGTCTCGGCCGGGGTGGACGGCTCCGGCTTCAAGGTCCTGACGGAGGCAGGGAACAACGGCTATCCTGTCTGGGAACGGACGATGGACTGATCCCGCTGGCCGGGTTGTCCGGGCCGGCGGCAGCGCTTAGAATCGAGAGCAACCGAAAGGGCGGACCGCGCCTTTTCCCAATCGGAGGTTCACCGTGATGACGAAGCCGTTCAGGTCTCTGGGACTGGTTCTCGCCGCCGGCCTTCTCGTGACCGCGGGTTGCTGCACGAAGAAGCCCGCCCCTGCTCCGGCCCCGGAAGTGAAGGTCGAACCGACTCCGACCCCCGTTCCCGTCCCGGTCGAGGAGCCGATCGCCGCTCCCGTCGCGGAGCCTGTCGCCGAAGCGCTTCCCGCCGACCTCGAGGAGCTCAACAAGAAGGGCTACCTCAAGGACATCTTCTACGACTACGACCTCTACGACGTCCGGGCTGATCAGCGCGACGCCATGGCCGCGAACGCCGAGTGGCTGAAGAAGTGGCCCACCGTGAAGGTCCAGGTCGAGGGCCACTGCGACGAGCGGGGCTCCAACAAGTACAACATGGCCCTGGGCGACAAGCGGGCGAACGCCGCGCGCGACTACCTCGTCTCGCTCGGCATCGACGCCGGCCGGATCACGACGCTTTCCTACGGCGAGGAGCGGCCCTTCGTCGAAGGCCAGACCGAGGACGCCTGGTCCCAGAACCGGCGCGCCCACTTCGTCGTCACCGCGAAGTGACGTCGCTCCGCGTAGGTCGTCTCCGCCGGAGCGCCCCCCTCGCGGGGGCGCTCCTCTTCGCGTCCGTCCTGGGCGGCTGCGTCTCCGGGAGCGACATCGAGGGCCTCCACCGCCACGTCACCGACGTCGAGAAACAGGTCGACAAGCTCTCCCAGCAGACGAGCTCGAAGGACGAAGTCGAGAAGCTCAACCAGAACCTGACGAAGCAGGTGGCCACGATCCTGCGCTCGAATGCCGAGACAGGGACCCGCTTCGACGAGCTGACCCGCGAGCTTCAGGCTCTCGCCGGGAAGCTGGAAGACTCCAATCGCCGCCTCGCGCAGCTCTCTCAGCAGCTCGCCGAGACCCAGGCGAAGCTGGACGCCGGCTCGCCCGCGGCCCCGGCCGTGCCGGGCGCCGCTCCCCTCCCCGGCGCGTCGGCGCTTCCGTCTGCCGGCGCCCCGGCGACCCCGGGATCGATCCCGGCGACGAAGCCTCCGGCCGGGCGGGCCGGCCCGGCCGACCTCTACAACGCCGCGCTCGGCGACTACCAGCGCGGACGATTCGATCTGGCCCGGCAGGGCTTCGAGGAGTACGTCGAGACGTACCCCCGGACCGACCTCTCCGACGACGCCCTCTTCTGGGCGGCGGAGTGCTGGACGGCGCAGAAGAAGCACCGCGAGGCGCTCGGCATGCTCGAGCGGCTCCTGAAGGAGTATCCGCAGAGCGACAAGGCCGCCTCCGTGCACCTGCGGAAGGGGCTCGCCCACCTGGAGCTCGGGGAGAAGGCCCAGGCCATCGTCCAGCTCCAGTTCGTCGTCCACGAGTACCCGACCTCGGACGAAGCCAAGAGCGCGCGCCAGCGGCTGCGCTCCCTCGGCTCCGATTCCCGCTGATCCCTCGATAATCCTCCGCCCGGGCGGAGGGAAGAAGACCCGGGACCGACCCGAAAGGAAACGATGGCCAACACGAAGCAGGCGAAGAAGCGTGCCGCTCAGAACGACAAGCAGAAGGCGCGGAACCGCGCGGTGAAGAGCGAGACCCGACGCGTGGTCAAGGCGACCCGCGCCGCGGCCCCCGAGAAGGCGAAGGAGATGCTGCCGAAGGCCGCCGCCTCCCTCGACGTCGCCGCCCGGAAGGGGACGATCCACAAGAACAAGGCCGCGCGGCTGAAGTCGCGTCTCGCCAAGGGCGCCAACAAGAAGGCCGCCAAGGCGGACTGACCGAGCTCCGCGCGTCGCGCGGAGCCCAGGGGCCGGGGAGGCCGGGAACGACCCCGTACGGGGCTCGGGTCCGGCACCCGGCTCTTCTCGTCTTCCTGCCCGGCTCGAGGCCGGCCGGCGTCAGAAGCCTTCGAGGATCGTCGTAACGAGGCTGCGCGCGAACGGTCGCGCCATCGCCTCGATCGCCGCGTTCTCGACGTCGACGTAGCTCGCGCTCGTCGCCGCGACGGGATACGGCTGGCGGAAGAGGAACGACGGGTTCTCGAAGAGCGCCTTCTCCGTCTTCCGGTCGGTCAGCTTCAGGCGGGCCACGACCGCGATCTCGTACTCGAGCGCGCGTCCCTGGTCGTCGAACCGGACGGGGTTCACCTGGTACGAGAGGATCCGCCCAGAAAGCTCGACGTCGGCCGCGGAGCGGTCCGTCACGGGGGACAGCCGGGCGCGGCCCGCCAGCTCGCGGAGAACGGCATCGGTGAGGCGCTGCTCGAGCCCGACGCGCGTCGTGTCGTTCACGAAGGCCTCTACGAAGATGGCGCTCGCCCCTTCCGGGAGGATGCCGCGCCCGGTGCCGACGAGGGAGTAGCCGCAACCCGCGAGCCCGGCCGCGAGGACCGCGGCGAGGAGCGTGCTCCGCCTCACTTCACCACGACGTTCAGGAGCCGGTCCGGGACGAAGACGACCTTCACCCGCTCCTTCCCCTCGAGCCACTTCGCGACGCCCTCCTGGGCCTCGGCGGCCGCCAGCGTCTCCTCGCGCGAGGCGCCGCGCGGCAGGACGACCTGCCCGCGCAGCTTGCCGCCGACCTGGACCGCGATCGTCACGGACTCCTCCACGGCGAGCGCCTGGTCGTACGCCGGCCAGCCCGATACCAGGAGACTCCTCGTCTCCCCCATCTGCTCGTTCCACTCCTCGGTCAGGTGCGGCGCGATCGGATGGAGCATTGCGAGGAGCGCGAGGATCGAGGCCCGCGTCTCGCCCGGGTCGGCCTTCGCGTCGCCGACGAGCCCGGCGACGTGGTGCGTGAACTCCATCAGGTGCGCGACGGCGGTATGGAACGAGAACGTCTCGAAATCGTGCGTCACGGTCTTCACGGCGATGTGCCGCTTCCGGGCGGCCGGGGAGTCGGGCGAGGCGGGAGTGAGCGGCTTCGCGCCGTGAGCCTTCAGGTGGTTCTCGACGAGCGCCTTCACCCGGTAGAGGAACCGCTCCGGGCCGGCGATCTGGTCGTCGCTCCACTCAGCGTCCGACTCGGGCGGCCCGAGGAAGAGGACGTAGGCGCGGACGGCGTCGGCCCCCTTCGCCGCGATGAGCGGGTCGAGCGAGACCGAGTTCCCGCGGGACTTCGACATCTTCTCGACGCGCCCGCCGGGCGACATCTTCGTGATCATTCCCTGGTTGAAGAGGGCCGAGAACGGCTCCTCGAAGGAGACGAGGCCGAGGTCTTTCATCACCCGCGCGAAGAATCGCGCGTAGAGGAGGTGGAGGATCGCGTGCTCGATCCCGCCGATGTACTGGTTCACCGGCGCCCAGCGCGCGACGACCGCCGGGTCGAACGGGGCGCGGTCGTTCTCCGGGTCGAGGTACCGGAGGTAGTACCAGGACGAGTCGACGAACGTGTCCATCGTGTCCGTCTCTCGCCGGGCCTCGCCGCCGCACTTCGGGCACGGCGTGTTCAGGAACGCCTCGACCTTCTCGAGAGGGTTGCCCCCCTTCCCGGTGAAGGGCGCGTCCTTCGGGAGGACGACCGGGAGCTGGTCGTCGGGGACGGGCACCCAGCCGCAGGCCGGGCACCTCACCATCGGGATCGGCGTCCCCCAGTAGCGCTGGCGCGAGATGAGCCAGTCTCGGAGGCGGTAGCGGACGCGGGCCCCGCCGATCCCTCGCTTCGTGGCCTCGGCCGCGATCGCCTCCCGTCCCGCTTCCGACGTCATGCCGTCGTACGGCCCGGAGGCCGTCATCGTCCCCTCGCCGGTCCAGCAGTCGATCGACGGGTCGGCCCCCTCGGGGCGCCGGATCACCACGCGGATGGGGAGGCCGTACTTCTTCGCGAACTCGTGGTCGCGCTCGTCGTGGCCCGGGACGGCCATGATCGCGCCCGTCCCGTAGCCGGCCAGGACGAAGTTCGCCATCCAGATCGGCATCTCCTCGCCGGTGAACGGGTTGATGGCATATGCCCCGGTGAAACGCCCGTCCTTCTCGGCCCCTTCTGCCTCGCGCTGGACGCGGTCCTGGCTCCGGATCGTCTTCACCCACTCTTCGAGCGCGGCCCTGTCCGGATGCCCGGCAAGGAGGCGGGGCACGGCCGGGTGCTCCGGGGCGAGCACCAACGCCGTCGCGCCGTAGACGGTGTCGGGGCGGGTCGTGAAGACCTGGAGGCGCTCTCCGAGCTTCGGCACCTCGAAGTCGAGGTCGGCGCCGACGGAGCGGCCGATCCAGTTTCTCTGCATCGTCCGGACCTTCTCGGACCAGCTGCCGAGCTGGTCGAGGCCGGCGAGGAGACTGTCGGCGTACTCCGTGATCTTCAGGAACCACTGCTCCAGCTCGCGCTGCTCGACGGCGCTCTTGCAGCGCTCGCACGTCCCGCCCTCGGCCTGCTCGTTCGCGAGGACCGTCTGGCAGGAGGGGCACCAGTTGACGGTCCCCTTCTTTCTGTAAGCGAGCCCCTTCTCGAGCATCCGGAGGAAGAACCACTGGTTCCAGCGGTAGTACTCCGGCTCGCAGGTGGTGACTTCCTTCGTCCAGTCGTAGAGGACGCCCCACCCGGCGAACTGCTCCTTCATCGCGGCGATGTTCGCGAGCGTCGACTCGCGCGGCGGGATGCCGCGCTGGATGGCGAAGTTCTCCGCGGGGAGGCCGAAGGCGTCCCACCCCATCGGGCAGAAGACCTTCTCGCCCTTCTGCCGGAGGTACCGGTGGAGCGCGTCCGTCAGGAAGTAGGTCCGCGCGTGGCCGACGTGAAGCCGGTCCCCCGACGGGTACGGGAGCATGACGAGGAGGTAGGTCCCGTTCGCCGACGCGTCGTGCGTGTCGACGAAGGCCGCCTTGTCGGCGTCCCAGCGGGCCTGCCACTTCTTCTCGAGGGCGGTGCGTTCTTCTCGTGCGTCCATAAGGGACGCCGAGTGTAGCAACCGGGCGGGCCGGCTACGCCGCGGCTCCCGCCGCCTCGCCGAGCCGTCGTTCGACCTCGGCGGCGAGGCGGGAGAGCGGGAACCGGCGTGCCGCCGGGACGGCGCGGGCGGCGGCGTCGGGCATCCCCGAGATGACGGCCGACTCCGCCGACTCGCAGAGGACCGTTCCCCCGGCGAGCGCGATCGACCGGCAGCCCTCCGCGCCGTCGTCGCCCATTCCGGTCAGGACCACTCCGACGACGCGGCGCCCGAAGGCCGCTGCCGCGGACGTGAAGAGGAGGTCGGCGGACGGGCACCACCGGATCGAGCCTCCATGGGGCCGGACGACGAGGACGGCGCGCTCCCCGGCGTGGGAGAGCTCCAGGTGCGCCCCTCCCGGGGCGATCCAGACGACCCCGGGCGTCGCCTCCGCGCCGTGGATCGCCTCGCGCACGTCCCACCCCGTCCCGGACGCGAGCCGATGGGCGAGGGAGCGGGTGAAGGGCGGCGGCATGTGCTGCGCGACGCCGACGACCGCCTCCTGGGGCGGAAGGCCCGCGAAGAGCTCTCGAAGCGCCGGCGGGCCGCCGGTCGAGGCGGCGACGACGAGCGCCGGAGGGACGCCGAGCGCGACCGGGACGCGCCGGGGCCGCGGGATGCCGCCGCTCGAGGGAGGCGCCACGGAGCGGATCGAACGCCGTACGAGGCTCTCGATGGACAGCTGCCGGACACCGTCGACGACTTCCGCGAGCCGTCTCTTCCAGCGCGCCAGGCTCTCTGGCTGCGATCCCGCCTTCGCGATGACCTCGAGGGCACCCGCCTCCAGCGCGGCGAGGGCGCTCCGCTCCTCCTGGTCGGCCGAGATGACCACGACCGGCATCGGCCGGTTCGCCATGATCCACCGGAGGACCGCGTTGCCGTCCATTCCGGGCAGTCCGAGGTCCAGCGTGACGAGCGCGTATTCCGTCGTCAGGAGCCGGCGGATCGCCTCTTCCCCACTTCCGACCGAGTCGACCCCGGTGATCGCGCTCGATGCCCGGAGCGCCTCGACGATCCGGAGCCTCTGGTAGGCGGAGTCCTCGACGACCAGGACCCTCACGCCGTCACCTCCGGTAGACGACGTCGTTCGCGAGCCGGACGAGCGTCAGCGCCGAGGAGGCGACGGAAAGGGCGTCGCTCGCGCCGAGGAGGATGTAGCCCCCGGGCTTGAGGCGCGACGAGAGGACCTCGACGACCCGGGACCGCGCCTCCTCGTCGAGGTAGATGAGGACGTTGCGACAGAGGATGACGTCGAACCTCGTTCCGAAGGCCGGCTCGTCCAGGATCGAGCGTGTCTCGAACAGAACGGGGGCAGCGAGATGGGGCTTCAGCCGGAAGAGCCCGCCGGGGGCGGCCTCGAAATGCTCGCGGCGTCTCTCCGGGGAGGTGGCGCGGAGCGACTGGGGCCCGAAGACGGCCGCCCGGGCCCGCCTCACGTGAGACGGGGAAAGGTCCGTCCCGAGGATCCGGACCTTTCGGGCGGGAAGGATCGCCTTCTCGTGAAGGACGATCGAAAGGCTGAACGCCTCCTCACCGGTCGCGCAGCCGGCCGACCAGATGTCGAGCGTCCCGTCCTGGCCGGCCGCCAGGAGCCTCTCGGGCGCGATCTCCTCCGAGAACGCCTTCAGGCTGGCCGGGTCGCGAAAGAAATACGTCTCGCCGACGACGACTGCGTCGAGGAGCCGGCCGAAGAGAGGCGAATCCAGGGGCTCGTTCCGGAGCCGGCCGTAGAGCTGGTAGAACGACCCGGCGCTCCTCGCTTCCGCTGCGAGCCGGCTCTCGACCCGGACTCTCTGGGAGTCGGAGACGACGAATCCCGTGCGACGCCGCAGGAGGTCCTGGTAGAGGCGAAAGACCGTCTCGGCCAGCTCCAGCGGGCGCCCCGTCACGTCGACCTCTGGCTTCGTTCCGCCCGGGCCGCCGCGGCCAGAGCGCGCGCCCAACGCCTCTCCGCGCGGGCCGGCGCATGCATCCAGGCCCGGCGACAGGCCTCCGGACGGAGCCGCGCCACGGCTTCCGCCGCCTCGTCCGCCTCGGCGGGCACCGTCTCCTGCGAGAGGACGAGCGTCAGCGGCTCGACCATCGCCTCGTCCGCGACGCGGGACGCGGCGACGAGGAGCGACCTGAGGACCGCGCGGTCCGGCTCGGCGACGAGAGCCGACGCGACCGCTGCGGAGAGCGCGGAGCGCGCGTCCCCGGCCGGCCGGCGTGCGATCGTCTCGGCCGCGGCCGCTCGCACCCCCGCACGCTCGTCGGCGAGGGCCATGGGGAGCGCCTCGGCCGCGACGGGCTCGTCGGCGACGGCGAGGGCGCGCACCGCCGCGCTCGGGCACGAGGACCCTGAGAC
>CAZWRQ010000004.1:0-11554 GCA_964636395.1 uncultured Holophagales bacterium
CCTCCACGACCGTCGCGAAGACGTCGCTGATCTGCACCGGCGAGGAGACCGTCGTCCCGGCGAGAGCGTTCCCCGGGAGCTTCACGAGAAGCGGCACCTGGAGCGACTCGCGGTAGAGGAAGACGCCGTGCTCGTTCTCCCCGTGCTCGCCGAGCCCCTCGCCGTGGTCCGAGAGGAAGACGACGAGGCTCTTCTCCCAGAGGCCGAGCGCCGTCAGCTTCGCGACGAGCCGGCCGACGGCCGCGTCGGCCGCCGCCACCTCTCCGTCGTACGGGTCGGCGAAGCGGCTCCGGAACGGCTCGGGCGCCGCGTACGGCGCGTGCGGTTCGTAGACGTGGAGGAACGCGAAGAAGGGAACGGCCCTCTTCTCCTCCACGAAGCGCGCGAGGATCTCCGCGGCCTCCGCCCCGGGCCGCTGCACTCGGTTCACCGGGACGCCTGCCCTCTCCGGCACGATCGCGTCGTCCCAGAGCGAGAAGCCGCGAGAAATGCCGCTCGACCCGGAGAGGACGACGCTCGAGACGGCCGCACCCGTCGCGTAGCCCTCCTTCGCGAGGAGCTCGGCGAGCGTCGGGAGCGACTCGGGGAGGCGGTAGCCGGCGTTGTCGAGGACGCCGTGCGTCCCCGGGAGCGCGCCGGTGAAGATCGAGGCGTGGGCCGGGAGCGTCAGAGGGACGTGGCTGTAGGCCCGCTCGAAGAGGACCGCCTCGGCGCGGAGCGCCGTGAGCGCCGGCGTCTCGACCTTCCCGTAGCCGTAGAAGGGGAGCCGGTCGGACCGCAGCGTGTCGACGCAGACGAGGACGATCGGTGCGCCGGGGAAGGTGCGCGGGCCGTCCGTCTTCCCGCCTCGGCACGCGGAGGCGAGGAGCGTGGCGAGGAGGAGGGGGAGGAGCGTCTTCCGCACGGCGCCGGCGAGATTAGCAGGGCAGGCCGGCCGGACGCCGAGACGAAAAAAGGGCCCCGGCCCGAAGGCCGGGGCCCGTGAATACGGGGAAAGAGAGGACTAGAAGCGGACGCCGAAGCCGACGCGGAACGTGCGCGGCGTCTGGAAGCTGGCGGGCGAAGTCGGTTTGCCGAAGTTCGCGCCGTAGCCCCAGTTGGCGTTCGTGTTGCGGGCTCCCGCGACGGGAGCCGTCGTGAAGGGGTTGAACGTCGTGTAGGCGCTCGGGTGGGTCTTGGGGTTCTCGATCGTGGTGTACGGGGTGACGACGTTGTCCTCGTTGAGGAGGTTGATCACGGTCGGCTGCGCGAAGATCTCGACCGGTCCGATGAAGTAGGAGTAGTTGAGGGAGACGTCGAGGCGGCTGATGTCGTCCGTCCGGAAGGCGTCCATCGCCGTGTAGTAGTAGGTGACGGCCGTCGGCGGGGCGACGTAGCCCGGGTTCGTCACGTACGGCCGCGAGTCGAGCGTGCCGGAGGCGGCGTACGGGAGGCCGCTGTCGAAGTTCCAGAGGGGGCTGATGTTGAGGGAGCCGAGGACCTTCGGGAGCGGGATGTCGTAGGTCGCCCAGAGGCGGATCCGGTGCCGCTGGTCCTGGGCGAGGTTGCCGGTCGGGAACGACCAGTCGCGGTCGAAGTACTCGGGGTAGGCGCCGATGCCGGAGCGGACGGGGCCGGAGCCGCTCGTCTCACCGACGACGTTGCCGTAGGTGTGCGACCAGGTGTAGTTGCCGCCGAGCTGGAGAGGATCGAAGAGGCGATAGTTCAGCTGGAGCGTCGCGCCGATGTACTTGCGCTCGAGGGCGTCGTTGTTGACGACCCACGTCATGTCGTAGTTGCGGCCGAGCGAGTCCTGGACGCGGCCCGACTCGAGGTCGGTCTTGCTGGCGATGAAGTCGCCGAACTCACGGTAGACGCCGTCGACGCGGTAGTTGCCGCGCGTGCCGAGCGCACCGCCGATGTTGACCGAGAACTCGTCGGTGTAGGCGGACTTGAGGCTCTCGGGGATCGAGGTGTTCACGCCGGGGACGGAGACGTAGTCAGGGACCGTCTTGCCGGCCGACGGGAACTGGTTCGTCCCGGTGATGCCGAACCAGCGGAAGAAGTGCTCGAGGGCCTGCTTCGTGGTGAGAGGGTTGGCCGGGCTGCCGTACTCGGAAGCGCCGGTGTTGATGTCCGGCCCCTCGTAGTAGTAGTCGTAGATGGCCGGGCTGCCGGCGCTCGAGGAGGCGCCGACGTAGTTCTCCTGGATGCCGCCGACGTAGCGGGCGTAGGACGCGCCGACGCGGAGGCTGCCGTCGCCCTTGACGTCCCACGTCACGCCGAGGCGCGGGCTGAACGCGTCGTCGTCCGAGCCGACGAAGCCGCGGCTGTCGACGCCCTTGTTCTTGTCGTAGCGGAAGCCGATGTTGAACGACAGGTTGTTGTTGAGGCGCCAGGTGTCGTTCACGAAGACCGACCGGGTGTTCAGGTCGGTCATCTCGGCCTGCTGGAGGATCGGCCAGTAGACGATGTCGGTCGTGAAGGAGTCACCGCCGATGATGACCGGGAAGACCTCGGTGCCCTTCTGGATGACGCCGGGCGTGTAGATCGTGTAGTTGTTGCCCGACTGGTAGTTGTTCGACTTCCGCATGCCGGTGAAGTCGTCGTACCCGAGGACGATGTTGTGCGAGCCCATCTTCTCCGTGGAGAGGAAGTAGGTCGCCTTGACGAAGTAGTTCTCGTTGTTGCGGTACTCGTAGTCGCAGATGCCGCAGAACGTCGGCGAGTTGTAGCTCGCGTTCGTCGTCCAGTCGACCATCGCGGTGCCGTCGTAGAGGTCCTGCGTCGTCGCGCCGTAGTCCTTGAACGTGAACTTGCGCTTCGAGTACTGGGCCTCGACGAAGAGCTTGTCGGTGAGGACGCCGTTGTAGTTGGCCGCGAAGAGCTCCTGCGGGAGGTGCGGCGTGAAGACGCTGTTGAGGTCGTAGGCCGACCGGAAGATCCGGTTGACCTGCGCCTGCTGGATGTTCATGTAGGAGCCGACGAGCGTGTGGTTCTGGAACGGGGTGAAGGTGCCCTTCGCCTCCCAGCGCTGCTCGATGTTCCCGTTCGTGTAGGGGATGTTCGTCTTGTAGGTCTGACCGGTCCCCTCCTGGTTCCGGTAGCGGCCGGCGAGGAAGAACCAGACCTTGTCCTTCAGGATCGGGCCGCCGAGGGTGCCTTCCCAGATCGGCGTGACCTTGTCGTTCTGCTCGACCGTGGTGAGCGGGGTCTTGGCGGTCCACTTGTCGTTCTCGAGGGTGGCGCGAACCGACCCGCTGAACGTGTTGCCGCCCGACTTCGTGATGGCGTTGACGACGCCGCCGGTGAACCGGCCGTACTCGGCGGAGATCGCCGAGGTGGACGTCGTCGTCTCCGCGATCGCGTCCTCGATGAAGAGGTTGTTCGCGGTGCCGCGGATGTTGTCCTGGATGTTGACGCCGTTCACCATCATGTTGTTGTCGAACGACTGCGCGCCCGAGATGGTGATGTTGCCGCCGGGGCCGTTGGAGTTGACGCCGGGGGCGAGGAGGACGGCCGAGAGGAGCGTCCGGGTGATCGGGAGCTTCTTCGTCAGCTCGGCCGTGTAGGTCGTCGCCGCCGTCGTGCTCTGGGAGATCGTCTCGGACGTGCCGACGACGACCGCCTCGGCCGCGACCGCGCTGAGGCTCATCTCGGCGTTGACGGGCGTCTGCTGGGACGCCGCCGCGTTGACCTCACGGGTGACGGTCTGGAAGCCCGACATCGTGAAGGAGACGGTGTACCGGCCGGGGGGAAGGTTCGGGAAGACGAAGTCGCCGTTGGTCGAGGTCACAGCGGTGCGGACGCCCTGGAGGGCGGGGGACTTCGCCGTGACGGTGACGCCCGGAAGGCCCTGACCTTCGTTGATGACGCGGCCCAGGATCGTGCCCGTCGGCATCTGCGCGACGAGGACGGTGGCCATCAACAGGGGCAGGACGAGCGCAACCAGCCAAGTACGGTTTGATCTCATCGTGTCTTGCCTCTCTCCTCTTTAGGAAATGGGGTGGATGGAAAGGATACGGTTCCGACTGAGTACGACCAGGGGCGTCGCCTCGCGTGGATCGGTCGCTCGCGCCGGCGACGGGCGCAGTGCGGCCTCGAGGACGAAAATCGGCTGGGTCGAGGCTCCTCCCTTCATAGGTGAAGTTGGCGAATTCATCCGATCGTCACCGCGCATCGAGATCCGGCTCCCCGGGTGGGAAGCGCTGGGACCGGGTCGGTGACCGAGGCGAATACGGGTTCCCCCAGAACGATCCAAACCTCCGGATTCTACGTGAAGACCGTGTGAACGGCTCGTCGGACGTTCGATATCGGGTCTGTCCGTGTAAGTCACTGTAAACATTTCGGTTGACTCCGGACTACCGTGACCTTTCGAGATGGGTCGGGCGCCTCGCGCCAACCCCACGCCCGTGTCTTTGGAAGATCGGTGCCAGAACGCCTCGCTCCGGGAGTCCCGGGAGGGAGTGGGGCGGCGAGGATTCGGGGCCTACGCCAGGACCGCCTTCGCCCGTGTCATGAGCGTCGCGACGTCGACCCCGCGCGGAAACGCGCGGCCGGCGGAGGCGAGGTCGCTGGGCGAGAGCTCGCGCCTCGCCGCCGCGTCCCGGTCGCGGGGGGCCGCTCCGATGCGGCGAGAGGGCTCCAGCGCAGGGCCGTGGCGACGCTTCGACCGAACGCTCGACTCGACCCTCGAGGTGCGGCCGGTTGCGACGGTCACTCTCCGGCTTTACGCTCCGCCTCGACCTCCGCGATCGCACGCGAGAGGAGCTCGCCGCGCGCGGCGTCGAGCCGTTCCTTCGTCGCGGCCCAGCGGTCCCTCTCGCTCCAGAAAGGACAGACCGGACAGCTCCCGCCTTCGGGGTAGTCGACCCCTTCCTCGTGCGGGCAGCCGAGGATCTCCTCGGCGACGAAGACGCTGCGCGCGTCGTGCTTCTCGACGAAGGCGAGGACCTTCTCCCCGACGAACGGGTCTCCGCGGAGGTCGCCCTGTTCGGCGGTGAAGGTCTCCTGGAACGTCGGATCGGCCTCTTTGGACGGGACGATCGTCACGACGACCTTCGTGGCCCGCGCGTCGTCGGGGCCGTAGTAGGCGACGGTCGCCGCCGGGAAGCCGCGGAACCCGCGGCGGGAGCGCTTCGCGAGGCGAGGGTGGAGCCGGAGGAGTCTCACACGCGAAGACTAGCGCGACCCGGCCTCGAGGCAGAGCCCGACACGGTGCCCCCTCCCATGGCCACGGGCGAGCCATCCGCCGTCGACCCGGTCGAAGGAGTCGGGCGGGGAAGGAAGCGCGTCCCATCCGAGGAACGGCGCGAGGCGGCTGTGCAGGTCGTCGTAGAGGAGCTCGACGCTTCTCTCCCGGGTCGCGACCCGGGTCCGCCTCGCGCCGTCGAAGCGCTGCACGCGAAGCTCGACGACGGGGGCTCCGAAGGCCGAAGCGAGCGCCTCCCCGGGCAGGAGCCGCTCCCACGACGCGTCGTCCGCGGGAGAGTGGCGCGGGCAAGGGGGCGCCTCGTGCGAGCCGCGGCCCCAGACCTCGCGCGGAGACAGGGGTGCGCCGCCGCAGTGGCCGGTGAAGTGCTCGGGCCCCGGGCGCGCGGCGAGAGCGACGGCGCGCGCCCACTCGGCGTCGTCGAGGAGGGGAGCGCCGGCGCCAGGCCGCTCGCCTGGGAGGAGCTCGGCGCGCCGGGGCGTGACCCACGCGACGGCCGGGCCCCGGCCGGCGAAGACGGCGCAGTGCGTCGTGTCGCAGAGGTCGTCCGCGCCGTGGCGCGGTCCGGCGCGAAGGAAGCGGAGCGCTGCCGCGGCGAGCTCCTCGCGAAGCTCCGGCGTGCGACGTCCCAGCTCGCCGCGGAGGACGCCGTCGACCCACTCGCGTACGCCCGTCGTGAGGATGAGCCGCGGGGCGCCCTTCGTGCCGAGGACCTCGAGGCTTCCCGAATAGAAGCGAGCGAGGCCGTGGGGCGCGACGTCGAGGCGGAGGAGGCCGGGCCCGGCGACGAGCCCCGGCGCGGCCTCCGTGCTCGCGCCGGGGCCGAGCCATGTCTCGCGCCCGCCCCTCCGGCGAATCCGGATGGGGCCGGCCCCGGCATTCGTCACGCGGACCGACTCGGGCCGGAGCGTGGAGAGGAGGCGGACGCGGACGTGCGTCGGCGGAAAACGCGCGGCGCGAGAGGCACGCGCGGTGGAACGGCCGACGCCCGGCGCAAGCTCCTCGCCGAGGATCTCGGCGGCGCGAGCGCCGGTGCCGTCGGAAAGGAGCGCGAGCGCGAGGCTCTCGCCGTCTCTCGTCGCCGCGAGGGCCCACCCGGAGGTGGCGAGGGGACGCCCTTCGAGCGATGGGACGGTCCCCGTCTTCACGAATCGTCCACGCGCGCCGAGCGCGGCGCCCGTGCCGTCCCGCGCCGCCGCGCGCATCCCGTCGAGGACGGCGAGCCTGAGGTCCTCGCGCGACGGCCAGGGGCTGCGAAGGAGCTCGCGATATGCCCGGAGGAGAGCCGCCGGGGCGATCCTCGGGAGCGCGTCGAGCGGGCCGAGGCCGATGGACGCCTCGGGCGAGAGGGGCCGCCGGACGGCGAACCCGGCGCGCGCGAGGGCTTCCGCGCGGAGCGGCTCCGGCGTCGCGCGGGCGAGGGCGAGGAAGTAGGTGTTGCACGAGTGAGCAATTCCCCGGGCCAGGTCGACGCGGCCGTGCCCCGCGGGGAGCCAGCAGCGCGAGTCGGCGCTGCACTCGAGGCGCGGAGGGGCCTCGCCGGGGTGGGCCTCGCCCCAGGCGGCGACGACCCACGGCTTCTGGAGCGAGCCGACGGCGCGGGGGAGGCCCGCCTCCGCGGCTGGGGAGACCGACTCCCCCGCGAGGCGGAAGACGAGGAGGGCGGCGAGGATCACCGGCAGGAGAGGATCAGCGGGAGGAGAAGACGATCCTCTCGCGGAAGCGGCTCCCCTCCTGCCGTCTCTCGACGGCGACGGCCGAGCTCTTCGGGGCCCAGCCGAGGAGTCCGAGGATCCGGTCGGAGAAGGGCCGGACGTTCCCTTCGAAGGAGGCGCCCTCGGCGTCGCGCCACGCAACTCTTTCGGCGCGGACGGCGTCGAGGTCGAGGCGGCTCCAGCGGACGAGCCCGGCCTCGGCGGCGGGATCGGGAGCCTTCGTCAGGTGCGCTTCGTCTGCGGCGAGCCAGAGCCAGTCGCCCCGGCGGCTCCAGGCGAGCGCCGGGAGGGAGGGGCCGACCGTGAACGCCGTCGGCGAAGCCCCGGCGCGCCCGGCGCGCCGCGCGAGCGTCTCCCGTGCGAGAGCGAGGAACGCCGCCTCGTGCCCCTTCGGGATGCGGGCGAGGAGGCGGCGCGCGCCGTCGGCTCCGACCTCCCAGCCCCAGCCCTCGAGCTTCAGCTCTCTGAAGAGCGCGGCCCAGCGGGGAAGCTCGGCCGCGTCCGCCTCACCTTCGGGCGGGACCGCCCGGGTCAGGTCGACGAGGTAGCGCTCGCCCTGCGCCGCGTCGGGGTCGGGGAGCGGGCGACGAGCGAGCCGGGGCCGGTCGGACGGCGCGGGGAGCGGCTCGAGGAGCCCCCGGCGAAGCGCCGCGGGGAAGCGCCCTCCGTCGGCCTCCCATCCGGCCGCGGCGACGCCCCGGCCGTCGAGGCTCCAGCGCGGCGCCTCGGGCGCGGAGGCGCTCTCCCCTTCGCGCACCTCGACGAGCCGCCCGTCATCCGCGCGCATCGCGCAGAGCAGGATGCCGCGGTCGGTGCCGCGGACCCCCTCCGCGAAGAGGAACTCGCGGCGGAAGTAGCGGTCGGCGCGTAGGGCGGCGAGGTCGAGACGCGCGGAGACGAGTCCCGGCAGGAACGCCCCGAAGCCCTTCCCCGCGGCGGCGCGGTCGAGGGCGAGGTGCAGCGCGCGTTCGCTCGTCGCGACGATCAGCGTGCCGTCGAGGCGCGCCCAGGCGAGGCCCATCCGCCTGTCGAGGGTCCGCTCGTCGCCCGCGCCGCGCGCGACGAACGCGTACGGCACGCCGTTGCGGCTCCGAGCCTCCCCGGCGGGGAGCGCGAAGGGAAGCTGGGCGAGCGGCGTACGGATCGCGAGGACCGCCTCGAGGTCGCCCGCCGAGAGGAGCGCGAGGCCGAGGGCCGTCGGCTTCGTCGCGGCGATCTCCGTCCACGAGAGGGGGAGGTCGGCCGCGAGGAGCGCGCGCTGGTCGTCGAGCTTCCCGCCGACGCGCGTCTGCCGGAGGCCTCGCGCCACCGGGTCGTCCTCCTGGAGCGTCCCCGAGAGGGCGCGCCGGAACCCTCCGGCGAGGGCGCGGTCGAGGGCGGCCGGGTCGGTGGAGACGACGACGACGGGTGCTTCGGGAAGCGGAAGGAGCGGCTCGGCCGCGATGAGCGGGAGGGCCGCGAGGAGGGGGATGACGAACGGGGTCGGCTTCACGGGACGTCCTCCGCGTTCAGGACCCGGGCGTAGAGGTCCCAGGTCAGGTCCTTGGGAAGGAGGCGGACGACCGGTCGGCCGCTCCCGCCGACGAGGGGCTCCGGCCTCGGCGCGGCCGCGCGCCGCAGCGCGTCGAGCTCGGTGCGAAGGGCGGCGACCGAGGGCGAGCGCCGGTCCTCCAGGGCCGAGAGGGCGCGCTCGGCGAGCCCCTCCTCTGCCGTGGCAGCGCCGATTCGCGCGAGGTCCGCGAGGAGCCCGTCGACCTCGGCCTCGGGACGCTCCCGGCCGCGAAGCTCGTCGGCGTCGAACCAGGTGGAGCGGAGCGCCGCGCGTGCGGCGCGGGCTCCGCGGGAGAGCTCGGCGCGCGCCACTCGCCACCCGGCGGCGGCCTCGTCGGCCCCGCCGGATGCGAGCGTCGCGGGGGCGACGAATCGGGCCGGGGCGGGAGCGAGGCTGCGGGTCACGACGCGCGCGGAATGGCGGTCGTACGGGTGATCGACGAGCTGCCGCGCGAGCTCGCCTCCCCACGTCGCGAGGGTGGCGGGGTCCTTCTCCCAGAACGCGCGGGCCGTCGTCCACCACGTCGGGGCGGAGGCGGCGCCGCCGCCGAGAGAGCGCCATGCGTCGAAGGCGGCCAGCTCCTGCTCCTCGGTGAGCGCGAGCCGGGCGCGCGCGGCGACCCACTCGCCGCGCGCGCCGTTCGCGTCGTGCAGCGCGACGAGGAGGCCTGCGCGGTCGCGGACCTCGGAGAAGTACGCCGGGTCGGGGAGGCGGCGGAACCAGCGGATCGCCGCCGGGCGGTCGACCCCCGCGAGGAGGGCGACGACGGAGACGAGCTCGCGCCGGTCGCCCCACTCGCCCCGAGCCCAGCTGCGCTCGAGCTCCTCGAGCCGCGCGGCGCGGCCGGCAGCCGGCGTCAGCTCGAACGCGAGGTCCCAGACCGCCGCGGGCGCGGCCGCAGCGGAAAGCCGCTCCTCGACCTTCGGGGAGAGGAGCGCCGCGGCCTGCCGGAGCACGTCGGCGCGCCCGGCGTCCCGGATCCTGCGGAAGGCCCGCAGGAGGGGCGAGGCGGTCTCGCCGCGCGGCGGGGCCTCGTCGAAGGTGAGGAGCGCATCGAAGCCCGGCCCGTCCCACGACGGCGGGGAGACGAACGCGGAAGGGACCTCCCGAAGGGCAGTGAGGCGAGCGATCGCCGAGGCGTCGTCGCCGCGCCGAAGGTCCGCGTCGAGGAGGAGGAGGTCGAGGTCCGGACCGAGAAGCCCGGCCTTCTTCGCGAGGGATTCCAGCCGGCGGGCGTCGGGCCACGCGCGAAGGGCGGCGAGGCCCTCCGCCCGATACTGCGCGTCGAGGCGGGCGAGGAGCGGGGCGGCGGCCCGCAGCGGCTCGTCGAGCCTCGAGGCGGCGCGGAGCGGGAAGGGCGCCCCGTCGCTCGCCCAGACCTCGCGAAGGAAGTGGTCGAGCCGGTCGGGAGAGAGCGACCCGACGCGGCCGCTCCAGCGGCCGCCGAGGCTCCCCCGGTACTCCGCGATGTCCGCGGGCTTCAGCGAGGCGACGGCGGCGGGCCCTTCCCGGTCGCAGAGGAGCGCGAGGAGGCCGGAGGCGACGGGCACTTTCGGGTCGAAGTGCGCGAGCGGAGCCGTCAGGCCGAGCGCGGCGGCGCTTCTCTCCCAGGCGCGGAAGAGGGGCTCTGAGACCTTCGCCTGCCGGGCGCGGACCTCCCCGCGAAGGAGGGCGTCGGCCCGGGACCTCCCGGCGGCGCCTCCCGCGGCGACGAGGAGCCGGAGGCGATGGTCGAGCCGCTCGACGCGCGAAAGGTCGGTGAACCAGGCCTCGTCGAGAGAGAGCGCGAGCGGGAGGTCGCCGAGGGCCCGGGCGGTGCGCACGGCGGCGATGGCGCGAAGCGACTCGCCGCCGCGGGACGCGGACTCGAGCGGGACGAGGGGGGCGTCCGCGCTCCGCTCGCGGAGGCGGGCGAGGCTCTCGAGGACGAACCAGGGCGCCGCGGGGGCCATGCCCCAGATCCGGGCGGGGACGCGGCCCGTGTCGACGCCGGAGCCCGTGACGAGGTCGTCGCCCCGGTCACCCGGCTTCGAGGCGAGCTCGCTCCAGACGAAGCGCGCGTCCTTCCCGAGGAGCTCGCCGACGGTGCGGGGGCCGCGGAGCTTCGCGACGTCGGCGTCTGCGCCGGCGCCCGCTTCGCCCGAGACGAGCCGCCAGAGCGCGTCGGCGGCGCGGTCGACAGCGCCGTTGCGCGCGGTCCGCGCGCTCGCCTCTTCCGGACCGGGGGTCGTCGGCGGCCCGCCGCGGACGAACCAGGCCCGGCGAGCGCCGTCCGAAAGGAGCGGGAGGAGCGTCTTCTCGCCGAAGGAACGTCCCGTGGCCGCGAGGAAGCGCTGGTGCGCTCCGTACGTGGAGAACCAGGTCTCGACCGCCTTCCTCCACGTGGCGTTCTCGGGGAGCGCGGCGAGGCGAGCGAACGCCTCGACGGGGAACGCGCCCGCCCAGGGGAGCGCCTTCGTGACGGACACCGGGCCGGTCACCTTCGCGTGCAGCTCGTCGACGAGCGGCGTGAGAGCCGGACGGAGCGACGCGAGGTCGTCGCGCGCGACGAGGTGCCGGATCCAGTCGGCGTGGAAGTCGGAGCGGACGAGGCGGAGGCGGGAGGCGCCGTCCTTCGTCGTGTAACGCTCGATCGGGTCGAGGCTCGCGACGAAGTCGGCCGGCGGGTCCGCTCCCCAGAACGCCTTCGCCGGCGGGACTGCCGCGAGCAGCCTCCGCGCGAGGGCCTCGTTCAGGCGGCGGATCCCCGCCGACTCCGCCCAGGAGTGGAGGCGCGTGAGGGCGCGCTCGTCGACGCGGCCTCCGTCGAGGAAGACGCGCGCGAGGATCTCCTTCTCGGCCGCCTCGCGCTGCTCGGGGAGGGCATTTCGTGAGAAGGCCCACGCGCTCTCCTCGAGGAACGCGTCGTCCGAGGCGAATCGCGCGAAGAGCTTCGGGAACGCTCCGGCACGGAGGGCGATCTCGGTCCTCTCGGCGTGCTCGAGCGGCACCTCGCGGCAGCGGGCCGGGTCGCCGCCGGGCGCGGCGAGCTCCCACGCGGCGTTCGGGCGGCCGAGCCTGAGAAAGCGTCGGGCGGCGCGGGCCGTCTGCCGGGCG
>CAZWRQ010000004.1:11654-47105 GCA_964636395.1 uncultured Holophagales bacterium
GTTCGGGCGGCCGAGCCTGAGAAAGCGTCGGGCGGCGCGGGCCGTCTGCCGGGCGGCGAGAGAGTCGCCCTCCTCGCCGCCCGCCGTGCGGACGGCGGCGATCGCGGCCCGCTCGACGGCGAGCGCGCCCGGGACGTCGCCCGCCCGGACGTGGAGCGCCGCGCGCCACGACGCGATCGACTCGTCGGCGGGGCGGCTCTTCGCCCGGCCGGCGAGGACGTCGGCCGCGTCTCGGAAGCGTCCGTCGCGCTCGAGGAGCGCGACGGCCTCGCCGTAGAGCTCCTCCTTCTCGGGGGCGATGGCGATCGCCTCGCGGGCGGCGGCGACGGCGCCGGCGAGGTCGCCGCGGAACGTCAGGACCTCGCGGACGGCGACCGCCCAGCGGACGTCACGCGGGCTCCGCTGGCGCTGCTTCCTGAAGAACGCGAGGAGGTCGTCGGACTTCCCGGCGCGGACGGCGAGGCGGCAGGCCGACCCGAGCCACACGCGGTCGGTGCGTCGGTTGAGCGCCTCGACGTAGAGGTCGACTCCGGTCGCGAGCCGGCCTTCGTCGCGCGCGGCCGCGGCGAGCGCGGCCCAGAGGTCGGGCCGGATCGCTTCCGGCAGGTTCGGCGCTTCGGCCGTCGCGAGGGCGAACGGGTCGAGCTTCGCCCCTTCGCGGAACGCGAGCCGGGCGGAGAGCGCGAGGGCGTCGACGCGCGCGGAGGGCGGAAGGTCGAACGCGAGGAGGCGCTCCACGGCGCGGCGGGCACGGGGGAGGTCCTTCCTTTCGAGCGAGGCGCCGACGAGCCGCCGCGTGAGCGACTCGCGATGCCCGGCCGCCGCGCGGGTGGCCGCCGACTCGAGGGCGTCGAGCCCCTCGTCGACGCGCCCCGTGCGGAGACAGAAGGCAACCTGGTCCTCGACGAGACCGAGGGACCAGGGGAATCGCTGGACGGCGTCGCGGAAGGCGCCGGCCGCATCGCCTCCGGCGGATTCGAGGAAGCGGGCGCGCGTGGCGAGGGCGCGGATCTTCGTCGCGCCGTCCGGGAGCGCCTCGACGCGCGGGAGGAGCCGCGCCCAGGCGGCGGTCGCCTCCCCGGCGCGGCCGCGGGCGAGGAGCCAGTCGATGCGGGCGGCTTCCTTCGGGATCCGCGCCTCTTCGCTCGGGAGGAGCGCGGCCTCGCGCTCGAGGAGGAGTCCCTCGAGCGTCGTCGCGCCCTCGGGACCGGCCCAACGGGCGTCTGCGACGCTCGACGACCAGGTCCGAAGCGCGGCGAGGAGCTGCGGCGAGGTGGCGCGCGGCGCCATCTCCTGCGCCTTCCGCCAGATCGCGGCGCCGACGGCGGCCGCGCCCGACTCCTCGGAGGGGCGCGCCCTCTCGCGTCTCTCCGCGCGATCGGCCCGCCCGACCGGGTCGCGCGGAAGGTCCATCCAGTCGTCCCACTCGGACGTCGCCGCTGGGGAGAGCGTCGCGAGCGGGAGGTACGACGCGAAGGCGGACTCGTCCGCGGGGACGCCGGGGGCGAGACGGTCGATCCGCGCGAGGAGGAGGTCCCGGACGACGGGCCGTCCGGCGAGGCGGGCGAGGCGCCTTCGGGCGCGACCGCCGGAGTCCCACTCTCCGGAGAGCGCCGCGACGTACTCCGCGAGCGCGCCGTCGCGGTCGCGGAGCTCTTCCTTGAGGACGCCTGCCTCGAACGCGTGGAGCTCGGGGCGGCCGAGCCGCTTCCGCCCTTCGTCGAGGACCTGCCACGCCTCGGCGAAGCGGCCGTAGTCCCAGAACGCGGTCGCGACCTCGAGGATCGTGTCGGGGTTCCGCGGGGAGGCGGCGAGGACCCGGCGGAACGCATCGCCGGCCGGCTCGGGACGCTCGAGGTCCTGCCACATCTCGCCGATCGGCGTGAGGAACGGGGAGGGGTCGGGCGCGGCGGCCGCGGCCCGGACCGCGATCCGCTCGGCCGCGGCTGCGCGGTCTGACGAAAGAGCCGACAGCGACCGCTCGAGGGCGATCGCCGGGGCGGCGTACGCCGCGCTCCCCGGGTAGGCCTCGCAGAGCGCCTCGGCGAACGGGACGGCGCGCTCGAAGCGCGAGAGGCGCGCCCAGCCGTCCAACAGGAGGACGTTCTCGACGGGGGTCTTCCCGGGGACCTCCTCGAGCCGGCGGAGGAACGCCTCGAGCTCGCCCTTCTTCACGAGCGCGTCGACGAAGCGGCTCCGGCGGGATTCGTCGGCGAAGAGGACGGCGTCGCGGCGCGTCGCGAGGAGGGCGGCGTCGACGACGGCCCGGTTCTTCGTCGCGCCGGGTTTCCGCGCGAGGAGGTCGTCGAAGGAGGCGCGCGTCAGGAGGCGCGCCTCGGCGCGGTCGAGAGCGGCGGGGCTCGCCGGGAAGCGCTGGAGCGTGCGCAGGGCCAGGAAGTCGGAGAACGTGACGAAGGGGTTCGGCTGCTCCTCGAGCGCCACGAGGGCGTCGTTCAGCATCGGGTCGCGTGCGAAGACCTCCGAGGCGCGGAAGCTCGCCACCAGCTCCTCTCCGAGCGCCTTCAGCTCGGCCGCCTTCTGCCGGCGCGCGTACCAGCGGGCGAACCGCTTCCACCATTCGGGCCCCTCGAAGGCGGCGAGCGCCTTCCGGTAGCGCGGCTCGAGCTCGTCGTCGAGGTTCCAGCCGGAGAGGCGGTCGACGGCCTTCAGCCAGACGGCCTCGGCGCGCGGGAGGCGGTCCATCTCGCCGAGGAGGAGCGAGACGCTCGCGCGGTGCGTGCGGTCCCTCTCGTCGAGGCGGGAGAGCGCTTCCGACAGGACACGGTCGTACTCGTCGTCCTTCGGAGCCGTGGCGAGGCGCTCCTTCTCCGGGCGCTCGCCGTCGTTTGCCTCCCAGCCCGGATCTTCGCCGGACGGCTCGAAGCTCTCGGCGTCGGAGCGGTCGCCGGTCTCGGCGCCAGGGACGCTCCCGTCGGGCGCGAGGAGCGCGAGGCGCTCCTTCCAGAGCGGGAGCTCCTTCTCGAGAGGGGTCTTCGCCTGCCGCATCGCGAGCAGCGCGACCCTCCGCGCCTCGGCGCGGGTCGGGGCGTCGCCCGACTCGGCGCGCGGAAGGAGGGCGAGCGCCTCGGCACCCTTGCCGCGGGAGACGAGGCGCTCCATCAGGGTCACGTGGAGGGCCGGGATCGCCGGGTGCTCCGGTTTCCGCCTCTCCAGCTCGGCAAGGAGGAGCCGGCCGGCGCGGAGAGTCTTCTCCGGGAGGCGCTGCGCTTCCAGCTCGGCCAGGGCGTTCTCTGGGTCGAGGCCGGTGAGAAGGAACGAGAGCCCGGCCGTCGTGAAGCCGGGGGTGACGTCGGCGCGGGCCGCCCACCGGTACGGCTCGTCGTTGAGCGCGCCCCAGGCGATCGGGCGGGAGCCGGCGGCGAAGGCGAGGCGGGCGAGCGCTGCGAGGTCGGCGAGCGCCTCGTCGGCGGAGGCGGTCGCCGCGCCGGCGAGCCGGCTGCGGAACGCCTCGGGGACGGCGTCGAGCGCCTCGTAGAGGCGTGCGAGAACGATCCGCTCGGGGCGCGCGAAGCTCTCCTCGTGGCGCAGCTCGACCTGGGCGAGGAGCTCGAGCGCGAGGTCGGCGCGCCCCTTCCCCTCGAACCACCGGGCGAGGAGCGTGAGGCCGCGCGGGTCGAAACGGCTCTCGAGCGCGAGGCGGGCCGACTCCATCCGCGAGGCGGCGACGGCGTCGGCGCGCCGCGAGAACGCCTCGAGGGCCCGTCGCGACGGAACGCGGTTCGGGTCGGCGAACCAGGCCTCGAGGACGGAGTACGCCCCCTCCCGGTCGCCGTGATCCCCCTTCAGGTCGGAGAGGACGAGGAGGCGCGTCTCCTCCGGGAGCCCCTTCGCGCCGCGGAGCGCGGCGTCGGCCTCGTCGAGGCGGCCCGCCTTCTCGAGGGCGCGGATCCACTCTTCGACGAACGGGGCGTCGTCGGGGAAGAGGGCGGCGCGCTCGGCGCGCAGCGCGAGGGGATCGCCGCGCGACGGGTCCTCGTCGGCCCAGGCGATCCGCTCCGTCGCGAGCGCGCGCTTCGTCGGCGCCGGGGCGTCGGAAGCGAGCGCGGCGCGCGCGGAGGCGAACGCGAACGGCCAGCGGCGGTAGAGCGCTCCCCAGCGCGCCGCCTCGGCCCAGGCGGTGCCGCCGCTCCCCTCGGCCCAGCGCGTGAACGCTGCTTCCGCGCCGGGGAGGTCGCCGAGCTCGCGTCGAGCCTCGGCGAGATGGCGGAAGGCCGCGACCGCTGCGCGGCCGTCCGAGGCGGCGCGCGCCTCGAGCTCGACGGCGAGCTCCTTCGTCGGGGTCGGGTAGTGGACCGTGCGGCCGTCGACGACGGCCTTGCGGACGAGCGTCGAGGCGAGCGCGTCGGCCTCGGTCAGCTCGGTCCACGGGACGAGGGCGTCCGCGGCGTCGAGCGCGGCGCGGCCGGTCGCGGCCGCGAGCGTCGTCGAGACGGCGAGGGCGACGAGGAAGGGGCGTCGGGGGCGGAGCGGCTCGAGCATCAGCGGACCCTCAGCTGCGCGCGGGCGAACCCGTGGTTCCCCGCGCCGTCGATCGCCTCGAAGTGGACCGGGACCGCGCCGGCGAGACCCTGCGGGAGGAAGAGCTCGACGACGTTCGCCTTCGCGGCGGCGTCCCAGCGGAGCGGCACCGGGACGCCCTCGCCGACGCGTGCGGTGAGCGCGATGACGTCGGCGTCGGCCCGGGCCGCGAGGCGCACGCGCGAGCCCGCGGCGGCCGAGGCCGGCAGGAGCGGCGTCACCGTCGGCGGGGTGCCGTCGACGACGGCCCGTTTCGTCTCGACGGCCGTCGCGCCGTTCCGGTCGCGCAGGACGATCCGAACGTCCATCGGGCCGTCCTTCGTCCCGTCCGGGACGAGGAACCTCCCTTCCCAGAGGTTCGAGCCGGGTCGGCGCCGAAGGTCCAGCTTCCGGCCGAACGGAAGGAGCGCGGCGACCGCGGCCGTCCCCGGCAGAGCGTCGATGCGGATGACCGGGTCGCCCGGCTGGATGCGCCGCGGCCGAAGGAGCGCGCGCGGCGCCGCGAGGAAGGCCGTGTAGGGCGTGACGAGCTTGTAGCGTCGCGAGAGCTCGAGGATCTCCTCGACCCATTCGCGCTTCTCCCCTTCGAGCTCGATCCGGCGGAGGAGGTCGTCGACCCGCGCGCGCGCCCAGCGGCGCGGCAGGTCGCGCGCCTCGAGGGAGCTCTCGGGGAAGCTCGCGACGACGGAGGCGTCGCCGAGCTCGAGCGTCGCCCTCGCGGGGCGCGCGTAGCGGCCGACCCACCCGGAGAGCGACCCGGCGAGGGGGGGCTGTGTCATCACGCCGTAGACGTCGCGCAGCTCGGGGTCTTCGCCTTTCCGCGCGAAGGGAAGCCCCGGCGCCGCTCCCTCCCGCGGACCCTCCTTCGGAACCGGCGCGAAGAGCTGCGCGAGGAAGAGCGCCTCGCCGGGCGGCGGCTGGAGCGCGCTCCCGGGCGGAAGGAGGAGGAGCTGGCGCGAGGAGACGACGAACGCCTCTCTCCGTTCCTCGCCGGTCAGGACGGTGAAGAGCGGACGACCCGCCGCGGCCGCGGCGAGCGGCCCGGGCGCCTCGACGCCGTCGGTCACGAGGACGAGGCGCGCGTCGCCTCCGGAAGGCACGAGCGCGGCGGCGGCGCGGAGGGCGGATGCGACGTCGGTCCCGGGTGCGAGGGGGCGCGCGCGGAGGAACGAGAGCGCGGCCTCCTTGGCCGCGGCGGTGGCGGCGGCGAGTCCCGCCGGGTCGGGAGCGCTCTCCCGGTCGAACGGGACGACGACGAACCGGTCTTCCGGCCCGAGCCGGTCGAGGAGCCGCGTCAGGAACGCCCAGCCCGACTCGAGGCTCCCCCAGCGGCTGGAGAGGGAGGTGTCGAAGAGGACGGCGAGGCGGAGCGGGGCGCGGCCCCTCGCGGCTGCGGAGGAGGCGCCCTTCTCCGTCGCCGGCCGGTGCTCGAGGAGGAAGAAGCCGTCCTTCTCCGGCGGGACGTCGGCGAGCCGCTCCCAGGGGGCGAGGGCGAGGCCGTCCGGCAGGCGTCCGTCCGTGCTCCGAAAGGCCGAGAACGCGAGGGGGCTCGTGGAGGCGGGGCGGAAGCGGACGACGACGTCCTTCGCGAGCGGGACCGCGCTTCCGCGGAAACGGGCCACGTTGCCCGAGACGGCGAGGGGAAGCGCCGTGGCGGGCGCCTCGAGGAAGGTCCCGTCCTCGAGCGTGACGTTCACCTCGAGGCTTCCCGCCACCGTCGGCTCGCCGGCGCCCGGGCGGAGCGGGATGAGGAGCTCGCCGACGCCGTCGGCCCAGGGGACCTCCTCCTGGTACTGCAGCTCGAGCCGCTTCGTCCCCCAGGCGGGGATCGGCGAGACCTTCACTGAGAAGACGGCCCCGCCCGAAGGCCGCCCCGGTCCGCCGGAGCCCGTGTCCTCCTCCTCCCCCTGCTGGAGCAGCCCCGGGTCGATCCGGCGCGTCGTGAGCTCCTCGTAGATGGCGCGCGCACGCTTCTTCTCGACGATGACGCCGGGGATCCGGACGAGGCCGTCCCAGACGGCGAAGTCGCCGACGGCGCCCGACGGCGAGAGGCGGAAGCGCCACGTCCCTTCCTGCACCTCGCCGGTGTGGTTCTCGAAGACCTGCCGGACGTTCACGCGGGCGTAGCCTCGCGCGACGCCGACGTCGACGGACATCTCCCGAAGCGTCAGGACCCGGGCGTCGGGGCGGCCCGTCGAGGTCGGCACGAGGAGGCCCGTTTGGGCGGCGGCCGGGAGCGCGGCGAAGAGGGCGAGGAGCGCGGCTCGTTTCATCGTGTCTCCGGAAGGGCGTCGGCCGGAATGCGGAGGAGACCCTCCGACGTGCCGGCGAAGAGGTGCTCGGGGGCTTCCTTCGGGAACGCGGCGAGGGAGAAGACGTCTGGAGAGGGAAGGGGGAGGTCGAGGTGCGCGAAGCGCGTCCGGGTCCGGTCGGAGCACCATACGCCGGAGCCCTGCGTGCCCGCGCAGAGCCGGCCGTCGGGAAGCGCGAGGAGCGCGCCGGCGTTCACCCTGAGGCCCCGGGTCTCGGGGAACGGCTCGAACGGGGCTTCCTCCCCGCCCCGGCGGCGGACGGCGATCCCGCCGCCGTAGGTCGCGATCCAGAGACCGTCGTCCCCGACGAGGAGCGCGGTCACCCACGGGTGGGGGAGCTTTCCCTCGCCCGGGAGGACGCGGCCCGACACGCGCTGCCGCTCGATCCGGCCGAGGCCGGTCGGTGTCCCGACCCAGAGTGAAGCTCCGTCCGGAGCCAGCGCGTAGGCCTGGTTCCCCGGCAGGCCGTGCCAGGCCGAGAGGAGGCGTCGCGCCGGCAGGAGAACCCCCTGTCCGTAGCCGATCGCGAGGCCGGACGTCGTCTGCGCGAGCGCAAACGCGGCGCCCGCCCCGTCGAGCGGGCGGACGTCGTCGCCCTCGATGCGGAAGGCCCCGCGAAGCGTCGCCGCCCAGACGACGCCGGCCGCAGGCAGGATCGCGTTGACGCCCCACGCGCCGCCCGAGGGCGCCGGCCGCGCCTGCAGAGGCGTGCCACGCGGATCGGCGGTCGCGAGGCCCCCGTCGAAGAACCCGAGCCAGAGGCGCGTGCCGTCTGCTGCAAGGGCGTTCACGTGGGGCGCGGGGAGTCCTGGCGCCGCCGCGCGGACGAGCTCGAAGCCGCGCGCCGCGTCGTATCGCCGAAGGCCGGTCGAGCCGTCGGCGAGGAGCCGCCCCCCGCCGACGGGAGCCGCCGCGAGGCGAGGCGGGGCGGGGCGTCGGCGGGGACGAAATGGAAGGCGCCGTCGAACGCGACTCCGTCGACGGCGTCCCCTCCGCGCGGGTGCGCCGTCAGGGCCGTCCCGTCTAGCGGCCCGTAGGCCGCCCCCGTCGCGGTCGCGGCCCACAGCCTGTCGCCGACGACCGCCACGCGCGAGACCCAGCGGTCCGGCGTCGCCACGAGGCGGGCCTCCGCGCGGCCCGGCGCGACGATCCGGAGGCCCGTCTCGCCCCCGGCGGCGACCTCGCCCGAAGGGAGGACCGCGAGCGAGAGGACCGGCGCGCCGTCGAGCTTCTCGAGCTCTCCCGCGCCGAAGGAGGCGCGGAAGAGCCCCTGGCGGGCGCCGACGAGGAGCTCGCCTCCCTCGGTCTCGGCGAAGGCGCGCACCTCGAGAGGGTCGAATCCCGAGGCCGCACGCTCAGGACCCGCAGGCCCGAGCCGGCCCCAGCCGCCGCGCTCGAGTGCGAAAACGGGCATCCCGCGCCACGACGCCACGGCGCCGACGCGCAGGGAGGGGAGGCCGTCGAGGACCCCGAGCGTCCGGCCGGCGGCGACGAGCCCGGAGCCGGTGCCGAGAAGGAGGTTACCGGAGATCTCCGCCGCGTCGAGGACTGCTCCGTCCCCGGCGACGTCGCCCGCGCTGCGCGACCGAGTCGCCGCCTCGAACCCGAGAGGGCGGACGCTCTCCGCGCGAAGCGCCGCGGGCGCTGCCGCGGCCGTCACGGCGCGGTCGATCCGGTGGAGCAGGAGCAGGGCGGCCGCACCGGCGGCGAGAAAAGCTCCGCCCGCGAAGATGAGCGCGCGGCGCGCGGCAGGGGACATGCTGGGCCGAGTCTAACGGGCGCCGGAGCCGGCGCGGGAGCCTTCCGTCCGCCTAGCGCTTGAAGAAGCCCGACTGCGGCGTCCCCTGGGAGGGAGGGTTCCCGCCGCCCATGATCCGGTTGTTGAGCTCCTTGATCCGCTCGTTGAGCTGGGCGATCCGCGCGGCGGCCTCCTGGCGGACCCGCTCGTTCTCCTGCCGCGCCTTCTGCAGCTCGCTCTCGAGCTCCTGGCTCCCCATCGAGTTCGCCTCGAGGACCCGGTCCTTGGACTGGAGGTCGGCCTCGAGGTTCGCGATCAGGTCGTCCTTCTCCTGGAGGCGGAGCTTCCACTTCTCCTCGGCCTCCTCGTAGAGCTTCTTGATGTCCATGAGCTCGGTGATGGCGGAGAAGTCGTTCGCGGACGGGGCCATGATTCCTCCTCGGAACTTTTCCTCGATCTGGGGGAAGAGCTTGCGGAGCTTCAAGGAGAGGTCCTCGGGGTCCGCGGTGAGCTGCATCGCCTTCTCGTAGTCGATCGCCCCGTTCACGAGGAGAGCGAGAAGGGATTGGTTCATCGACTGCATCCGGTAGTAGGTGACCGACGACTCCATCTCGTCGAGGATCTCGTTGGAGTGCCCCTCCTCGATCAGCTTCGTGATCTTCGGGGAGTTCACGAGGATCTCGATGACGGGAACGCGCCCCTGCCCGTCGATCCTCTCGATCAGCTGCATCGAGCAGATCGAGCGAAGGACGAGGGCGAGCTGTCGGCGGACTTGGTTCTGCTGGCCGCCGGGGCAGCTGTCGAGGATGCGGTCGATCGTCTGCGCCGCGTTGTTCGTGTGGAGCGTGGAGAAGACGAGGTGCCCGGTCTCGGCGGCGGTGATCGCCGTCTGCATCGTCTCCCAGTCGCGCATCTCGCCGACCATGATGACGTCCGGGTCCTGGCGCATCGCGTTGCGCAGCGCCTCGTGGAAGGAGACCGTGTCCGTCCCGACCTCGCGCTGGCAGACGGAGCCGAGGTTGTCCTGGAAGAGGTACTCGATCGGGTCCTCGACGGTGACGACGTGGACCGGGTGGCGCTCCGTGATCCCCTTGATGATCCCGGCGAGCGTCGTCGACTTGCCCGAGCCGGTCGGCCCGGTGACCAGGACGAGGCCCGATGGGTAGTCGCAGAACGTCTGGATGACGTCCGGCAGGTGGAGCTCCTCGACGCCCGGGATCGTGAACGGGATTCGGCGGAAGACGGCGGACCAGCTCCCGCGCTGCAGGAAGATGTTGCCGCGGAAGCGGGCGAGCCCCTGGATGCCGTACCCGATGTCCACGGCGTAGTTCGCCGTCAGCTTCTCCTTCTGGTGCGGCGTGAGGATCGTCAGGACCATGTCCTCGATCTCTTTGGGCTGGAGCGGGTCGGTCTTCAGCGGGACGAGGCGCCCGTTGATCCTGAGGAGCGGGGGGCGGCCCGGCTTCAGGTGGAGGTCCGACGCCTCCTTCTTCGTCACGAACTTCAACAGTTCGGTCAGGTCCATGTTCCAGATCCTCGCACGAAGCTTATACCGTCCGAAGCTCCCGCCGGCCGCGCGCGGGGGAGGGCCGGGACCGTCCCGCAAGGAAAGCCCGCGCCTGACGGGCCCCGCGGACGGCTTTGGTCGCGAGGGCGTCGTCGAGGCGCTCGAGGGCGCGGCCCAGCTCCGCGCCCTCGGCCCCGAGGATCGCGGCGATCTCGGCCACGGCGAGCGGACGCCGGGGGCGCAGGAGCCGGGCGAGCGCGCCGGGCGCGGCGAGGACGGCGTCGGCGAGGCGCGCGAGGTCCCGGCCGCTTCGGCCGCGGGTCGCTTCCACGAACGCGATCGCCTCGCGCGAGAAGGGGGCGGCGCTGCGAAGGAGCCGGATCGCCTCGGTCGCGTCGGGGCGGGCGGGCGGAGCGGGCAGGGCCGCGAGCGCCGCCGCGAGCCGCCGGTCGTTCCGGCTCGCCCGGAGCGCGTCGAGGGCCTCGGCGGCACGACCCGGCGGTGCTCCCGAGAGGAGCAGCGCCCGGAGAAGCGCGGGCGGGGCTCCGCGCCGGACGGCGCGGAGCGCGGCCAGGCCGCGACGACGCTCCGCCACGTCGGTCCCGGGGAGGAGCGCTGCAAGGGCGCCCCACTCTTCGAGCCGGCGGAGGGCGCGGGCGGCCGGTCCGGGGCCCGCGGCGAGGATCGCGTCGAGCTCCGCGAGACGACGCTCGGGCGCCACCGCTTCGAGGTCCCGCGCGGCGGCGGCGAGCTCGGGGACCATCCCGGGGTCGAGCCGGAAGCCGGGCAGGCGCGCGAGGAACCGGGCGGCCCGGACGACGCGGAGGGGGTCCTCGAGGAGGACGCCGGCGCGCGGCAGCCGAAGGCGCCGCCCGGCGAGGTCGTCGAGCGCCCCCGCGGGGCCGACGAGACGGGCGCCCGGGAACGCGAGCGCGAGGGCGTTCACGGTGAAGTCCCGTCGGAGGAGGTCGGCGACGGGGTCTCCGTCGGTCTCCCAGACGTCGACCGACGACCGTCGCAGCGGGACGTGGAGGATTCGCCTCGGGTCGCGCCCGATCCGAACGACTCGCGTTCCCGCGAGACGCGCGAGCGCCGCGGCGAAGCCGCCGGCGCCGGCGCGGGGGACCGCGAGGTCGAAGTCCCCGGAAGGGAGGCCGAGGAGCGCGTCGCGCAGGGCGCCGCCCACGAGGAGGAACGGCACGCCGGACGCGTCGGACGCCCGCCGCGCGAGGCGGACCGCGCTTCGGCGCGTGAGGCGGGCCAGCGCGGCGCGCGGCTCCGGCAACGGATTCACGATCGGCGGCGACGGTAGGGGAGCGGCCCGGGAGCCGTCAAGGCGCTGGCTATACTCGAATCCGTGAGGATCGACGGCGGCCTCGTCCGCAGGATGGCGCGGCTCGCCGCTCTGGACGTTTCCGAGGAGGAGTCGGGCCGGCTCGCCGGCGAGCTGAGCCGGGTCCTCGACCACTTCGAGGCGATCCGCTCGGTCCCCGACGACCTGCTGCCGCCGTTCCCCGAGACCCCTGCGGCGCCGCTCCGGGACGACGTGCCATTCTCCGGGCCGGGGGATCGCGCGTACGTTGCCGCGAACGCCCCGGAGAGCGCGCGCGGGCACTTCGTCGTCCCGCGCGTCGTCTCGAGGACCGGGTGACCGGGGACCTCGCCCGTCTCCTGGACGGACCGGCGCACGTTCTCGCCGCCGCCGTCTCGGCCCGGGAGGTGCGCGCGCGCGACGTCGCCGGGGCCGCGCTTCTGCGTGCCGGGCGGAGCCGCGAACGCCACGGGGCGTTCCTCCACGTCGCTGGAGAAGACGCGATCGAGGCCGCCACCGAGGTCGACTGCCGCGTCGCGGCGGGCGAGATGCTGCCGCTGGCGGGCGTTCCGATCGCCGTCAAGGACAACGTACACGTGGCCGGAATGCCGACGACGGCCGGCTCCCGCATCCTCGGCGCGTTCGTCCCGCCGGAGGACGCGACGTGTGTCGCTCGGCTGAAGGCGGCCGGCTGCGTCGTCGTCGGGAAGACGAGCTGCGACGAGCTCGGGATGGGCTCCACGAACGAGACGTCGGCGTTCGGGCCGGTGCGGAACCCCTGGGAGCCGTCCCGTGTTCCGGGCGGCTCCTCCGGCGGCTCCGCCGCCGCCGTCGCGGCGCGTGCGGTCCCGCTCGCCGTCGGAACCGACACCGGCGGCTCCGTCCGCCTCCCGGCCGCGTTCTGCGGGCTCGTCGGGATGAGACCGACGTTCGGCCGCGTCTCCCGCTCCGGGCTCGTCGCCTTCGCATCCAGCTTCGACCAGGCCGGGCCGCTCGCGCGGGACGCGAGGGATGCGGCCCTCGCGCTCGCGGCGATGTCGGGTGCCGACCCGCGCGACGCCACCTCCCTCCCCGAGCCGCCGCCCGACCTCCTCTCCCGGCTCGACTCCGGCGTCGCGGGGCTACGTATCGGCCTCCTCGACGACGTGGAGGAAGGGCTCCATCCGGATGCGGCCACGGCCCTCGCCTGGGCCGCCCGCCTCCTGGAGGCGCACGGCGCGTTGCTCGTTCTGGTGCGCCTCCCGCGCCTCGCGCTCGGCGTCGCGGCGTACTACCTGATCTCGGCCGCGGAGGCCTCCTCCAACCTGGCGCGCTTCGACGGCGTCCGCTTCGGGGCGCGCGTCGCGAGCGACGATTCGGGCGCCCTCGTCCGTGCGACGCGAGCGGCCGGCTTCGGGGACGAGGTGAAGCGGCGGATCCTCCTCGGCACGTTCGCCCTCTCCGAGGGGCACCGCGGAGCGTGGTACGAGAGGGCCCAGCGGGTCCGGGCGCGGATCGCCCTCGACCTCGCGGAGGCGTTCCGTACCTGCGATGTCCTCCTCTCGCCGACCGCGACCGGCCCGGCCTTCCCGATCGGCGAGAAGAGCGGCGACCCGCTCTCGCTCTACCTCACCGACGTCTTCACCGTCCCCGCGAGCCTCGCGGGGCTCCCCGCCGTGTCGGTACCCGCGGGGCTCTCGCGAGATCGGCTCCCCGTCGGCGTCCACCTCGCGGGGCCGGCGGGCTCCGAGCCGCTCCTGCTCGCCGTCGCGCGAGACCTCGAGGCGGCGAGAGGCCCGTGGCCGGCCCCGCCGGACGTGATCCGGTGAGGCGCGCGCTTTCGAGGGGAGCCCTCGCGGCCCTCCTGCTCGTCCCGCTCCTCGGACTGGCCCAGGCGGCCCCCCGCCGGGTGGAGGTCTCCGACGACTTCTCGGCGTTCCTCGACCAGGGGTCGATCCTGGTCGAGGTCCGCCCGCTCGACGGCGAAGCGGTGACGGATTTCGCCCGGCGAATCTCCCGCGACGAGGCCGCGGCCGCGCGGCTCCTCGCGTTGCCGGCCGCCCCGTCGCGGAGCCGCCGGATCGTCCTGTCGTACGGCGATCTCTCCGACGAGACGCGCCTCGCCGCCGTGCGGGCTCTCTTCCCCTCCGACGTGAGGGCGACGATCGGCTGGCTCCACGTGGCCGTCGAGACGGAGCCGCTCGCGTCGATCGCGACCTGGTTCACGGGAGACGCGCGCCTCGCCACGCGCCTCGCGGAGGTCAACGGGCTCCGCGAGGGAGAGCCGGCGACGCGCGGGACGCTGGTGAAGGTCCCTGTCGAGTACCTCTTGCCGCCGTTCCGGGACGCGGAGCCGATCCCCGACGAGGAGCCGCCCCGCCTGGAGTACGGCTCCGACGCGAAGGGACGGTACGCCGTCTATCGCCTCAAGCGGAAGGAAGCCCTCTACTCGGCGGTCGTCGTCCGCTTCACGGGCCGCATCCACGCCGAGGACGTCATCCAGCTCGCGCTCGACATCGCCCTCCGTTCGGGGATCGACGACGTCCACGCGATTCCGGTGGGCTTCCCCGTGAAGATCCCGCTCGAGCTCCTTTCCGGGGAGTACCTTCCGCCCGACGACCCGAAGGTGGCCGCGCAGGCGAAGGAGAGGGCCGAGGCGGCCCTCTTCGCGACTCCGGCGAGAGCGCGGCACCTCGCGGGGGTCCGGGTCGTGATCGACGCCGGTCACGGCGGGACCGACACCGGGACGCTCCACCACGGCGTCTGGGAGTCGACCTACGTCTACGACGTGGCGTCTCGTCTCCGGAAGGTCCTCCTCGAAACGACGAGGGCCGAGGTCGTGATGATGACGCGCGAGCCGGTGCACGGCTGGGAGGTGATCGACCGGGACCGCCTTCCCGACCGGAAGGGACGCGTCCTGCTGACCGACCCGCCGTACAAGATGACGAACGTCGTGGCGGGCGTGAACCTCCGCTGGTACCTGGCGAACGCGATCCTGAAGAGGCCGGGCGCAGGCGGCCGGCCGATCCCTCCGGAGAAGACGGTCTTCCTCTCTCTCCACGCCGACTCGCTCCACCCGTCCGTCCGCGGCGCCATGGCGTACGTCCCGGGCGAGCGCTTCCTGCGGGAACGGTACGGACGGGCGACCCCGTTCTACCGGACGTTCCGCGAGGTGCGGGACGACCCGGTCGTCTCGTTCACGAAGAAGGAGCGCGTCCTGGCCGAAGGGGCTTCGACCTCCCTCGCCGAGAAGCTGATCGGCGCCTTCCGCCGGCGGGGCCTCCCGGTCCACCAGTTCCGACCCGTGAGGACCCACGTCATCCGCAAGGGACGCGAATGGGTCCCGGCGGTCCTCCGGTACAACAAGATCCCGAACCGCGTCCTCTTCGAGCTCTCCAACCTCTCGAACGAGGAGGATCGGAAGCTGACGCTGACCCGGGCGTATCGGCAGGAGTGCGCCGAGTCGCTCGCGGACGGGCTCGTCTCGTTCTTCGGCGGGGCCGCCGAGGAGAGAGCTCCCGCGCCTGCGGCCGCGTCCGGCAGGGACGCACCTCGCTCCGCAGTCGCGGTCGGCCCGGAGGATCTCTCCGGGCCGTGGCCCGACACGATCGGACCCTGGCCGAAAGGGGCCCCGCAGGGGCGGACCGCGTTCGTACCGGCCCCGAAGCCGACGCCGAAGAAGGCGCCGAGAAAGCCTGTCCGGCGCCGGCGCTGAGGCCTCAGGCCTTCGCCGGGAGCTCCCGCGTCGCCCCGAGGCGGGCGAGGGCGAGGCCGCCGAGGACGACGGCCGCCGAGACGACCTTCCCGCCGGAGAATCGCTCCCCTGTCCAGAGCGCGGACGCGACCCCCGCGACGAGCGGGACGAGGACGCCGACGCGTGTCGTCGCGGCGACTCCGAGCACGGCGAGCCCGTGGGCCCAGAGCCGGAACGAGACGTAGAGCGGAAAGACGGCGGAGAGGACGAGGATCGCCCAGGCGGCGGCGGAGACGCCGGAGTAGTCCTGCCGGACCATCGCGGGGAGGCAGTACAGGAGTAGGACGGGGACGCCGAACGTGAAGGTCGACGCGAGCGCCGTCGCGTGGGGGATGCGCGTCGAGTAGCGCGACGAGAGGACGCTGTAGATCGACCAGCAGGTGGCCGAGACGAGGCAGAGGAGGTTCCCCGAAAGCCCCCCCAGGTCGGCGGAGCCGTGGGCCGAGTAGAGGAAGGCGAGGACGCCTCCCCAGGCGACGACGGTCCCGGCCACGGCCGGGCGCGGGATCCGCTCCTGCCCAAGGAGGGCGACCAGGAGGAGGGAGAGGAGCGGGGAGACGGAGTTCAGGAGGGCGGCCGCGAAGCCGCTCGTCCTCGCCACACCGATCGCGAAGAAGAGCTGGTAGACGCCGACGCCGGTCATCGCGAGCAGGAAGCCCGGAAGCCGGAGGCCCCGCGGGGGAAGGACGGGAGCGTGGTTCCTGCGGGACCACGCCAGGATGAGCACGGCCGCCAGGAGGAATCGCCAGCCCGTGTAGGCGAGGGGAGAGAGCTCGCGGTAGGCGATCTTCGTAGCTGGGTAGTTCGCTCCCCATACGAGGACGCACAGGAAGACGCCGAGGAGAGCCCGGGAACGGGCGGCGGGGGAGGGATTCACGTACTCTTCGCTCTGCTATATTTCTCGAGCTTTCGTGGCGGAGGGCGGCGCGGACGGCGCCGCCCTCTGCCCGTCCGCGGAGGGACTGCACGACGATGCTTGAGGTTGAAGCGCTCCGCAAGTCGTTCTACGGGACGCTCGCCGTGGACGACGTCTCGTTTCGGGTCGAGAGCGGCGAGATCCTGGGTTTCCTCGGCCCGAACGGCGCCGGCAAGACGACGACGATGCGGATGATCACCGGGTTCCTGGAGCCGAACGCGGGCCGGGTGACGGTCGACGGGATCGACGCGGCGAAGAAGCCGCGGGAGGCGCGCGCGCGGATCGGGTACCTCCCCGAGACGCTCGCCCTCTACCCCGAGATGAGGGTGCGGGAGTACGTGAAGTTCCGCGCCGAGCTCTGCGGCGTGCCGCGCCGCGAGACGAAGGCCCGCGTCGACGACGCCCTCGCGACCTGCTTCGTCGACGACGTCGCGTCGAAGCCGATCGGGAACCTATCCAAGGGCTACCGGCAGCGCGTCGGGCTCGCCGCCGCGCTCGTGCACGCGCCGCAGGTCCTCGTGCTGGACGAGCCGACGGTGGGCCTCGACCCGCGCCAGATCGTGAAGGTCCGCGACCTGATCCGGGACCTGAAGAAGGACCACACGATCCTCCTGTCGACGCACATCCTCCCGGAGGTGGAGCTCGTCTGCGACCGCGTCGTCATCATCGATCGCGGGAAGATCGTCGCCACCGGGACACCGGAGACGCTCCGCCAGCAGCTGACGCAGGCGCCCGGCCTCGCGGTCGCGATCCAGGGAGAGGTCCCCGACGCCGACGGGGTCCTGCGCCGGCTCCCGGGCGTCGTCCGCGCGGCGCGGATCGGCGCCGGCGGGGAGACGCGCGTCCTGCTCGAGGCGGAGCGCGGCGCCGACCTGCGAGAGGCCGTCTTCCGCGAGTGCGTCGCCCGCGGCTGGACGCTCCTCGAGCTCGCGCCCCGCCAGGCGACGCTCGAGGACGTCTTCGTCCGCCTCCTGGCGACGCGGGACGCGGAGGAGGGGCCCGGGGGCGAGGGCCTTCCGGCGGCGGTCGAAGAGCCGGGGGCCGGGGAGGCGAAGTCGTGAAGGCGCTCCTCGCGATCCTGAAGAGGGAATTCCTCGCGTACTTCTTCTCGCCGCTCGCCTACGTCGTCCTGACGGCGTTCCTCTTCATCAACGGGTACGTCTTCTACGCGATCCTCCTGTCGCTGAACAGCCCGGAGACCCCGCGACAGGAGCTGATGGCCCTCTTCTTCAAGAACGTCTTCTACTGGATCTTCATGATGCTCGTCTCCTCGATCGTGGCGATGCGCCTCGTCTCCGAGGAGCGGAAGTCGGGCTCGATCGAGGCTCTCCTGACGGCCCCCGTCGGCGAGGGCACCGTGATCACCGGGAAGTTCCTCGGCGGCTGGACGTTCTTCCTCTTCCTCTGGCTCCCGACCGTCCTCTACCCGGTCGCGCTCTCGCGCTACGGCAGGATCGACTTCGGGCCGATCGCCTCGAGCTACCTCGGCATCGCGCTCTTCGGGGCTCTGTTCATCGCGGCCGGGACGTTCGCCTCGGCGCTGACGAAGAACCAGATCATCGCGGCGATCGTCAGCTTCGTGATGATCCTCGCGCTCTTCCTCGCCGGGGTCTTCCGCGAGCTCGTCACCGACCCGAAGCTCCGGGAGGGGCTCGGCTACCTGAACCTGATCGAGCACATGGACGACTTCGCGCGCGGCCTCGTCGACACGCGACGCGTCGTCTACGTCGTCTCGGCGGTCGTCTTCTTCCTCTTCCTCGCCACGAAGGCCCTCCAGGGCAACAAGGGGAAGTGAGATGAACGAGAGCCGCACCGCCCGCCGCGTCAACCTCGCGCTCGCCCTCCTCGTCGGCGCCGGCATCCTGGTCCTCGTCAACTGGCTCGGCGCGCGCCACTACCGGCGCTTCGACTGGACGAGCGCCGGCCTCTACACCCTCTCCCCGAAGTCGACGGAGGTGATGAAGGCGCTCACGAAGCCGGTCTCCGCGACGGTCTTCCTGACCGAGGGCTCCCCGCTGTACGCCGAGACCCAGGAGCTCCTCAAGCGCTACCAGGCGGCCTCGCCGCTGCTGACGGTCGAGACGCTCAACCCGGAGCGGAACCCGGCGCGGGCGCAGGCCTTCCTGAAGGAGATGGGCGACATCCGCCTCTCCGTCGTCTTCCGCTCGGGGGAGAAGCGGAAGGTCGTCCCGGTCGACTCGCTCGCCGAATGGGACTTCTCGCGTGCCGAGATGGGAGGCGAGCCCGCGCTCAAGGGATTCAAGGGGGAGCAGGAGTTCACTGCCGCGATCCTCTCGGTGACGCAGGCGCGGAGCCCGAGAGTCGTCTTCACGACGGGTCACGGCGAGCGGCCGCTCTCGGGGCGCCTCCCCGAGGGCTACGAGCGCGCCGCGGACCTTCTGAAGCAAGACAACTGCACCGTCGAGGAGTGGGACAGCCTCGCCAGCCAGAAGGTCCCCGACGAGACCGACCTCGTCGTCGTCGCCGGCCCGCGCGCGGCGTTCACCTTCCCCGAGACGGACGCCCTCCTGGCGTTCCTCCGGAACGGAGGCCGCGCGCTCCTCCTCCTCGACCCGGAGTTCGCCCCGGGGGCCGCAAACCGGCTCGTCGACCTCGGCCTCGGGCCGGTCCTCGAGGCGTACGGGGTCCGCCTCGGCGACGACGTCGTCGTCGACCCGCGGAACGCCCTCCCGCTGATGGGGCCGGAGACGGTCGTCTCACGCAGCTTCCGATCTCACCCGGTCACGAAGCTCCTCCTGGGCCTCCCGGTCGTCTTCCCGGTCGTCCGGTCGGTCGGGGCCGTGGAGCCCGCGCCGAAGGGCGTCTCGGTCACGGTCCTCGCCGAGACCTCGGCCGAGGGGTGGGGAGAGACGAACCTGGCCGACCTGGAGACGCGGGTCGCCAAGGACGAGAAGGACGTCGCCGGGCCGGTGCCGCTCGCCGTCGCGGCGGAGTCGGCGACGGAGAAGAAGGCGCGGCTCGTCGTCGTCGGAGACGCCGACTTCGCCTCCTCCGGCGGGATCGCGAACGCCGCGAACCTCTACCTCGTCACGTCCGCCGTCAATTGGCTCCTCGAGCGCGAGTCGCTCATCTCGATCCCGCCGAAGTCGACCGATCAGGTCTCGGTCTCCCTCTCGCGCGGAGACGTGGGCCGGATCACCCTCCTCGTCCTCCTCGTCCTCCCGCTCGCCGCGATCGCCCTCGGGCTCGCGGTCTGGCTCCGGAGGAGACGCTGACGGAGCCGCCATGTCGACGCGGAAGCTTCTGATCCTCACGGGCGTCTTCTTCGCCCTCCTCGCGTTCGTCGTCCTCTGGGAGCGGCATCAGCCGACCTCGGACGAGGCCGCGCAGGCCCGGAAGAGGCTCGTCGACCTCGACCCGAAGGAGGTTTCGCGGCTCGTCCTCGAACGGGCCGACCAGGCGAACGTGGAGCTCGTCCGCGAGGACGGGCGCTGGACCCTCGCCGGTCCGAAGGGAGGCGCCGCGGACGCCGTCATCGCCGACGGTCTCGCCGCCGACCTCGCCCGGCTCGACCTCCTGGGCGAGACGAGGACGGAGTTCGACCCGAAGGCGCATGGCCTCGCCTCGCCGCGGGTCCGGGTCACGGTCACGACGACGGACGGGAAGGAGCGAACGATCCTCTTCGGCGACCCGGTCCCGGGGGCCGACGCCACGGCCGCCGCCGCCAACGGCCGCCTCGGATCGGTGCGGTTCGCGCCGATCGCGCAGCTGACGAAGCCGCACGACGAGTACCGCTCCAGGAACCTCCTCGACGTCCCGACCGCCGAGATCGACCGCGTCACGGTCGCCCGCGGACCGAACCGCGTCGTCGCCGTCCGCGACGGCGCCGGGTGGCGCCTCGAGCAGCCGGTCGCGGACCTCGCGTCGGGCCCGTTCGTCGACCAGCTCCTCGCCGACCTCGCCGGCGTCCGGGCGACCGAGTTCCCGACGGTCGCCGCGGCAGACATGCCGCGGATAGGCCTGTCGCCTCCGGTGGCAGAGGTCCTCCTCGCGAAGGGGAAGGAGGTCCTCGCCCGGCTCGCCTTCGGCGCCGCGAAGGCCGACGCCGCGGGGAAGCTGTACGCCTCGCGCGACGGTGTCGTGATGGTCGTCGACGACCGGGCGCAGGAGACCCTCGGAAAGGAGCTCTCCGCGTTCCGCGAGGGCCGCCTCTTCCCGCTCGACACGTGGCTCGTCACGCGCGTCGTCTTCGAGAGCGAGGCCCTCCGGGCCGGGGCCGAGAAGGTCGACGGGACGTGGCGGTCGGCGGGTCGGGAGGTCGAGGGGCGGATCCCAGAGGACCTCCTCGAGCGACTAGGTCGGGCCGAGGTGCGCCGATTCGTGGCCGCGAAGGAGCTCGCGTCGATCGGCCTCGCTCCCGTGCGCCGGCGGCGCCCCGTACCGGCGGGCTCCGTCGAGGTGCTCCTCGAGAAGGTGAAGGCGCCCGTCCGGATCGTCTTCTTCGCGACGCCGGCGCTCGCGGAGGAGCAGCTCGTGGCCGCCCGAGTCGACGGGCGGGGAGACACTCTCGTCGTCGACTCGTCCGTCTGGGACGACGTCCGCTCCTTCGCGGTCCGCCTGAAGGCGGCGGGGGCCCCCGGGCCGACCCCCACGACGCGGCAGGGTTCGTCGCCGACCGCGACGCCGGTCGCTCCCCGCTCGTAGCGCGCCGACGGCCGCGTCGTGGCCGGAGCCGCGGCCCTGGCGGCGCGCCCGGGCTACTTCTCGGGCGGCTCCTCGTCGCCGCGGGCGGGACGGGCCGCGACGGAGCGGTCCCGCTCGGCGGTCTCCCGCTCCAGGCGGGCGACGCGTGCCTTCCGCTCCTGCTCCTTGCGGTCCTCGACCTTCTCGACCTTCTTTCTCGAAGAGCCGAGGAACGCCCCTGCCGCGAGGACGAGCTTGAGGTGGAGCTGCCCGGTGAACTTCGCCCCTTCGCCCTTCGCCCCGACGAAGCTCGAGCCCCCGAGCTTCGCCTCCGAGAAGTCGGCGTGCGCGACGTTCGCCCCCTTGAAGAGCGCGCCCTCGAGGACCGCGCCGACGAGGGTGGAGAAGCGGAAGTCGGCTCCGGAGAAGTCGGCGTCCTGCGCCTCGGCCCCGAGCAGGTTCGTCCCCGAGAAATCGGCCCCGGGCGCGAGGACGCCCGCCATCCGCGCACGCTTCAGGTTCGCGCGGCGGAGCGTCGCCCCTTCGAGGTGCGCCCGCTGGAAGATCCCTCCCTCGAGGTTCGCCTCGGTCAGGTCGGCCCGGGAGAGGTCCGCTTCGGTGTAGTTGCCCCCGCGCAGGTTCGCGCCGACGCCGTTCGCTTCGGCGAGCTTCGCGCCGGTGAAGTTCGGGAACTTCAGCTTCGGCGTCCGGAGGTCGAGCTTCTCGAGGTTCGCCTGGGTCAGGTCGGTCTCCTCGAGCAGCGCCCCGAGGAGGATCGAGCGGCGCAGGTCGGCGTCCTTGAAGCAGGACTTCCTGAGGTTCGCGTCGGAGAAGTCAGCCGCCTGCGCGATCACGCGCTCGAAGTCGGAAGAGGTCAGGTCGGCCCCTGTGAAGTCGACCCCCGTCAGGTTCGCCCCGCGGAACGTGATCCGCTGCCCCTTCACGCCCCGGAAGCTCGTCCCGCCCAGCTTCGCGTCCCGGAAGAAGGCGAGGGTGAGCGTCGACTTGTCGAACTTCCCGCGCTGGTAGGTGATGCCGTCGAAGACCGCCTGGGAGAGGTCGCACTCCTCGAACACGCAGCCGTCGATCACGACGCCGCGAAAGCTCGCCGCCACGAGGCGGCTGTACGAGAAGACGCTCCCGGAGAACGTCGTCCCCTCGAGCTTCGCCGTCGACAGGTCGCAGGCCGTCAGGTTCGCCTCGCGCACGGAGGCGTTCTTCAAGCTCACGCCCCGGAGCGTGGCGCCGACGAGGGCGACCTTGTCGAGCGTCTGGTACTCGAGGTCGGTGTTCGAGAGGTCGGCGCGCTGCAGGCTCGTCCCGCGAAGCGAGGTCCCATGGAGGTGCGCTCCCGAGAGGTTCGCGCCGTCGAGGTTCGCGCCGTCGAGCTTGGAGCGGGAGAGGTCGGCGCCGGCGAGGTTCTTCCTCGAGAGGTCGAGACCGAGGAGCCCGACGTCGGTCAGGTCGGGGGTGATGCCGGAGTGCGCGGACCTCCACTGGTTCCAGTCGGGGCTCTTCAGCGCCTCGAGATGCTCGGAGCTGGCCATCGCGCGGAAGTCTAACGTCTAGAATCCCGCGCATGAGCGCTCCAGTTCCCGTCCGCGGCGCCGAGAGGATCCGCCGCGCCCTCCTCGGCTCCTATCCCCTCGTCTATGTGCAGTCCTGGGAGGAGGGGAGGGTTGAGCGGGCCGTCGCAGTGCTTGCGCAGAAGTTCTACGAACGTCCCGTGTCGTTCGCCGTCTGGACGTGCGTGGAGGGTTGGACGGGCCTCGCCGAAGCCCCGGCCGAGACGCGCGACCCCGTTGCGGCCCTCGAGGCGGTCCTCCAGGCGAACGGACCGGGCTTCTTCCTGATGAAGGACCTTCCCGCGCTCTTCGACGGGCGCGCCGACGTCGTCCGGAAGCTGCGCGACGTCTACCGCCAGGCGAAAGGGAAGGGGAAGTTCGTGGTGCTCGTCTCGCCGCGGCTGGTCTTGCCCGAGGACCTCAAGAAGGAGGTCTTCCTCGTCGACTACGACCTCCCCGACGAGGCGGAGGTCCGAAACGCCGTCTCGGTCCTCGGCAGGCGGTACCTCGGAGAGGCAGGGCTCTCGCCCGCCGACGCGGACCGTGTCGTCACGGTCCTTCGCGGCCTGACGCTCGACGAGCTCGAGCACGTCTTCTCGAAGGTCTTCGCCCGGACGCCGCGTTTCGACGAGGGAACGTTCGACGAGCTCCTCGCCGAGAAGGAGCAGTCCTCGAGGAAGGAGGGGGTCCTCGAGTACGTCCCTCCGCGCTTCACCCTCGACGACGTCGGCGGCCTCGAGAACCTGAAGGACTGGCTGCGGAAGCGGCAGCACCTCTTCACGCGCGAGGCAGTCGAGGCGGGCCTTCCGGTCCCGAAGGGGCTCCTGATGATGGGGATGTCGGGCTGCGGGAAGTCGCTCTCGGTCAAGACCATCCCGGCGCTCTGGAACCTCCCGCTCTTCCGCCTCGACATGAACCTCGTCTTCGGCACGGCGAACCCCGAGGCGACGTTCCACCGCGCCTTGAAGACGGTGGAGGGGCTGGCGCCGTCGATCCTCTGGATCGACGAGATCGAGATGGCGATCACGGGCGGGCGCGAGGCCGGCGGAGGCGACCCGGCGCTCGGGAGGATCTTCTCGACCTTCCTCACCTGGATGCAGGAGAAGGAGGCCCTCGTCTTCGTCGCTGCGACCGCGAACCGGATCCACCTCCTTCCGGCCGAGTTCATCCGGAAGGGACGCTTCGACCAGGTCTTCTTCCTCGACCTCCCGAACGAGACGGAACGAAAGGCGATCTTCACCGTCCACCTGAAGAAGGCGAAGGCCGACCTCTCGAAGTTCGACGTCGTCTTCCTCGCGAAGGCGACGAAGGGCTTCAACGGCGCGGAGATCGAGGCGGTCGTCCAGGCCTCCGCGATCGAAGCCTTCAACGAGAAGCGGCCCCTCGACGAGGACGCCGTCTCGCGCGTCATCACGAACACCGTCCCGCTCTCGCGGACGATGGACGAGCAGATCAAGGCGATCAAGAGCTGGGCGCACAACCGGGCCCTCTCGGCCTCGCGAGAGAGCGCCAGCTGACGAGGCCGCCCGGCCGGGCGGGAGCCGCGGCGGCGTTCAGTTCCAGCGGGGGTCGTCGCCTTCTCGGCGATACGGCGCGAGGAGGTCGATCCTCGACTGGAGGCTCCGGACCTGGTCGAGGACCCAGGCGTAGCGCTCCTCGAGGGTCTCCATGGCGAGCAGGGCGTAGCGCTCCTCCGACCCGAGGCCCAGGCGGCTCGCCGCCTCGTTGACGAGCCCCTCGTCCGAGAGCGACGGTGGGAGGTACCGCGCTCCTTCCCGGCCGACCGAAACGGCCAGCCGTTCGACGTCGCGCGCGAGGAGGCGCCGGAGCTCGCGCCGTCCACGGCCGCCGGCCCGCCCCGTTGAGAGCGGCGCCACCGGAGCCTCCTCCACGTCGGCCCGCCGGTAGGGACGTCCATCTCTCTCGGACGAGATCCGGTACCGGAACCTCCCGAGGAGGACGATGTTCGAACGTCCGTCGGGGAGCGGCTCGTGCTCGACGATCTCGCCTGCGCACCCGTAGGGGAGGAGGGCCGGCCGCCCGTCGGACAGGGGCGGGGCGTCGGGGGCGAGCGTGTGGAGGCCGACGAGGCGCTCGCCGTCGAGGGCGTCGGCGACCATCGCGCGGTAGCGCGGCTCGAAGACGTGGAACGGCAGCCGGGTCTGCGGGAGGAGGACCGCGTCGAGCGGGAAGAGGGGGAGGAGCCGGCTCATCGCGCGCTCCCGCCTTCCGCCCGCGTCGGGAGCGCGAGGACCCAGCCGACGACCGCGTCGATCTCCTCCGGCGTGAGCGTCCCGGTGAACGGGGGCATCGGGCTCGCCGGATCTCCCTCGGCGACGAGGCGGCGGAGCGACTCCCGGTCGGGGGCGTGCTTCCACTTCCCGTCGGTCAGGTCGGCGTACGGGCGCCCCTCGGCAAAGCGGGTCCGGCCCGCCCCGTCCGGTCCGTGGCAGGCGGCGCAACGCCTCTTCCAGACGCCGGCCGCGGGGTCGGGGTCCGCCGTGCATCCGGAGGACGCTCCGGTGGCGATCAGCGCGACGGCGATCATGATCCGAAGCGAAGCTCTCATGCTATCTTCCGCGGCCATGGCGAACAAGGACGACCGCTACACCGACAACGCCTCCGGCAAGTTCTACGTCGACACCCAGTGCATCGACTGCGACGTTTGCCGGGTCACCGCGCCGAACAACTTCGCCCGCCAGGAGGAGAAGGGCTACTCCTTCGTGACGAAGCAGCCCGACACCCCCGAGGAAGAGGCCCAGTGCCAGGAGGCGATGGACTCCTGCCCGGTCGAGGCGATCGGGAACGACGGCGAGTAGCACCGGCGGTCAGCGCGGGGCGGCGGCGTCGCCGCCCCCGGCCGCGCCGAGCGCCGCCCGGGCGTGATAGCTCGAGCGGACGAGCGGACCCGCCTCCACGACGGCGAACCCCATCGCCCGCCCCTCCTCGCGCAGCCGCGCGAACTCCTCCGGCGTCCACCATCTCTCCACCGGTAGTCTCCGCGCGTGTGGCTGGAGGTACTGGCCCACGGTGAGCGTGTCGGTCCCGGCGGCGCGCAGGTCGCGCATCGTGTCGAGGACCTCGTCGAGCTCCTCCCCGAGGCCGACCATCAGCCCGCTCTTGACCCGCATCGCGGGGGCCGTTCCGTCACGGAAGGCAGCGGCGCGCGAGAGGAGCTCGAGCGAGCGGACGTAGATCGCGTCGGGGCGGACGCGCCGGTAGAGGCGCGCGACCGTCTCGGTGTTGTGGTTGAGGACCTCGGGGGCTTCCTCGAGGACCGCCCGGAGCGCCGCTTCGTTCCCGAGGAAGTCGGGGATCAGCACCTCTACGGTCACCCCCGGCGTCGTCGCGCGGATCGCCCGGATCGTCGCGGCGAAGTGGGCCGCGCCGCCGTCGGGGAGCTCGTCACGGTTGACGGACGTGACGACGGCGTGACGGACCCCGAGCTCCCGGACCGCCTCGGCGACGTGCCGCGGCTCCTCCGGGTCGAGCGGCCGGCCGATCCCCTGGGTCACGGCGCAGAACCCGCAGCGGCGCGTGCAGACGTCCCCCATGAGCATGAACGTCGCCGTCCGCTCGCGGCCCCAGCACTCGAAGATGTTCGGGCACTGCGCCTCCTGGCAGACGGTGTTCAGGTGCTTCCTGCGTACGAGCTCGAGGATGCCCCGCGTGTCCTCGTTGTCGACGAGGCGGACCTTCAGCCACTCGGGGCGCGGAGTCTCCCCGTAGACCGGCCGGTCGGGGTTCGGGACGAATCGGGGAAGGGGCGGACCGTTCACGGGGTCGGAGTGTAGCCTCCGGAGGCTTCGGGACCGGATGCGCCGGGCGCCCGGCGGGCCGGACCCGGGAAGGAGGCCGTCGTGAGCGGAGCGGAGGCGGAAGGCGGGAGCGCGGGGCGGGGCGCGGTCGTCCTCTCGGACGAGGTGCATGCGGCCCTCGCGGAGGGGCGTGGCGTCGTCGCGCTCGAGTCGACGATCCTTTGCCACGGCCTGCCGTACCCGAAGAGCCTCGAGACGCACCGCGCCGCCGAAGCGGCCGTGCGGCGCGAGGGGGCGGTCCCGGCGCTCGTCGCCGTCGTCGACGGCGTGCCGCGGGCCGGACTCGACGAGGCCGCGACCGAGGCGCTCGCGCGCGCCGGCTCGCGCGTGAGGAAGGCGACGACGCGCGATCTCGGCCTCCTCGCCGCGCGGGGGGAGAGCGGCGCAACGACGGTGGCGGCGACGATGGCGGTCGCCGCGGCCGCCGGCATCCGCGTCTTCGCGACGGGGGGCATCGGCGGCGTCCACCGCGGGGCCGAGTCGACGTTCGACGTTTCGGCCGACCTCCTCGAGCTCGGACGGACGAGGGCCGTCGTCGTCGCGGCGGGGGCGAAGGCCGTCCTCGACCTGCCGAAGACGCTCGAGGTGCTCGAGACGCTCGGCGTCCCCGTCGTCGGCTTCGGTACGTCGGAGCTCCCCGCGTTCTGGGTGCGCGGCTCGGGGCTCCCGCTCGAGGTCCGCTGCGACGACCCCGCCGAGGTCGCCCGTCTCGCGCGCGCCCACTGGGCCTGGCCCGCGAGCGGCGGCGTCCTCGTGGCGAACCCGGTCCCGGCCGAGGCGGCGCTTCCTCGCGAGGCCGTGGTCGGCGCGATCGAGCGGAGCCTCGCGGCGGCGCGGGATCTGGGCGTCGCCGGGAAGGCCGTCACGCCGTTCCTCCTCGCGCGGCTCGCGGAGGAGACCGGCGGGCGGACGCTCGCCGCGAACGAGGCGCTCGTCGTCTCGAACGCCGGGGTCGCCTCGCGGATCGCAGCCGCGCTCGCCGGGCGCTGACGGGACGGGGCTCCGGACGTACCATCCGGGGCTGCTGGTAGAGTTACCGGTTTTTTCGACGGTCCTTCTCGGACCGTTCCGAGATCCCGCCGAGGTGACCGCATGAGCACGGAGACGACCGAAACGCCGCTGACCGCCGACCTCGAGAAGACCGCCCGGGCGAAGGAGGAGTGGCGTCGGAAGGTCGCCGAGTCGTTCGGGAAGCGGCCCGCCTGGAAGCGCGACTTCACGACCGTCTCCTCGGCCGAGGTGAACCCGCTCGCGACCCCCGACGACGTCGCCGCCCTCGACTACGAGCGCGACCTCGGCTTCCCGGGGGAGTTCCCCTACACGCGGGGCGTCCAGGCGACGATGTACCGCGGCAAGCCGTGGACGATCCGCCAGTTCGCCGGCTTCGGCACGGCGCGCCAGACGAACGAGCGCTTCAAGGTCCTCCTCGCGCACGGGCAGACGGGGCTCTCCACGGCGTTCCACCTGCCGACGCTCTACGGCTACGACTCGGACCACGAGATGTCGGCCGGCGAGGTGGGCAAGTGCGGCGTCGCCGTCGACACGCTCCGCGACTTCGAGGTCCTCTTCGACGGGATCGACCTCGGCTCCGTGACGACCTCGATGACGATCAACTCCACGGCGCCGATCGCCCTCGCGATGTACCTCGCCGTCGCCGAGAAGCAGGGGACCCCCTGGTCGAAGGTCGGCGGGACGCTCCAGAACGACATCCTCAAGGAGTACATCGCCCAGAAGGAGTTCATCTTCCCGCCGCGCCCCTCGATGCGGCTCGTGACCGACCAGTTCGCCTTCTGCGCGAAGCACGTGCCGAAGTGGAACACCGTGTCGATCTCGGGGTACCACATCCGCGAGGCGGGCTCGACGGCGCTCCAGGAGCTCGCCTTCACGCTCCGCGACGGGATGGAGTACGTGAAGTACGGCATGGACGCGGGGCTCCCCGTCGACGAGTTCGCGCCGCGCCTCTCCTTCTTCTTCAACGCGCACAACGACTTCTTCGAGGAGATCGCGAAGTTCCGCGCGGCCCGGCGCGTCTGGGCGAAGGTGATGCGCGACCGCTACGGGGCCAGGAACCCCGAGTCGTGGAAGCTCCGCTTCCACACGCAGACGGCCGGCGTCTCGCTCACGGCGCAGCAGCCCTACAACAACGTCGCGCGCGTCGCGGTGCAGGCGCTCGCCGCCGTCCTCGGCGGCACGCAGTCGCTCCACACGAACGCGCTCGACGAGACGCTCGCCCTCCCGACCGAGTTCGCCGCGAAGGTCGCCGTGAGGACCCAGCAGATCCTGATGAACGAGACCGGCGTCGCCCACACGATCGACCCGCTCGGCGGCTCGTTCTTCGTGGAGGAGGCGACGAACCGGATGGAGGAGGGGGCGTTCGACTACTTCCGGAAGATCGACGCCTACGGCGGCATGGTCGAGGCGATCGAGGCCGGCTTCCCGCAGAAGGAGATCATGGACGCGGCCTACCGCTTCCAGCGGGCGTTCGACGTCGGCGACAAGGTGATGGTCGGCGTGAACGCCTTCACGGAGGAGGTCCCGGAGGACAAGGTCCCGACGCTCGTCATCTCCGAGCAGACGGCGGCGGAGCAGGTCGCGCAGCTCCGGGAGGTTCGCCGGACGCGGGACGGGAGAGCGGTCGTCTCGACGCTCCACGCCCTGCGCGAGGCGTGCCGGAACGGCGCGAACGTCATGCCCCCTCTCGTCGACGCCGTGAAGGCCTACGCGACCGTCGGGGAGATCTCCGACGTCATGCGCGACGTTTTCGAGACCTGGCAGGAACCCGCGATCTTCTGAGGTCGTCGGATCGTGAGTGGGGGGTCCGGGGGGGGCGCCCGAAGGCAAGGCCCCCCGGCGAGCGCCTGCCGTCTTCCAGGGACGTCAGATCGTGAAGGGGGCCTTTCCCTTCCTGGCCTTCCGCTTGCTACGCTCCGCGGCGGCATGAGATTTCGTCCCACCGTCGCCGCCCTCGCCCTCGCGATCCTCGCCCCGCCCGCCACGGCGGCGCCGCCGGCCCGCTCCGAAACGCTCAGCCCGGACGAGTCGGCCCGGCGCGACGCCGTCGAGCGATTCCTCCGGGCCCGGCTCTTCGCGGCGGAGGGGGAGTTCCAGGAGGCGCTCAAGGAATTCCGCCGGGCCGTGGAGCTGGATCCTGCGGACGGCCACCTTCGCCGCGAGTACGCGGAGGCGCTGCGCGACTTCGGGATCCTGCCGGAGGCCGAGCAGCAGGCCCGAAAGGCCGTCGAGCTCGTCCCCGGGAGCGCTGCGGCGCACCGGGTCCTCGGGCAGATCCTCCTGGCGGCGGCGCGCGACCGGGACGGGATCGAGGGGGCGATCGCGCCCCTGAAGAAGGCGAACGACCTTCAGCCGATGGAGCCGGCGGGCGCCCTCGCGCTCGGCCAGGCCTACCTGCGGCTCGAGAGGTACGAGGACGCGGCCGCCGTTCTCTCCCGCGTCCAGCAGAACGTGCGCGGGCCTCTCCTGCCGCTCCTCTACGGCGAGGCGCTAGAGAAGAGCGGCCGCCCCGAGGAAGCCGAGGAGCCTTATCTCGGGATACTCCGGATGGACCCGCAGAACGCCGCGGCCTCCTTCGGTCTCCTGCGCGTCTACCAGGCGACCCGGAAGTTCGACAAGACGCTGCCGATCCTGGCGGACCTCGTCAAGCGGCAGCCGGGGAACCTCGGCCTTCGCGCTCAGTACGGCCTCTCGCTCCTGCGGGCCCGACGGCTTTCCGAGGCCGAGGGGGAGTTCCAGGAGGTGCTGAAGGTCGACCCGGATCATCGCGACGCCCTCCGGCACTACGCGGCGCTCCTGTCCGAGAGGCTGGAGACGGCGCGCGCTGAAGAGCTCTTGAAGAAGCTCCAGGGCCTCGAGCCCGACGACGCCGACGTCGCGTTCCGGCGCGCCCTCAACTTCCTCGAGGCCCGGAGGCTCGACGAGGCGGAGACCGTCCTCCGGGACCTCCGCTCGCAGCTCGTCGCGCGGAAGGGACCGGCCGGCGGGATCGTCTCCGTCGACGGCCAGCTCGGCTACGTCGCCTACCTCCGGAAGGACTGGGCGGCGGCGCGGGAGGCCGTTCGCCCGCACCTCCTCGAGGAGGACGGGTCGGTGAACATGCAAGCCCTGAACCTCCTGACGCTCGTCGCGCGAGACGCGAAGGAGCCGGCGCAGGGGTTGCAGGTCTGCCGCGAGGCGTTCGCGAAGGCGCCGAAGGACCTCGACGTCCGCGGGCTCCTCGCCGAGTTCCTCCTTCGCTCGGAGAAGGACAAGGAACGCGCCGAAGGAGAGGAGATGGTCGCGGCCCTTTCGAAGGAAGGGCGCGAGGGGGCCCTCGCGGCGGCCGACGTCTGGCAGCGGCTCGAGCGGTACGGGCACGCGGCGGTTGCGGCCGCCGCGGGGCTCGTGGCCTTTCCCGACGACCCGGACCTCCTCTTCCGGCAGGCGGCTTCGCTCGAGCGGGACAAGAAGGTCCCCGAGTCCATCGCGGCGTTCGAGAGGCTGATCTCGCTGAAGCCGGACCACGGCGCGGCCCTCAACTACCTCGGCTACATGTTCGCGGACCGCAACGAGAACCTGGATCGGGCCCTCGAGCTCGTCACGCGGGCGGTCGAACTGGAGCCGTCGAACGCGGCCTACCTCGACTCGCTCGGATGGATCCAGTTCCGGCTCGGCAACCTCGACGAGGCGGAGAGGCACCTCCTGACGGCCAAGCGCCTGTCGCCGGACGACCCGACGATCGAAGAGCACCTCGGGGACCTCGAGGAGAGGAGGGGCGACCTCGCGAAGGCGCGGGAGAGGTGGTCGCGGGCGCTCGCCCTCGAGCCGGAAGACGGCGGAGCTGCGATCCGAGCCAAGCTCGAGAGGACGGCCGCCGCGGCGAAGCAGCCGTGAGGGGGACGGCCGCAGCCGCCGCGGCTGCGGTGCTCGTCCTCGGCGCCTGCCGCTCGGCCGGGCCAGCCGGAGCCCCCGCAGGCCCAGAGGAGACCGCGCATGCCCTGGCATCGGTCTCCGCGGCGCGGGAGGAGGCCTGGCGTCCTCGCCGGTTCCAGGCCCTCTTCCGCGGCGAGCTCTCGCCCAGAGTGGGCGTCGCGGTCCGCGGATACCTCACGCTGAGATGGGACGGAACGGCGCTCGCCTGGAAGGCCTCGGCACCGCTCGCCGGGGTGGTGCGCGAGGGCGTTCTCCGAAGGGAAGGGGGCGGGACCGAAGGGCTCTTTCCGGGCCGCTTCGCCTCGCGTGACGTTCTCGCCGCGGTCTTCGGGGTCCCGGAGGAGGCGCCGTCCGCCGAGGGCGCGTCGGTGCTTCGGGACGGACGTCTCGTCCTGCCGCTCCCTTCGGGCGAGGGGCGGGCGGTCGTCGTCTCGCCCGCGGGAGAGGTCATCGGGCTCCTCCTGCCCGAAGGCGTCCGCGTGGAGCTGACGCCCGGCGCCGGCCTCCCGCGCCGGATCGCGATCCGGGGGCCCGAGGGGAACGCGCAGCTGACGCTCGAGAGCTTCGGCGCCGTCCCGGACGTCGGAGGGGCGAACGGATGAGGCTCGTCGCCGAGGCGTTCGCGAAGGTGAACCGCTCCCTCCTCGTCCTCGGGAGGAGGCCCGACGGCTTCCACGAGCTCGACACGGTCTTCCAGGCCGTCGGCCTGACGGATCGGCTCGCCTTCGAGGAGAGCGACGCGCTGACGCTCCGGGTGGACGACCCCTCGGTCCCCGCCGGCCCGGAGAACCTCGTCCTGCGAGCCGCCCGCCTCCTCGCGGACGAGGCGGGCGTGAAGGCGCGCGCTGCGATCGACCTGGAGAAGAGGATCCCCGCGGGCGGCGGGCTCGGAGGCGGCAGCTCGGACGCGGCCGTGACGCTTCTCGGTCTCTCGGCGCTCTGGGGCCTCGACGTCCCTCTCGAGGCGCTCGCGGAGATCGGCGCCCGCCTCGGCTCCGACGTCCCGTTCTTTCTCTACGGGGGGAGCGCCCGCGGGACCGGACGGGGGGAGCGGATCGCGCCGCTTCCCGACCTGCCGCCGAAAGGGGTCGTCCTCGTGATGCCGCCGTTCCCCGCGGCGACGCCGGAGGTCTTCCGCCGCCTCGTGGCGCCGGCGTGGGACGGCCGCGGCGGGGACGCCGGCGCCGGCGTGCCCGACCGGAACGACCTCGAGCCGGCCGCGGAGTCGCTCTTCCCCCAGCTCCGGGCCGCGCGTGAGGCGCTCTCGGCTGCGGGCGCCGAGCAGGCCCGGCTCTCGGGGAGCGGGTCGACCGTGTTCGGCGTCTTCTCGGACCTCGCGGCGGCCTCGGAGGCCGCGCGAAGGCTCGACGGCCTGCCCGTCGGCTCCGTGACCCGTGTCGTCCCGACGTGGACCCGGGAGGAATGCCGCTTCCGGAGCGGGCCGCGGCGGTCAGAGTAATATCCGGCCCGGCTTTGGGGAGTCGACAAGTGGTAAGTCAGCGGTCTTTGGAACCGCCATTCGGAGGTTCGAATCCTCCCTCCCCAGCCAGGATGAGAGAGCCATGACGCTGAGGGTTCCGTACGGAGAGCTGAAGGTCTTCGGAGGGCGCGCGCACCCGTCCCTGACCGGCGAGATCTGCCGGGCGCTGGGACGCGAGGCGGGACGGGTGACGCTCTACAACTTCTCGGACGGCGAGAACTACTGCCAGATCGAGGAGAACGTCCGGGGGGCCGACGTATTCGTCGTGCAGCCGACGTGCCCGCCGGTGAACGCGAACCTCATGGAGCTCCTCATCATGCTCGACGCCTTCAAGCGCTCCTCGGCGTCGCGCGTGACGGCGGTCCTGCCGTACTACGGCTACGCCCGGCAGGACCGGAAGGACAAGCCGCGCGTCCCGATCACCGCCAAGCTCGTCGCCGACCTCCTCACGTCGGCCGGGGCCGACCGCGTCCTCGCGGTCGACCTTCACGCCGCCCAGATCCAGGGCTACTTCGACATCCCGGTCGACCACCTTTTCGCCTCGCCGGTCCTGCTCGACGCGATCCGAGACGCCAAGCTCGACCCCCTCACCGTCGTCTCGCCCGACGCGGGAGGCGTGGAGCGCGCCCGCGCGTTCGGCAAGAGGCTCGGCGTCTCCCTCGCCATCGTCGACAAGCGGCGGAAGGGGAAGAACGAGGTCGAGGTGATGCACGTCATCGGCGACGTGAAGGGGCGGAACGTCCTGATCATCGACGACATCATCGACACGGCCGGGACGCTCATCAACACGGTGGCGGCTCTCAAGGAGGCGGGAGCGGAGCGGGTCTTCTCGGCCTGCGTGCATCCCGTCCTGTCGGGCCCGGCGATCGACCGTCTGAACGCGAGCTCCATCGAGCGCGTCTTCTGCTCGAACTCGCTGCCGATCGACGACAAGCTCGCCCGCTGCCCGATCCTGACGCCGCTCTCGGTGGGCCCGCTCCTCGGCGAAGCGATCCACAGGATCCACGAGGGGACGTCGGTCTCCTCGCTCTTCGTCTGACGGCCGGCAGGCCGGGGGGAGAGGGCGGATCTCCTGATCGGGGAGGAGGCGTCCGGCCCGGGCCGCCTATCCGGGCCGGTCGTGTAGAATCCACGATTCTGCGCCGGACCGGACGCCCGGACTCCGCCGGACCGTCCGCCCGGGGAAAGGTACGAACGAGATGCTCCAGGACAACGTCGTCATCGATGTCGAGAAGCGGATGGAGACGGGCAAGAACGCCTGCCACCGCCTTCGCGCCAAGGACCTCATCCCCGCCGTCCTCTACGGTGGCCACTCCGGCGCCGAGTCGCTCCCGCTGAGCGTCGCCCGGAAAGACCTCCTCGCCCTCTTCCGGAAGGGGCTGCACCAGAACGCCGTCTTCCGCGTCCACGTCAAGGGGGCCGACGAGCAGCCGCACGTCATGGTCCGCGACGTGATGCTGAGCCCTCTCCGCCGCGAGCTCGTTCATCTCGACTTCGTCCGCGTCCTGCTGGACAGGAAGCTCAAGGTGAAGGTCCCGGTCGAGACCGTCGGCATCGCGGCCGGCGTGAAGCTCGGCGGCCTCCTGGACGTCGTCACCCGCGAGCTCGAGGTCGAGTGCCTCCCGGCCGACATCCCGTCCGCCATCAAAGCCGACGTCACCGCGCTGGACGCCGGCGGCGTGCTCCGGGTGGCGGACCTCGCCCTCGGCGAGAAGGTCCAGGTCCTCGGCGACCCCGACCGCGTCATCGCGCACGTCGTCACGCACAAGGCCGAGGAGGCCGCCGCCGAGGCCGCCCCGGCGACGGCCGAGCCCGAGGTCGTGAAGAAGGGGAAGAAGGAAGAGGAGGGCGCCGGGAAGGCCGCGCCCAAGGCCGAGAAGAAGGAGAAGAAGTAGGCTTGACCGAGCTCGCCCTCGTCGTGGGGCTCGGCAACCCGGGCGACCGCTACGTCGGGACGCGGCACAACGTCGGCTGGGAAGTGCTGGACGCGCTCGTCCGGCGGCTCGCAATCGACCCGTCCCGCCCGACGCGCATCGACCGGCTCGACTGCCGGGCCCTGACGGGACGTGTGAAGATCGGCGCCGCGCCGGTCCTCCTCGCGAAGCCGCAAACGTACATGAACCTCTCGGGCGAATCCGTGAAAGGGCTCCTCCTCAAGCACGCCGTCCCGCCGGAGCGGATGCTCGTCGTCTCCGACGACGTGGCCCTCCCGGTCGGCAGGCTGAGGATCCGCCCGTCAGGCTCCTCCGGGGGGCAGAAGGGGCTCCAGAACGTGATCGACTGCCTCGGGAGCGACGGCTTTCCGCGGCTTCGCATAGGCATCGCGGGGGACCACTTCCGGCCCGGTGAGGACAAGGCCGACTACGTCCTCGAGCGTTTCTCGAAGCCCGAGAGGGCCGCGCTCGGCCCGGTGCTGGAGACCGCCTGCGAGGCGATCGAGACCTTCGTCGTCGACGGGCTCGAGTCCGCCATGAACCGTTTCAACCGCTCGCCGGAGCCCGTTCCGGCGAGCTGATTCCAACCCTTGGCTCGGCCGAGCGGCCGCGCCTCGCGGGCTCGCCCCGCGATCCGCAAGGAGGACAAGTGACCGAAACCCCGAAGCGTCTCTACGACCTGGTCTTCCTGATCGCCCCCGACAGGGACGAGCAGGGAGCGGCGGCCGTCGTCGAGGAGTTCCGCAAGCTCCTGACCGACCTCGGCGCCGTCATCGACAAGGACGAGCCGATGGGCCGCCGTCGCCTCGCTTACCAGATCAAGAAGCGGTCCGAGGCGACCTACCACAACTTCCTGTTCCGGGCCGACGCGAAGGCCGTGGCCGAGCTGCAGCGGAAGATGAAGCTCTCCGAGGCCATCCTCCGCTTCCTCACGGTCCGGATCGACGAGGAGCTGCGCCACGGCCAGAAGGTGGCGCGCCGGACGAAGACGCGCACGCCGCGCGTCGTTCCCGCCTCGCCCGAGATC
>CAZWRQ010000005.1:0-42366 GCA_964636395.1 uncultured Holophagales bacterium
GGCTGAGATCGTGGGGAGCCCGGTCCGCCGGGTTCCCGTCCGGCCCCCGATGGCTCCCGGGCGACGTACCGGGTTGACAGACGGGGGACTTACACGTAGTCTCTGCCGGTTTCGCCCCTCGGACAGAGCCGATTCGGCCTTCCGGGAGAGCGATCCGACATCGCAAATTCCGGGGAGAGAGCGGCCCGAAGGGCCGAAAAGTCGTCTCTCCGGCGGGGAAGAGGAACCGAGGAAGTCTGATGCCGACGATCAGCCAGCTCGTTCGTAAGGGCCGCGAAGCCGTCCGTTACAAGACGAAGTCGCCTGCCCTCCAGTCCTGCCCGCAGCGGCGGGGGGTCTGCACCCAGGTCAAGACCACGACCCCCAAGAAGCCGAACTCGGCGCTCCGAAAGATCGCCCGCGTGAGGCTCACGAACGGCATCGAGGTCACGACCTACATCCCCGGCATCGGGCACAACCTCCAGGAGCACTCCATCGTCATGATCCGTGGCGGCCGCGTGAAGGACCTTCCCGGCGTCCGCTACCACATCATCCGTGGGACGCTCGACGCCGTCGGCGTCGCCAACCGCAAGCAGTCCCGCTCCAAGTACGGCGCCAAGCGCCCGAAGTCCTGAGGTAGGGGAGAGAAGCCGTGCCGCGCCGTCGCGAAGTCCCGAAGCGCGAGGTCCTTCCGGACCCGCTCTACCAGTCCCAGCTCGTCACCAAGTTCATCAGCTCCGTCATGAAGTGCGGGAAGAAGTCCACCGCGGAGGGCATCTTCTACGGCGCCATGAAGCAGATCGAGGGGAAGACCCAGGACGACCCGCTCAAGACGTTCAAGAAGGCCCTGGAGAACGTCAAGCCGGTCCTCGAGGTCAAGTCCCGCCGCGTCGGCGGGTCGACCTACCAGGTCCCCGTCGAGGTCAAGCCGAACCGCCGGATGTCCCTGGCGATCCGATGGATCATCAACTACTCGCAGGCCCGCGGCGAGAAGACCATGCAGGACAAGCTCGCCGGAGAGCTCCTGGACGCGGCGAACAACCGCGGCAACTCCGTGAAGAAGAGGGAGGACACCCACAAGATGGCGGAGGCCAATAAAGCCTTCGCGCACTACCGCTGGTAGTCGCCTGCACGGAAAGGGAGGGCGCCGGTCGACGGCGGCCTCCCCGGGATGCCCGGAGCCCGTGGAAACCGGCCGGCCCTTCGGGGGCGGCGAGGTCCGCGGAAACAACCGAACCGGGCCACGCCTAACAGCGTGCGGAACCCGCCCGAGATCGCGGAGACGCGAAGGCCGGGAGGGTTCGACGGCGCAGACACGACCGAGGTCGGGAACACAACCTTTATGGCGAGAACGCACGCGCTCGAGAACTGCCGGAACATCGGCATCATGGCTCACATCGATGCCGGTAAGACGACGACTACCGAGAGGATCCTCTTCTACACCGGCGTCAACTACAAGCTGGGAGAGGTCCACGAGGGCACGGCCACGATGGACTGGATGGTCCAGGAGCAGGAGCGCGGCATCACGATCACCTCGGCCGCGACGACCTGCGCGTGGCGCGGCACCCGGATCAACATCATCGACACGCCGGGGCACGTCGACTTCACCGCCGAGGTGGAGCGCTCGCTCCGCGTCCTCGACGGCGCCGTCGCCGTCTTCGACGCCGTCTCGGGCGTCGAGCCTCAGTCCGAGACGGTCTGGCGCCAGGCGGACCGCTACGGCGTCCCCCGCATCGCGTTCGTCAACAAGATGGACCGCGTCGGGGCCGACTTCGAGCGCTGCGTCGAGATGATGATCGCGAAGCTCGGGGCGAAGCCGGTTCCGATCATGCTCCCCTGGGGCTCCGCGGAGACGTTCCGCGGCGTCCTCGACGTCCTCGACGAGAAGGCCTACGACTTCCGCGACGAGGCGCTCGGCGCGGACTTCGAGACCGTCGAGGTCCCGGCCGAGCACCGCGCCGACCTCGCGAAGTGGCGCGAGAAGGCGATCGAGGCGATCGCCGAGACCGACGACGACCTCATGCACAAGTACCTCGAGGGCGTCGTCCCCTCGGTGGAGGAGCTCAAGGCTGCCCTCCGCCGCGCCACGATCACGGGCCGGCTCCACCCGGTCGTCTGCGGCTCGGCCTTCAAGAACAAGGCGGTCCAGCAGCTCCTCGACTCCGTCGTGGCCTATCTCCCGTCCCCGGTCGACATCCCGCCGATCAAGGGGATCGACGAGGACGGCAAGGAGGTCTCCCGCGAGACGAAGGACGACGCGCCCTTCTCGGGCCTCGTCTTCAAGATCATGACCGACCCGTTCGTCGGGCAGCTCGCGTTCTTCCGGGTCTACTCGGGCCACCTCGACGCCGGCTCTGCGGTCTACAACGCCACGAAGCAGACGAACGAGCGCGTCGGCCGCCTCCTCAAGATGCACGCGAACAAGCGCGAGGAGATCAAGCAGGTCTGGGCGGGCGACATCGCGGCCGCCGTGGGCCTGAAGAACGTCGTCACGGGCGACACGATCTGCGAGAAGGGAAACGTCGTCGTCCTCGAGGCGATGAAGTTCCCGGAGCCGGTCATCGAGCTCTCCATCGAGCCGAAGACGAAGGCCGACCAGGAGAAGATGGGCCTCGCCCTCGCGAAGCTCATGCAGGAGGACCCGACGTTCCGGGTCTCGACCGACAAGGAGACGAACCAGACGATCATCGCCGGGATGGGCGAGCTCCACCTCGAGATCATCGTCGACCGCCTCATCCGCGAGTTCAACGTCGGCGCGAACGTCGGCAAGCCGCAGGTCGCCTACCGCGAGTCGATCCGGAAGGAAGCACAGGCCGAGGGCCGCTTCGTCCGCCAGACGGGCGGCAAGGGGCAGTACGGTCACGCGAAGATCCGGCTCCGCCCGCACCCGGAGGGCAAGGAGTACGAGTTCGTCAACGCGATCGTCGGCGGCGTGATCCCGCGCGAGTTCATCAAGCCGATCGACCAGGGGATCCGCGAGGCGATCCTCACCGGCGTCCTCGCCGGGTACCCGACGACGCAGATCCAGGTCGAGCTCTACGACGGCTCGTACCACGACGTGGACTCCTCGGAGATGGCGTTCAAGATCGCCGGCTCCATGGCGTTCCAGGCGGCCGCGAAGAAGGCCGACCCGGTCATCCTCGAGCCGATGATGGCCGTCGAGGTCGTCACGCCCGAGGACTTCATGGGCGACGTGATCGGCGACCTGAACTCCCGCCGCGGGAAGATCAACCACATGGAGCCGCGGGTGAACTTCCAGGTCATCACCGCGACGGTTCCCCTGTCCGAGATGTTCGGCTACGCGACGACCCTCCGGTCCCTCACCCAGGGCCGGGCCAACTACAGCATGCAGTTCGAACGGTACGACGAGGTCCCGAAGGCGATCGCCGACGGGATCATCGCGAAGGTTTCGGCCTGACGCGCCGCGCGCGGGCCACAGGATCGACCAAGAACGCCTGACAGAGTTCCCGGAAGCTGAGACGACGGACCGAGGAGATATTCGGAGGAAACGATGGCCAAGGAGAAATTCGAGCGCAAGAAGCCCCACGTGAACGTCGGCACGATCGGTCACATCGACCACGGCAAGACGACGCTCACGGCCGCGATCACGAAGGTCCTTTCGACGAAGGGCTTCGCGACCGCCAAGGCATACGACGACGTCGCCAAGGCCGACGCGAAGACCTTCCGCCGCGACGCGACGAAGATCCTCACGGTCGCCCTCGCGCACGTCGAGTACGAGACCGACAAGCGCCACTACGCCCACATCGACTGCCCGGGACACGCCGACTACATCAAGAACATGATCACGGGCGCGGCGCAGATGGACGGCGCGATCCTCGTCGTCGAGGCCCCGAAGGGCCCGATGCCGCAGACGAAGGAGCACGTCCTCCTCGCCAAGCAGGTCAACGTTCCGGCGATGGTCGTCTTCCTCAACAAGTGCGACCTCATGGAAGACCCCGAGCTCCTCGACCTCGTCGAGCTCGAGGTGCGCGACCTCCTCAACAAGTACGAGTTCCCCGGCGACACGATCCCGGTCATCCGCGGGGCGGCCGTCAAGGCGCTCAACGACCCGACCGGGCCCGACGCCCAGTGCATCTGGGAGCTCGCGAAGGCCCTGGACGAGAACATCCCGGACCCCGTCCGCGAGACCGACAAGCCCTTCCTGATGCCGATCGAGGACGTCTTCTCGATCTCGGGTCGCGGCACGGTCGTCACGGGCCGTGTCGAGCGCGGCGTCGTCAAGGTCGGCGAGGAGATCGAGATCGTCGGCTTCAAGGACACGGTGAAGAAGGTCGTCACCGGCGTCGAGATGTTCAAGAAGCTCCTCGACCAGGGGCAGGCGGGCGACAACATCGGCGTCCTCCTCCGCGGCGTCGAGCGCACGGACGTCGAGCGCGGGCAGGTCCTCTGCAAGCCCGGGACGATCAAGCCCCACACCAAGTTCGTGGGCAAGATCTACGTCCTCTCCAAGGAGGAGGGCGGCCGGCACACGCCGTTCTTCAACAACTACAGGCCCCAGTTCTTCATCCGCACGACCGACGTCACCGGCTCGGCCAAGCTCCCCGAGGGCGTGGAGATGGTCATGCCCGGCGACAACGTCGAGCTGGAGATCACCCTCATCGCCCCGATCGCCATCGAGAAGGGGCTCAAGTTCGCGATCCGCGAGGGCGGCCGCACCGTCGGCGCGGGCACCGTCACGGAGATCCTCGCCTAAACGAGCGTCCGGCCGCGGGGAGGGGCCCTCGGGCCCCTTCCCCCGCGCCCGACCCTCCGCCCCCTGGGGCGGTACCACGAGAAAGACGATGGGCAACGACAAGATCCGCATCCGCCTCAAGGGCTACGACTACCGAATCCTCGACCAGTCGACGCTCGAGATCGTCGACACCGCGCGTCGCTCGGGCGCGAAGGTCGCCGGTCCGATTCCGCTCCCGACGGCCATCTCTCGGTGGACGGTGAACCGCTCGCCGCACGTCGACAAGAAGTCGCGGGAGCAGTTCGAGATGCGGACCCACAAGCGCCTCCTCGACATCTTCGAGTGGACGCCGCAGACCGTCGACGCCCTCACCAAGCTCGAGCTCCCCGCCGGTGTGGAAGTCGAGATCCGCACCATGGGGAAATGACCCCGGAGCCGTAACGAGGTTTTTGACCATGATCACAGGGATTCTGGGGCGCAAGATCGGGATGACCCAGCTCTTCGCAGCCGACGGCACGGTGGTGCCGGTGACGGTGGTGGAGGCCGGGCCGTGCCTGGTCGTACAGCGCAAGACCAAGCAGAACGACGGCTACGACGCGGTCCAGCTCGGGCTCGTCGGGCCCCGTCCGTCGCCCCGCCGCCTCACGAAGGCCGTCCGCGGCCACTTCGAGAAGGCCGGCGTCCCCCCCACCCGGACCGTCGGTGAGGTCCGGTGCGAGGAAGGGGACGCGTTCGCCCCGGGCGACAAGGTCCTCTGCGACATCTTCAACGCCGCCGAGCACGTCGACGTCGTCGGCGTCTCGAAGGGCAAGGGGTTCCAGGGGGTCGTGAAGCGTCACGGCTTCGGGGGCGGCGTCGCGACCCACGGGTCGATGTTCCACCGCCTCCCGGGCTCGATCGGAGCCTCGGCGTTCCCCTCCCGCGTCATCGCCGGAACCCGCTCGTCGGGTCGGATGGGCGGGAAGCAGATCACGACCAAGAACCTCGAGGTCGTGAAGGTCGACGCCGAGAACCACCTGATCTACCTCCGGGGCGCCGTCCCCGGCGCGCGGAACACGGTCGTGAAGATCGTGAAGAAGCGCGCGAAGACGCAGGCGGCGTGAGGAGAGGGACGATGGCGACCACGAAGAAGACGTCCCCCGCCTCCGGCCTCACCGTGCCGATCCGCAACCTGAACGCCGAGACCGTCGGCGAGGCGAACCTCCCCGAGGAGATCTTCGGGGTGCCCTTCCGCCGCCACGTGGTGTGGGAGGTCGTCCGGGCGATCCGCGCGCGCGAGCACGCGGGGACCCACAAGACGAAGGTCCGCTCCGAGGTCTCGGGCACGGGCAAGAAGCCTTTCAAGCAGAAGCACACCGGCCGGGCGCGGCAGGGCGGCGGCCGTCCGCCGATCCACCGCCACGGCGGCACGGTGCACGGGCCCGTCCCGCGCTCCTACGACCTCAAGGTCAACGTCGCCACGAAGAAGGCGGCCCTCCGCTGCGTCCTCTCGGAGAAGCTCCGCGAGAACCAGCTCGTCCTGCTCGAGAGCCTGGAGCTCCCGACGCACCGGACGAAGGACCTCGCCGCCGCGATGACGAAGCTCGGCGTGACCGGGAAGGCCCTCCTTCTCGACCGCCGCGAGAACGAGAAGCTCGCGAAGGCGGCGCGGAACAACCCGCTCCTCCTCGTCGAGGACGCCCTCGGGCTCGACGCGTACGCCGCCCTCGAGGCGGGGACGGTGGTCCTGACGGAGCAGGCGCTCAAGACGGTCACCGAGGTGCTCGGATGAAGACCGCCCAGTCGATCCTCCTGAAGCCCATCATCACCGAGAAGTCGACGACGCTGCGCGAGACGCAGAACGTCCTGACGTTCAAGGTCGCCACCGACGCGAACCGGATCGAGATCCGCCGCGCCGTGGAGGTCCTGTTCGACGTCAAGGTCGACTCCGTGAGGGTCCTGAAGACGACGTCGAAGATCAAGAAGGTCGGGCGCTCCATCGGTCGCACGAGCGAGGGGCGGAAGGCCTACGTGAAGCTGAAGGCGGGCGAGAAGCTCCCGCCGATCTTCGAGGGGGTCTGACATGCCGGTTCGCTCCTACAAGCCCACGTCCCCCGGCCTCCGGCAGCGGACGACGAGCGACTTCGCGGAGATCACGCGGAGCGCCCCCGAGAAGAGCCTGACCCGCGGGAAGGTGAAGACGGGCGGCCGCAACAACCTCGGCCAGCTCACCTCCTGGTGGCGCGGCGGGGGCCACAAGCGCCGCTACCGCGTCATCGACTTCAAGCGCGACAAGTTCGGCATCCCCGGCAAGGTCGCATCGGTCGAGTACGACCCGAACCGCTCCGCGCGCATCGCCCTGATCCACTATGCGGACGGCGAGAAGCGATACATCCTCGCGCCCGCGGGGATCAAGGTCGGGCAGACGGTCGTCTCCGGGCCCGAGTCCGACATCCTGACCGGGAACGCCCTCCCGCTGAAGTCGATCCCTCTCGGCACGGTCGTCCACAACGTCGAGCTCACCCCCGGCAAGGGCGGCCAGATGGTCCGCTCGGCCGGAGCCGGCGCCCAGGTGATGGCGAAGGAGGGCGACCACTGCCTCCTCCGCATGCCCTCGGGCGAGCTCCGCAAGGTCCGGGTCCTCTGCTACGCGACCGTCGGACAGGTCGGGAACCTCGAGCACGAGAACGTCTCGATCGGCAAGGCGGGACGGAACCGCTGGCTCGGGTGGAAGCCCCACAACCGCGGCGTCGCGATGAACCCGGTCGACCACCCGATGGGCGGCGGCGAGGGCAAGACGTCGGGCGGCCGGCACCCGACCTCCCCGTGGGGCTGGAAGACCAAGGGGAAGAAGACCCGCAACAACAAGCGTACCGACGCGCTGATCGTCAAGCGCCGCACGAAGTAAGGCGGAGCGAAGGAAACCCTGATGTCGCGTTCGACAAAGAAAGGCCCCTTCGTGGACGGGCACCTCCTCGAGAAGATCGTCGCCCTCAACTCGGCGGGGGACAAGCGCGTGGTCAAGACCTGGTCGCGCCGCTCGACGATCATGCCCGAGATGGTCGGCCACACCGTCGCCGTCCACAACGGCAAGAAGTTCATCCCCGTCTACGTCTCCGAGAACATGGTCGGCCACAAGCTCGGCGAGTTCTCTCCCACCCGCACCTTCAAGGGCCACTCGGGCCGGAAGGTCGAGAAGGGCGCCTCGCCGGCGCCGGCCGCCAAGTAACGGAGGACCGATGGAAGCCGTCGCCCGCCTCCGCCACTACCGCGGCTCCGCACAGAAGGTGCGGCTCGTCGCGGACCTCATCCGCATGAAGCCGGTCGGCCGCGCGCTCGCGACCCTCCGCGCGACGCCGAAGGGCTGCTCGCCCGACCTGAAGAAGCTCGTCGAGTCGGCCGTCGCCAACGCCCAGCAGAACGGCTCGGGCGTCGACGCCGACGCGCTCGTCGTCTCGCGCGTCCTCGTCGACGGCGCGGGGCGCAAGCCCCTCCAGCGGAACTCGATGCTCCGCTCTGTCTCCAACTACAAGAAGCGCTTCGCCCGGCCCCGCTTCATGAGCGGCCCGCAGGGGCGGATGTGGCTCGTCACCCGGCCCTTCTGCCACGTCACGGTCGTCCTCTCGGACGACCCGACGGTCCGCCGCAAGGCGGGACTGACGGCCGAGCCGGCGCGCCCGGTCGCGAAGAAGAAGGGCGGCAAGGTCGCCGCCGCGGTCGCTAAGGCCGCCGCGCGGCCGCAGGCCCCGAAGGCCGACGCGAAGGGCGCGAAGGCCGAGGGCGCGCCGAAGGCGCCGAGGACCAGGAAGAGCGCGAAGGCCGCGGAGCCCGCCGGCGGTCAGGAGTAGGACGAAGATGGGTCAGAAGGTTCACCCCTACGGGTTCCGAATCGGCTACAACCGGACCTGGCACTCGCGCTGGTACGCGGAGAAGGACTACCTCCGCTTCCTGCACGACGACCTGAAGCTCCGGGCCGAGCTCAAGCGCGACCTCTCGAACGCGGCCGTCTCCGAGGTCGAGATCGAGCGCGGCAACAAGCTCAAGATCAACATCATGACCGCCCGCCCGGGCGTCATCATCGGCAAGAAGGGCGCGGCCGTCGACCAGCTCCGCGACCGCCTCCAGCGCCGCCTCGGCAAGGACATCCACGTGAACATCGTGGAGATCCAGCGGCCCGAGACCGACGCCCAGCTCGTCTCCGAGTCGATCGCGATGCAGCTCGAGCGCCGCGTCGCCTTCCGCCGCGCGATGAAGAAGGGGATGGAGTCGGCCTTCCGGTTCGGGGCGCAGGGGATCAAGATCCGCTGCTCCGGCCGGCTCAACGGCGCCGAGATCGCGCGGTCGGAGTGGTACCAGGAGGGGCGCCTGCCGCTCCACACCCTCAAGGCCGACATCGACTACGGCTTCGCCGAGGCCCGCACCACCTACGGGAAGATCGGCGTGAAGTGCTGGATCTACAAGGGCGACCTCCACCGCGCGAAGTCCCGGCGCAAGGTCGCGTAAGGAACGTTCGCCATGTTGATGCCCTCCAAGGTCAAGTACCGCAAGCAGCAGAAGGGGCGCCGTCGCGGCACCGCGCTGCGGGGCGGGACGCTCTCTTTCGGCGAGTTCGGCCTGCAGGCCCTCGAGGCGGGATGGCTGACCGCCCGCCAGATCGAGGCCGGCCGCGTCGCGATCCAGCGTCACGTCAAGCGCGGCGGAAAGCTCTGGATCCGCGTCTTCCCCGACAAGCCGATCACCAAGAAGCCCCTCGAGACCCGAATGGGGAAGGGCAAGGGCGCGCCGGAGGCATGGGTCTCCGTCATCAAGCCCGCCCGGATCCTGTTCGAGATGGAGGGCGTCGACGAGAAGATCGCTCGGGACGCGTTCCGCCTCGCCGCCGACAAGATCGGGATCAAGACCCGGTTCGTGTCCCGGTCCTTCGAGGAGGCCGTGCGATGAAGGGGACGACCGTCGAGACGATGAAGGGCTGGTCCGCCGACGAGCGCGGCGCCAAGCTCCGCGAGTGGACGCAGGCGCTGTTCAACCTCCGCCTCCAGAAGGCCACCGGCCAGCTGGAGAACCCGCTGAAGATCCGCCAGCTGCGGCGCGACATCGCGCGGCTGAAGACGGCCGAGAGGCAGGCCCGATGACCACCGAGACCACCACCGCAGCGGCGAAGCCCGCAGCCCGCAAGAGCCGCAAGGTCGGCACGGTCGTCTCCAACAAGATGGAGAAGACCGTCGTCGTCGAGGTGACCCGCCTCGTCAAGCACGGCCGGTACGGCAAGTTCCAGAAGAAGTCCGCCCGCTTCCTCGCGGACGACCGCGTCCACGCGTGCATTCCCGGGGACGTCGTCGAGATCGAGGAGACGCGGCCCCTCTCGGCGCGCAAGCGCTGGCGCGTCCGCGCGGTCGTGACCGCGGCGCGCCGGGAAGCGTAAGGGAGAGTCGCCATGATCCAGATGGGGACGATCCTCGAGGTCGCGGACAACTCCGGCGCCAAGCGCCTCTCCTGCATCCGCCTCAAGGGCGGGTCGGTCGGGCAGTACGGGCGCCTGGGCGACGTCATCACCTGCGCGGTGAGGGAGTCCGCCCCGGACGCGCCCGACGCGGTCAAGAAGGGGAAGGTCGTGAAGGCCGTCATCGTCAGGACGCGGCGCGAGCAGCGCCGGCGGGACGGCAGCTACATCCGCTTCGACAACAACGCGGCCGTCCTGATCAACAACGACAAGGAACCGATCGGGACCCGCGTGTTCGGGCCGGTCGCTCGGGAGCTCCGCGAGAAGAAGTACATGAAGATCATCTCGCTCGCTCCCGAGGTGATCTGAGGCGAACGCGATGAAGAAGAAGCAGCCCGAGTACACGGGGAAGACCAGGGTCCGGAAGGGCGACGAGGTCGTCGTCCTCGCCGGCAAGGACCGGGGCGCGCACGGGAAGGTCCTGCGCGTCGTCCCCGACAAGGGACGGGTCGTGGTGGAGGGCGTGAACCTCATCAAGCGCGCCACGCGTCCGAACCCCCAGAAGAACATCAAGGGCGGGATCGTCGAGAGGGAGGCGGCCATCGCCATCTCGAACGTCATGCTCCGCGACCCGGAGACCGGAAAGCCGACCCGCGTCGGCGTCCGCGTCGAGGGGGGGGAGCGCGTCCGCTACGCGCGCCGGAGCAGCACGACGATCTCCTCCGTGACCAAGAAGACGGGAGCGTAAGCGATGTCGTCGCGGCTCAACGAAAAGTACCGCAAGGACGTCGTCCCGGTCCTGAAGAAGGAGTTCGGGATCGACAACCCGATGGCGGTCCCGAAGATCGAGAAGGTCGTCCTGAACATGGGCGTCGGCGAGGCGATCACGAACGTGAAGATCGTCGAGGCCGCCGCCGAGGAGCTGACCAAGATCGCAGGCCAGCGCGCCGTCATCACGCGCGCCCGCAAGTCGATCGCGACCTTCAAGCTCCGCGAAGGCATGCCGATCGGCTGCCGGGTCACGCTGCGCGGCGAGCGGATGTACGAGTTCCTCGACCGCCTCCTCAACATCGCCCTTCCGCGGGTACGGGACTTCCGCGGCGTGCCCACGCGGGCCTTCGACGGCCGCGGGAACTACACGCTCGGCATCCGCGACCACCTCGTCTTTCCCGAGATCGATCCGGGCAAGGTGGACAAGTCGAAGGGCCTCAACGTCACGATCGTGACGACGGCCGGCTCCGACGACAGGGCGCGCGTCCTGCTCCGCGAGCTGGGCATGCCGTTCGGGCGCTAGGAATTAGGGAGAACCGTCGATGGCTCGTCGCTCCTCAATCGTCAAGACCGCGCGGAAGCCGAAGTTTGCGATCCGGGCGCACAACCGGTGCAAGATCTGCGGCCGGCCGCGCTCCTACATCCGCAAGTTCGGCACCTGCCGCATCTGCTTCCGCAACCTCGCGCTCGGCGGCTACGTCCCGGGCGTGACCAAGGCGTCGTGGTGAGGAGGGGCGCGTGGCCGCACTGACCGACCCGATCGCCGACCTCCTGACCCGCGTTCGCAACGGGCTCACCTCCCGTCACGAGAAGATCGACGTCCCGTCGTCCCGCCTGAAGATCGAGATCGCCCGCATCCTGAAGGACGAGGGCTACATCAAGAACTTCAAGGTGCTCGACGACAAGGGCGCCGGCCTCCTCCGCCTGTACCTCAAGTACGACGACGCTGGGAACCCCGTGATCCACGGGCTCACGCGCGTCTCGCGCCCCGGCCGTCGCCTCTACCGCGGCAAGGACGAGCTCCCGCGCGTCCTCGGCGGCCTCGGCATCGCCATCGTCTCGACCTCGCAGGGCCTCCTCACCGGCCACGACGCGCGTAAGCGCGGCCTGGGCGGCGAGGTCGTCTGCTCGGTCTGGTAGGACCGGAGGGAAGGCGATGTCTCGAGTCGGAAAGAAGCCCATCCCGCTGCCGAAAGGCGTCGAGGTCAAGGTCGACGCCGCCGGCGTTCACGTCAAAGGGCCCAAGGGGACCGTCTCCACGCCGGTCCTCGAGGGAATCACGGTCGCGGTCAAGGACGGCCGCATCGACCTCGTCCGCGCGAGCGAGGAGAAGCGGGTCCGTGCGTTCCACGGGCTGAACCGCGCGCTCGTCGCCAACGCCGTGCTCGGCGTGGCGGAGGGGTACAAGCGCTCCATCGACCTCGTCGGCATCGGCTACAAGGCCGAGAAGAAGGGGTCCGAGGTCATCTTCACGTGCGGCTACTCGCACACGGTCCGGTTCCCGGAGCCGGACGGCGTGACGATCGACGTGGCGCCCGACGCGAAGGCGAAGGACGTGACGCACATCGTCGTGACCGGCGTCGACAAGCAGAAGGTCGGCGAGACGGCGACCCGGATCCGCGGCATCAAGCCGCCCGATCCCTACAAGCTCAAGGGCTTCCGCTTCGTCGGCGAGGTCCTGAAGAAGAAGGCCGGAAAGGCCGCCGGCAAGTGAGGTCTCGAGGATGAACAGGGCTCAGGCACGGGTCGAGGCGCGCGACAGGATCCACACCCGGATCCGCCGGAAGGTCGAGGGTTCGCCGGAGCGGCCGCGGCTGGCCATCCGCAGGACTCTGAAGTACATATACGCCCAGCTCGTCGACGACGCGTCCGGCCGGACGCTCGCCCAGGCGAGCTCCCGCGAGGAGTCGATCCTCGGCGGGAAGAAGAGCGCCGCGAGCAAGGGCGCCGCGGTCTCCGTCGGCGCGCTCATCGCGGAGCGGGCCAAGGAGAAGGGGATCTCCGCGGTCGTCTTCGACCGTGGCGGACACCTCTACCACGGCAACGTCAAGGCTCTCGCCGACTCGGCGCGCGAGAAGGGGTTGAAGTTTTGAGCAGCACACCCAGTCGTCCCCCCCGCTTCGGAAACCGTCCGGGCGGCCCGGGCCGCGGTCCCGGCGGTCCGAACGCCGCCCCGCCCCGGCCGCCGGGAGCTCTCGGCGAGGGCCGCGCGGGCCTCGACCTGATCGACCACGTGGTGCACATCAACCGCGTCACGAAGGTCGTCAAGGGCGGCAAGAACTTCTCGTTCTCCGCGCTCGTCATCGTCGGTGACGGCAAGGGGCGCGTCGGCTACGGTGCCGGCAAGGCGAAGGAAGTCCCCACGGCCATCAAGAAGGGGATCGAGATGGCCAAGAAGACGATGATCTCCGTGACCCTGAAGGGGACGACGATCCCCCACGCCGTCACGGGCCACTACGGCGCCGGCCGCGTCTTCCTCAAGCCGGCGGCCGAAGGCACCGGCGTCATCGCCGGCGGCGCGGTTCGGGCGATCCTGGAGGCGGTCGGGGTCCAGAACATCCTGACGAAGTCGCTCGGGACGACGAACCCGCACAACGTCGTCAAGGCGACGTTCGACGCCCTTCGGAACCTCCACCTGGCCGCCTCGATCCTCAAGGCGCGCGGCCGGACGGCCGGCGCTCCTGCGGTCGAGGCCGTGGCCGCGGTGGCGGTCGAGCCGGCCGCCTCTCCGGAGATCCCGGCGGAGACGAAGTGATGGCCGAGAAAGAGAAGAGCTCCAAGAAGGACGTCGACGCCCTCCTGACGGAAGTCGCGTCGGCGGCCGGTGTGCCGAAGAAGGCGGCGAAATCGACCGGCGCCGCTCCCGCGGCGGCGAGGCCGGCGGCCACCGTTCCGGCGAAGGCCGGCACGGCGGCTTCCCCGAAGGCCGCTGCGCCTGAGGCCGGGAAGAAGACGGTCCGGATTCGCCAGGTGAAGTCCGGCATCTGCGCTCCGGTCGACCAGAAGCAGACCCTCAAGGGCCTCGGCCTCCGGCGGATCCGCCAGGAGGTCGTCCGGCCCGACACGCCCGCGCTCCGCGGGCAGATCCTCAAGGTCCGCCACCTCGTCGAGGTCGTGGGCGAGTAGCGAGAGGGACGAGACACCATGGCTCACGGACTCCACAACCTCGGTCCGCGCAAGGGCGCGACGTCGGCGCGCAAGCGCGTCGGCCGCGGCCCGGGCTCCGGCCTCGGAAAGACGTCGGGCAAGGGCCACAAGGGCCAGCAGTCGCGCAGCGGCTACTCCGGCCAGCTCGGCCGCGAGGGCGGCCAGATGCCGCTCCACCGGCGCCTCCCCAAGCGAGGCTTCAAGAACATCTTCCGCAAGGAGTGGAACATCGTCCCGGTCGAGGCGCTCGAGCGCCTCTTCGCGGCGGGTGCCACCGTCGACGCCGAAGCCCTCGGCAAGGCCGGCCTTCTCAAGCGCAAGGGCGCCGAGGTGAAGATCCTCGGGACGGGCGAGCTGAAGAAGACGCTGACCGTCGTCGCGCACCAGTTCACCGAGGGTGCCCGGAAGAAGATCGAAGCGGCGGGCGGCCGCTGCGAGGACGTCCCGGCGTGATCGTCCTCGAGTCCTTCCGGAACATCTTCGCGGTCCCGGACCTCAGGAAGAGGGTCCTCTTCACCTTCGGGCTGCTGGCGATCTACCGGATCGGCGCGCACATCCCGACGCCCGGGCTCGACGCCCAGGCGCTCGAGGAGTTCTTCAAGGCGAGCGCCGGCGGGCTCCTCGGGTTCCTCGACATGTTCTCGGGGGGCGCCCTCCGCCGTCTCTCCGTCTTCGCGCTCGGGATCACGCCGTACATCACGGCGTCGATCATCCTGCAGCTCCTCACCGTCGTCTGGCCCTACCTCGAGAAGCTCTCCAAGGAAGGAGAGATGGGCCGGCGCAAGATCACGCAGTACACCCGGTACGGCACGGTGCTCCTCTCGGTGGTCCAGGGCGCGGGCATCGCCCTCTGGCTCTGGGGGACGACGACGCCGACCGGCAAGTTCCTCGTCCTCCGGGACCCGACGTCCGAGGGCGGGAAGATCCCGTTCGTCCTGATGGCGATCCTCACGCTGACGACGGGCACCGCCTTCGTCATGTGGCTCGGCGAGCAGATCACCGAGCGCGGGATCGGGAACGGCATCTCGCTCATCATCTTCGCCGGGATCGTGGTCGGTCTCCCGACGGCGGTCTGGCACTCGTTCCGGCAGATCCAGCGCGGCCAGATGTCGCTCTTCACGGCCCTCCTCCTCGGCGTCTTCATGCTGGCCGTCGTCGCGGCGATCGTCTTCGTCGAGCGGGCCCAACGGCGGATCCCGGTCCAGTACGCCAAGCGGGTCGTCGGTCGGCGCGTCTACGGCGGGCAGAACACCTACCTCCCGCTCCGGGTGAACACGGGCGGCGTCATCCCGATCATCTTCGCCGTCTCCATCATCCAGTTCCCGCAGTACCTCGCCTCGGCGTTCAAGAGCGACTTCATGAAGAAGCTGGCCGACCAGCTCGCCATGGGCCAGCCGCTCTACAACCTCTTCTACGCCCTGGCGATCATCTTCTTCTGCTACTTCTACATCTCGATCATCTTCAACCCGACCGACACCGCGGAGAACATGCGGAAGTACGGCGGGTTCATCCCGGGCATCCGGCCGGGCAAGGCGACGTCGGACTACATCGACACCGTCCTGACCCGGATCACCCTCATCGGCTCGCTCTACCTCGTCGTCGTGGCGCTGATCCCGGAGTTCCTGCTCATGGGCTTCAAGGTCCAGAGCATCCCGGGCATCGGACCGTGGCTCGACGCGAACCTCCCGACGTTCATCACCCAGGGTCTCGGCGTGCCGTTCTACTTCGGCGGGACGTCGCTCCTGATCGTGGTCGGCGTCGCGATGGACACCGTGCAGCAGATCGAGTCGCAGCTCGTGATGCGGAACTACGACGGGTTCCTGAAGAAGGGCCGCATCCGGGGGCGGCGGAGCTAGGACGATGCCGGTCGACGTGGTGTTCTTCGGACCGCCGGGCTCGGGAAAGGGGACCCAGGCCTCCCGCCTGGCGTCCACGCTCGGGATCCCCCAGGTGTCGACCGGGGACCTCCTTCGCTCGAACGTCGCCCGGGGCACCGATCTCGGGAAGATCGCCAGGCCGATCATGGAATCGGGGGCTCTCGTCTCCGACGACCTCGTCACCCGCATGCTGAAGGAGAGGCTCGAGGAGCCCGACGCGGCCACCGGGGCGCTCTTCGACGGCTATCCGCGCACCATTCCGCAGGCCGAGGAGCTCGACCGGCTTCTCCGTATCGAGGGCCGCTCCCTGACGGCGGTGCTTTTCATCGACGTGCCCGACCCCGTCATCGTCGGCAGGCTCGTGAAGCGGGCCGAGATCGAAGGACGGGCCGACGACACGCCGGAGACGGTCGCGGCGCGCCTCCGGGTCTACCGCGACAAGACCGAGCCGCTCGCCGAGCTCTACCGGAAGCTCGGACTCTTCCACCGGATCGACGGAGACAGGCCCGTCGACCAGGTCGCGTTCGACGTCCTCGCGACGCTGAACCGCGTCACCGGGAGGGTCCTGGCGTGATCACCTGCAAGGGCCGGGCGGAGCTCCTGAAGATGGAGCGGGCGACGTGGATCGTCCAGCAGACGCTGGCCGACTGCGTCGCCGCGTGCCGACCCGGCGTGACGACCGAGGAGATCGACCGGATCGCCGCGGACGGCATCCGGAAGCGGGGCGGGAAGGCCGCCTTTCCGGGCTACCGCGGCTACCCGAAGACGGTCTGCTCGTCGGTGAACGACGAGGTCGTCCACGGGATCCCGACGTCGAAGCGGAAGCTTCGCGACGGGGACATCGTCGGGATCGACCTCGGGGTCATCGTCGACGGCTACTTCGGCGACGCGGCGCGGACGGCGATCGTGGGCGAGGTGCCCGCGCCGGTCGCGGAGCTCGTCCGGCAGACTTGGCGCGCGCTCGTGGCCGGCGTCTCGGCGGTGCGCGTCGGCGGCCGCATCGGCGACATCGGCGCGGCGGTCGAGGCCGTCGCGAACGAGAAGGGCTTCGGCGTCGTCCGGGAGTACGTCGGGCACGGCATCGGGACCGCCCTCCACGAGGAGCCCCAGGTGCCGAACTACGGGCCCGCGGGCAAGGGCGAGAAGATCCGCGAGGGGATGACCCTCGCGATCGAGCCGATGTTCAACCTCGGGACGGCCCGGGTCCGGCTCGGACCCGACGGCTGGACCGTGAGGACCGCCGACGGGAAGCCGTCGGCGCATTTCGAGCACACGGTCGTGGCGACCGCCGACGGGCCGGTCGTCCTCGGATTCGGCCGCTACACGTCCGACGGTCTCGTGACGGGAGTCCCGGACGAGACGGATTACCCGGTCCCCGCGGCTTCGCCGCGGGGGGAGCCGGCCGAGACCCCGGGCGAGAGCCGGGTCTGAGAGGAGAGGGTTTCGAGGCGCAGATGTCGAAGGAAGACGCCATCGAGGTGACCGCGACGGTCATCGAGCCCCTGCCGAACGCGATGTTCAAGGTGGAGCTCGAGAACAAGCACCAGGTCCTGGCTCACATCTCCGGGAAGATGCGGAAGCACTTCATCCGCATCCTGCCGGGGGACAAGGTCCTCGTGGAGCTCTCTCCGTACGACCTGAACCGGGGTCGCATCATCTACCGGTACAAGTAGTAAACTGTAAGGCTCCGCCGGCTCCCCCGGGAGGCCGGGGGCGAAACGATCGAGGGATCACATGAAAGTCCGCGCGTCCGTGAAGAAGATCTGCTCCAAGTGCAAGGTGATCCGCAGGGCGGGGGTCGTCCGGGTCATCTGCGAGAACGCCAAGCACAAGCAGCGGCAGGGTTAGAGGGAAGAGGGAATGGCTCGAATCTCCGGCGTCGATCTCCCCCCGAACAAGCGTGTCGAGATCGGTCTCACCTACATCTTCGGGATCGGGCGCCCCACGGCCCGCATGATCCTGAAGGACACGGGTGTGGGACCCGACACGAGGATCAAGGACCTGTCCGAGGACGAGGTCGCGAAGATCCGCAAGAAGATCCAGGACGACGTGAAGGTCGAGGGCGACCTCCGCAAGGAGACCGCCCAGGACATCAAGCGTCTGATGGACATCGGCTGCTACCGCGGGCTTCGTCACCGCCGCGGCCTGCCGGTCCGTGGGCAGCGGACGCACACGAACGCCCGCACCCGGAAGGGCCCGCGTCGCGGCGCCGTGGCCGGCAAGAAGAAGGCGACGAAGAAGTAAGGATGAGGAACGCCGATGGCTGCCGCTGAAGCTAAGGGCCGGAAGAAGGGCCCCAAGAAGGAAAAGAAGAACGTCCCGCACGCCGTGGCCACGGTCCAGGCGTCGTTCAACAACACGATCGTGGCGATCACCGACCCCTCGGGGAACGTGCTCGCATGGTCGTCCGCCGGTCGGATCGGCTTCAAGGGCTCCCGTAAGGGGACGCCGTTCGCGGCCCAGCTCGCCGCCGGCAACGCCGCGCAGCTCGCGCAGGAGCATGGCGTGAGAACGCTCGACGTCCGCGTCCAGGGCCCCGGTGCTGGCCGCGAGAGCGCAATCCGCGCCCTCGCCGCGGCCGGGCTCGACATCCGCTCCATCAAGGACGCGACCCCGATCCCGCACAACGGCTGCCGCCCCCGCAAGCGGCGCCGCGTCTAGTCCCGGTTCCCGCGCCGGGAGGGCCTCGCCCTCCCGGCCGGTAGCGACGAGGGGAGGCCCCCGAGCCTCCCGGCCCCCCGGAACGGGGGGAGATTCCGGCGCGCGACGGGCGCGCCGGCGCCCGTAAACCGGCTCCCGATTCCGGGCCGGGACGAAGGGCGGAACGCAACGACGGAGTCGGCCAGGAGGTATCCGTTCCCGTGGCGCGTTATCGCGAATCCGTCTGCCGGCTCTGCCGGCGCGAGGCCATGAAGCTCTTCCTGAAGGGCGACCGCTGCTTCACGAACAAGTGCGCCATCGAGCGCCGCAACTTCCCTCCGGGCCAGCACGGGAAGAGGCGCTCCAAGATCCTCGGCTACGGCATCCAGCTTCGCGAGAAGCAGAAGCTGAAGAGGTTCTACGGGCTCCTCGAGACGCAGTTCCGCCTCACGTTCGAGAAGGCCGAGCGGATGCGCGGCGTCACGGGCGAGAACCTCCTCTCCCTCCTCGAGCGCCGCCTCGACAACGTCGTGCACCGGCTCGGCTTCGCGGCCTCCCGGCAGCAGGCCCGCCAGCTCGTCCGGCACGGCCACGTCGCGGTGAACGGTCGGAAGGTCGACGTCCCGAGCTTCGTCGTCGTCCCGGGCGCGGTCGTCTCCATCAAGGAGAAGAGCCGCCAGAACCCGGGCGTCGTCGCGGCGGTCGACTCGGCCAAGGGACGCGGCGTCCCGGAGTGGCTCGAGCTCAGCTCCACAGCGTTCAAGGGGACCGTCAAGTCGCTTCCGCGGCGCGAGGACGTCTCCCTCCAGGTCAACGAGAAGCTCATCGTCGAGCTCTACAGCAAGTGACGGGCGTCCCGAGGAGGAGCGAACGATGATGTGGAAGGGCTTCCAGCGACCGAACCGCCTCGATGTGGACGAGGAGTCGGGGAACTACGGCCGCTTCACCGCCCAGCCGCTCGAGCGCGGCTGGGGAACGACCGTCGGGAACGCGCTCCGGCGCGTGCTCCTCTCGTCGATCGAGGGGGCGGCGATCACCGGCGTCAAGATCGACGGCGTCGAGCACGAGTTCACGGCGATGCCGGGCGTCGTCGAGGACGTCACGGACGTCATCCTGAACCTCAAGAGCCTCGCCATCCGGATGCACGACGACGGCCCCCGGATGCTCGTCCTCGACGCGAAGTCGAAGGGCGTGGTGACGGCCGACGCGTTCGAGGACGACGCCCAGGTCGAGATCCTCAACCCGGAGGCGACGGTCGCGACGCTCGCCGACGGAGGCCGCCTCCGCCTCGAGGCGACGGTCACGAAGGGACGGGGCTACGTCCCGGCCGACCGGAATTTCGACGCCGAAGCGCCGATCGGGACGATCCCGCTCGACTCCGCCCACTCGCCGGTCCGCCGCGTGAACTACCACGTCGAGGCCGCGCGCGTCGGCCAGGCGACCGACTACGACAAGCTCGTCCTCGAGGTCTGGACGAACGGCACGCTCACCCCGCGCGACGCGGTCGGCATCGCCGCCGTCCTCCTCCGGGAGCACCTCGCCATCTTCGTCAACCTCGAGACGGAGGAAGGCGCGGCCGCGAGCGGGCCCGAGATTCCGCAGAGCGAGCTCGACGCCCTGCTCGACCAGAACGTCGAGGAGCTCGAGCTCTCGGTCCGCAGCGCGAACTGCCTGAAGAACGCCGGCATCCGGACTCTCAGGGAGCTCGTGCAGAAGACCGAGAAGGAGATGCTCGAGACGAAGAACTTCGGGCGGAAGAGCCTGAACGAGATCAAGGAGATCCTGCGCGAGAAGGGGCTCGCCTTCGGCATGAAGCTGGAGACCCCGACGGGCGCGGGACGTTGAGGACCTGACCGATGCAGCACAACCGGGCCGGACGCAAGCTGGGGCGGACCAGCGCGCACCGGAAAGCACTCTTCCGCAACCAGCTCGACTCGCTCTTCCTTCACGAGCGGATCCAGACGACGATCTCGAAGGCGAAGGAGCTCCGGCCGCTCGCCGAGAAGCTCGTCACGCTCGCGCGTCGCGGCGGCCTCCACGCGCGCCGCCTCGCCCTCAGGGACATCAGCCAGGACGCCGCGCGGAGGCTTTTCGACGAGATCGCGCCGCGCTTCGCCACGCGTCCCGGGGGCTACACCCGGATACTGAAGCTCGGCCAGCGGCCCGGCGACGCGGCGGAGAAGGCGATCATCGAGTTCGTCGACTTCGACTTCGCGCAGCGGCGCGCCGAGAAGAAGGCCGCCGAGAAGGCCGTCTCCGAGAAGAAGGAGTCGCTCCTCGACAAGGCGCGGCGTCTCGTCACCGGCAAGGGCGGCGAGAAGGACGGCGCGAAGGCCGACGAGCCGGCCGAGCCGGCGAAGGCCGACGAGAAGAAGGCCGGAGACAAGAAGGCCGGAGACAAGAAGGCGAAGGCCCCGAAGGCGGCCAAGCCCGCGAAGACGGCCGCTCCGAAGGCCCCGAAGCCGAAGACCGAAAAGAAGGGGGGCTCGACTCCCCGGACGCCCCGCAAGGCCGGCGGCGCCTAGAGCCGGTTATTCCAGGGAGCCCTCCGCCGGACGGCGGAGGGCTCCCGATCGCCGCGATCCCCCCTGCGGCGATCGTCCCAGGCGCCTCTGCCGAGGTCAGAAGGAAGAGACCGTCCCCGTCGTCAGTCGGCGCGGCACGGGTGGGGCGGGGCCCAGCCTGCGTCTCGGACGCGCCGTCCTCAGCGGCCGCCGAGCAGCAGGACGACCGCGACGGCCTCCCGCGTCCCGTGCGTGATCGAGACGTGGGCGCCAGCGACTCCGAGCGCGTCGGCCTTTTCCCGGGCGCGGCCCGTCAGGACGAGCCGGGGCGGGCCCCCGGGCGCGCGCGCTACGGCGATCTCCCGGAACGCCACGCCCTGCATCCCGGTGCCGAGCGCCTTCATCGCCGCCTCCTTGGCCGCGAAGAGGCCGGCGACGTGCTCGCCGATGCGCCGTGAGAGGAGCGGGCGGCGGACCTCGCCCGGGACGCAGACCCTCTCCAGGAAGCGCGAGCCGTGCCGCGCGAGGGCCGCCTCGATGCGCGCGATCTCGCAGAGGTCGACTCCGAGGCCCAGCACGGCCTGGCCGTGAGGGTAGGCGCCCGCGACGAGCGCCGACCGGGAGTCCGACGTCACGCGGGCCTCTCCGGTCGCCCGAGGAGGACCCGTGCCGCCAGGACGAGGTGCAGGACGCCGAGCCCGGCGACGAAGCCCCGGAACGAAGGGGCCGCGAGGAGCGGCTCGACCGAGGCGGGAGACGGGAGGACGACCCGCCTCAGCCAGAACGCGCTCCAAGGAGCGAGAACGAGCAACAAGCCGGCCTCGAGGAAGTAGAGGCCGAGCAGGAGCTGGAGGAATCGGCCTCCCCGGGTCTCGCTCACGCCCGCATTCTAGAGGGGGAAGACGAGAGGGCGCCGCCCGGTCGGGCGGCGCCCTCGGGACGATCTCCTGAGCCGGGCCCCGTCAGCCGCGCGGCGAGGCGCTGCGGCGGGAGGAGTCGCCGGAGCGCGAGGGCGGCGGGCTCGAGGGGCGAGAGGAGGACGACGACGGGGAGGAGGAGCGGGACGGAGCGCTCGTCCGAGGCGCCGGCGCCGAACGGGGCATCGACGACGACCGCGAGGGCGGGGCCTCGTACCGCGGAGCAGGGGCGGACCGCAGCGGGGACGAGGAGCGGGAGGGGGTCTCGTAGCCGCGGGAGGGAGTCTCGTAGGAGCGCCGGGCCGGAGCTTCGTACCGCGGCGCCGGAGCCGAGCGGGAAGGCGCCTCGTAGCCCCGCGAGGGCGTCTCGTAGGACCGGGACCGGGACGGGGGCGCCGCCTCGGTCTTCGGCGCGGGAGCCGAGCGGGGCGTGTCGTCGCCGCGCCAGCCCTCGTCCGCCCGCGGAGCCGGGGCGCTCCTGCGGGAAGACGGGGCGGGCTCGGAGTCCCGGGTCCGAGCGGGCGTGTCACGGTCGCGGGAGGGCTCGCTCGCACGCCAGGGCTCGGTGCGGGGAGCGGTCTCGCGCGTGCCGGTCCGCGCGGGCGACTCGGAGCCTTCGGTCGGAGGCGCGGCCCGCCGGGCGGGGACGTCGAACGTGCGGGACGGGGTCGAGCCGGGGCGGGACTCGCTCCCGGGAGAGCGCCAGCCGTCGTCGCCGCGGACGTCGCGGTTCCCGAAGCCTCCGCGCAGCGGGGGCTCGACGTCGTGCCGGGCGGTGCCGCCCGTCTCGCCGGAGCTCCCGGCGTCCCGCCAGCCCTCGCCGGGGCGGGTCGAGGAGCCGCGTCCGGGAGCCGTGGCCTCGGTCGTCCGCGAAGGAGCGGACGACGCGCCGAGACCCCGCTCGCCTACACGCGAAGGCGCCGTCGCGGTCGACGTCGAGGAGCCGACGGCACGCCGAGGCGCGGCGAGCTGATCGGCGGGGACGGGCCGATAGGAGGGGTCCTCGCCCGCGGTGACCCACGCCCGGCGAAGGCCCTCGGCCTGCGCCGATCCGAGAGTCCCCTCGCGCCGGAGGACGGGCGTGAGGTCGTCGAGCCCGCCGCCCCCGCGGGGAGCTGCTTCGAGAGTCCTGGGCACGCGCCGGACCGCGTCCTGCACCACGGAGGTCACGGAACCACCGCGGCCGCGCTCGATCCGAAGAGGGGTCGTGGCGACGAGGCCCCGCTCGCCGGGCTGGAAGCGGACCGACTCGTGTCCGAGCACGTCCCTGCGGGCGTCGAAACGCGACCCGAGCCGGCTGACGGAGGCGTAGCTCCAGCCGCGGGGGTCGATCCGCCCCAGGTCGATCCGCCCGCGAAGGTGCGGGTAGGCATTCGTCCAGCGCTCCGAGCCGCGCCGGTTGCGGTTGGAGCGGTCGTAGTAGGAGTGGTAGTAGCTGCCGTAGTAGCCGATCGGGCACCAGCCGACCCAGGACGGCGTGTAGCTCCAGTAGACCCATGCGGGCGAATAGCGGACACCGGGCGTCCAGTACCAGCCGAAACCGACGTCCCAGCTCCAGGAGCCGTAATGATAGGGGAGCCAGCCCCAGGGCTCGTAGGAGACCCAGGTCAGGCCGACCGGAGACCAGCGCCAGTAGCCGTCCGTGTAGGGGCGCCAGCCGACGGAGACGGTGGGCCTCCAGGCCCGGGAGCCGCCCACGGTGATCCACGATCCGTGCCGGTCGAAGTCGGCGACGGCGTAGTCGTACTCGTAGCCCGCGATCACGTCGTCGGAAGCCGAGCGGCCGGAGGAGTAGGAGCGACGGTCGGAGACGAATGCGGCGAAGCGGTCGCGCGGCTCGCCGAGCCAGTCGACCTCGAGCTCGGAATCTCCGGAGACGTACGCGTACTGGCCGGCCCGGAGCGTGGCCCGTCCGGAGCGGGCGGCGATCTCGGCGCGGCCGGAGACGACGTAGACCTCGGTCCCGCGCCGGCCCGTCTCGACCCGGAGGAGGCCCTTGTCGGGGAAGAGGACGGTGACGTCGCCGGTGTCGATCCGGGTCGCCTCGTCGCGAGACGTCGACCAGCGGTGCTCGAGGTGGATCCCGCCCCGCTCGAGGTAGATCGAGTTCCGGTCGTCCTCCGATTCGTAGGTCCGGGAGAGCCGGTCGAATCGGAGGTCGGTGCCGACGTCGATCCGCAGGATGTTCCCGTCGGCGAGGATCGCTTCGGCCCGGGACGTCGAGCCGGTGGAGATGCGATCGCCGACGAGGATTGGCGTGTTCGGCCGGGCCGTCGAGTCGTCCTCGGCGCTCGAGACGAGGGTGACCTCGGAGCCGACCCAGGAGAGGTACGAGTACCCCTCGCGCTGCGCGAGGGCCGGGACGGCCGACAGGAGGAAGGCGATTGCGAGCGCGGGTCTAAGGATTCTGGTGGTCATCGGAGTCATCCTCCCGTTCCGGGTGATGCGACTCGCGTGCCACTTCGGGAGTCCCCCCGGGGAGACGATCGGATCGAAGCCCGATTCGAGCGCTCGGCGGAATCTCCGCTCCCGAGTCAGCTCCATCGGGCGGGCGTCCGGCGGAAGTGCCTTGACCGGGACGCCCGGCCGGGCCACCCTTGAGACGTGGTCTTCGAATTCCTGAAGAAGAAGCTCCAATCGCTCACGTCCGATGCGGTGGCGGCGTCCGAGACCGCTCCTGCGGCTGGCGGCGACTACGAAGAGCGCCGGGCGCGCGCCGAGGCCCTGCACGAGAAGGGAGAGACGGCCGCGGCCGTCGCCCTTCTGGAAGGGCTCGCCGCGGACCTCGCCGGCGAGGGGAGCTTTCCCCTCGCCGTCGCGGTGCGCCATCAGATCAGCTCGTGGAGGTCCGGTCCTCCAGCGACCCAGTCGGCGGCCCGGGACGCCGAGGAGATGGCGCGGAAGCGGGAGCAGACCGGTGCGGTCCGCTCGCGCGACGCCGGTCGGGCGTCGGCGACGATTCCCGAAGGGCTCGAACGGTCCCGCTTCTTCGCGGAGATGACGAAGGAGGAGATCGCGGGGTTCATCGCCTCCACGGTACGGCGGACCTTCCGCGGGGGGGAGGTCGTCCTCGAGCAGGGGAAGACCGGGAGGGACTTCTACATCGTCACCCGCGGAGTCCTCCGCGTGGAGGCGACCGTCGGCGAGGGGCGGAAGCTCCGCATGGGGGTCCTCATGGCCGGAGACGTCTTCGGGGAGGTCGCCTTCCTGACCGGACGGCCGCGCACGGCGACGGTCCTCGCGGAGACGGCGGCGGAGTGCCTCGAGATCGGTGCCGAGGCCTGGGACGGGGCGCTGGCCGGGCTTCCGCGGGTGCGGAAGGTGCTCGAGGAGGTCCACAACGAGCGGGCCCGGTTCGCGGCGGATGCGATCGTCGAGGAGCTGCGGCGGAAGAGAGAGGCGGGAGGGAAGGGCTGAATGGCGATCCGGGACATCGTCAGGTACGGCGACGAGCGACTCGTCGCGAAGAACGAGGACGTGACCGACTTCGAGGACCCGGCGCTCCGGGAGCTGATCCGCGACCTGTTCGAGACGGGGTGGGCCGCGCCCGGCCTCGGGATCGCCGCGCCGCAGATCGGGGTGAACAAGCGCGTCTGCGTCGTCGATCTTTCGGTCGGCAAGGACCCGTCTCAGGCCCTCGTCCTGATCAACCCGCGCGTCGTCGACGCCAAGGGGCTCGTGAGGGACGAGGAGGGGTGCCTTTCGTTCCCCGACATCATCGAGATCGTCGAGCGGCCGGAGGCGGTCGCCGTCGAGGCGTTCGACGAGAAGGGCGTCAAGCGGGTCCTCGAGGGAGCGGACCTCCTCGCCCGGGCGTTCTGCCACGAGGTCGACCACCTCGACTCCCGGCTCTTCATCGAGAGGATGTCGAGCCTGAAGCGGGGCTTCGTCCTCCGCAAGGTGCTTAAGAGGCAGAAGCGCGGAGAGTGGTAGAGGCAGCGCCGCGGAGAGGCTCGTGGCGAACCTTCCCGATCCATACCCTGATCGAGGGGAGGCGCCGAAGGCGCCGCGAGGAGGCTGGTGGGGAGCCTCACCGATCCGTAGCCTGAACGAGGGGAGGCGCCGAAGGCGCCGCGGGGAGGCTCGTGGCGAGCCTCCCCGATCCATCAATGATTTCGCAGCTCCTGGATGAGGTCGGCCCGGTGGAGAGTCCGCGCCAGGTGCCCGGCCAGCGCGACGAGGTGCTCGAGCTCTGTCGAGTCGCCGGGAGCCGGGGGGAGTCCGCGGCGGTGGAGCCGAAGCGTCCCGAGGAGCTCCGGTCCGACCCAGAGCGGCGCGGAGACGACGAGCCAGTCGCCCGAGGAATCGCGGGACTCGCCCGGGAGGCGTGGGGCCTTCTCGATGCGAGGGTCCTCCGAGAGCGCGAGGACCGCGAGGTAGGACGGGGGCGCGCCGTCCGGCCAAACCGGGGAGACGGCGATCCGGGTCTCGGCCCTTCCGGGCCGGCGCGTGTGGAGCGTGACGCCGTCGGCGTCGAAGAGGGGGCCGATCCTCTCGAGGATCGTGGCCAGGATCTGGGCCCGCTTCTCTTCCGTCCCGGCTTCCTCCGCCTCCAGCTTCTCGGTGATCTCCTGCTGGAGCTCGAGGAACCGGGTCCGGGCGCCGATCGTGTCGAGGAGGTGCTTCGTCCGGAGGGCGTTCTTCGTCCGGGCCTTCAGCTCGCGCGCCGAAAACGGCTTCGTCAGGTAGTCGTTCGCGAGCGCCTCGAATCCCTTGAGGAGGTCTTCCTCCTCCGTCCGGGCGGTGACGAAGAGGACCTGCGTGTCCGCCGTCTCCGGAAGGGTCTTGATGCGGCGGCAGACCTCGTAGCCCGAGAGGTCGTCCATCTTCACGTCGAGGAGGACGACATCCGGGGCCCGCTGGGCGACCTTCGCGAGCGCCTCCGTGCCGGAGAGCGCGAACTCGAAGTCGCAGTCGAGCTCCTCGGCGATGTAAGAGGCGACCTCCGACTGGAAGGGATCGTCATCGACGAGGAGGATGAGCGGGCGGGAAGAGCGTGGGCGGAACATCGGAACGGGCTTTATCCCTCGCTCGGCCGGGGTCGTCAAGGAGATTGCGATGGGCCCGGTCCGCGCAGAGAATCCGGGACCGTGAGCCTGCGCCTTTTCGATACTGCGGCCCGTTCCCTGGTCGATTTCGAGCCACTCCACCGCGGAAAGATCGGCCTCTACACCTGCGGCCCGACGGTCTACAACCGCGTCCACATCGGGAACCTCCGGACGTTCGTCTGGGAAGACGTGATGTGCCGGGCCTTCCGGAGCCTCGGCTTCGACGTGACCCAGGTGATGAACCTGACGGACATCGACGACAAGACGATCCGCGGTGCGCTCGCCGAGGGGCTCCCGCTCCGCGAGTTCACCGACCGGCACATCGCGACGTTCTTCGAGGACCTGAAGACGCTCAACGTGGTCCCGGCCGCGGTCTACCCGCGCGCGACGGACCACGTCCCCGAGATGGTCGAGATCGTGAAGAAGCTGACCGAGCGTGGCCACACCTACGAGAGCGACGGCTCGATCTGGTTCCGGATCGCCTCGTTCCCCACGTACGGGAAGCTCTCGCGCGTCGACCTCTCCTCGATGAAGCGCGGCGCGCGCGTCGCCGACGACGAATACGAGAAGGAGGACGTCCGCGACTTCGCCGTCTGGAAAGGGGCGAAGGAGGGAGAGCCCGAGTCGGCCCTCTGGGAGACCGAGCTCGGAAAGGGGCGCCCCGGCTGGCACCTCGAGTGCTCGGCGATGTCGATGAAGTACCTCGGAGAGACGCTCGACATCCACACCGGCGCCGTCGACAACGTCTTCCCGCACCACGAGAACGAGGTCGCGCAGAGCGAGGGGGCGACGGGGAAGACGTTCGTCCGCTTCTGGCTCCACGCCGAGCACCTCATCGTCGACGGCGAGAAGATGGCGAAGTCGAAGGGGAACTTCTACACGCTCCCCGACGTCCTTTCCCGGGGCTTCTCTCCCCGCGCCGTCCGCTACCTACTCCTCTCGGTGCCGTACCGCCAGAAGCTCAACTTCACGTTCGACGCCCTGCGCGGCGCCGTCTCGGCCCTCGAGCGCCTCGAGTCGCTCGAGGCGCGGCTCCGCGAGCGGGCCGGCGCGGTCGGAGCGGAGGGCGCGTCCGAGGCGTTCCGCGGGCGCGTCGAGGAGGCGAAGCGCGCCGTGCAGGACGCCTGGGAGGACGACCTCAACAGCGCGGCCGCGCTCGGCGCCCTCTTCGCGTTCGTGAAGGAGGCGAACACGGCGCTCGAGGGAGGGCTGCTCGCCCCGGCCGACGCGGCGTCGGCGCGCGCACTCCTGCGGGAGGCCGACGGCGTCCTCGGCGTCCTCGCCCCCGCGGAGGACGCCTCGCTCGAGGCCGAGGTCGAGGCGAAGATCGCGGCCCGGCAGGAAGCCCGGAAGCGGCGCGACTTCGCCGCCTCCGATGCGATCCGCGACGAGCTCGCCGCCCGCGGGATCCTCCTCGAGGACACTCCGCAGGGGGTCCGCTGGCGGCGGAAGAGTTGACAGGGTCCGGGGCCTTCCCCCACTATCCGCCCCCGATGACGTTCGCCCCGGTCCTCTGGCACTGGCATCACGCATAGCGACGGCGAGCGCCACACGCTCGTCGGACGTGAGTCGTCCGAGGGCGCGGGGTAAAGAAGAAGAACCGCAGAAGCCCCCTCGGACGACCGAGGGGGTTTCGCTTTGGCTCTCACGTCGGAAAGTACGCTCCTCGTCGCCTCGGCCGGCCGGCCGACGAACGCGACGCTCGCGGCGGCGGCGCCGCTCCTCGACCCGCGTCTCCCCGCGGTCGAGCTGAGGCTCGACGCACTGGAGGAGACGCCCGACTTTCCGGCGCTTCGGCGGGCCTTCGCGGGACGGACGCTCCTGGCGACGCTCCGGTCCCGCGCCGAAGGGGGGCGTTTCGCCGGGACGGCCTCCGAGGCCTCCGCCCTTCTCGGCGCGGCGCTCGACGCCGGGTTCGACCTGGTCGACGTCGAGCTCGCGCTCGGCGGCGCCGGCCTCCTCGGTCTCCCGCGGGAAAGGGTCGTCGTCTCGTCGCACGACTTCGACCGGACGCCGGACGACCTCGAGGAGCGCGCCGCGCGGCTCGAGGCGACGGGTGCCCGCTTCGCGAAGCTCGTCGTCACGGCGCGCGGCCTAGGTGACGCGCTGCGGCTCCTCCGGCTCCAGGCCGCGCGCGGGCCAGAGAGGCGCCTCGCGGCGTTCGGCATGGGCGAGGCCGGCCTCGTCACGCGCGCCCTCTCGCCGTACCTCGGCGCCTCCCTCTCGTTCGGCGCGGCCCTCGCGGAAGAGGCGACGGCGCCGGGGCAGCTGCCCGCGGCGGACCTCCTCGACGTCTACGCCGTCGGACGGCCGCGCCGCGTCGAGGCGCTCTTCGTCCTCCTCGGCGGTCGGGTCTCCCACTCCATCTCCCCGGCGATCCACAACGCCCGCTTCGAGGAGCTCGGGCTGCCCTGCCTGTACGTCCCTGTCGCCCTCTCCTCGCTCGCGACGGAGACCGGACCGCTGCGCGAGGCGTGCGACGAGCTCGGCCTTCCGCTCCGCGGCGCCTCGGTGACCGTGCCGTTCAAGGAGGAGGCCGCCGCGCTCGCGGGCGCGCCGGGCGAGGTGCGCAACACGCTCCTCTTCGGCGAGGACGGCTCGGTCGCGTCCGCGAACACCGACCGCGACGCGCTCCTCGCCGCGATCCCCGAGGCGCAGGGGGAGGGCGCGGCGCTCGTCCTCGGCGCGGGCGGGATGGCGCGCTCGGCCGTCGAGGCGTTCGTCGCGCGGGGCTGGCGCGTCGACGTGGCGGCCCGGACGGCCGCGCGCGCGGCGGCGCTCGCCGCGTCCCGAGGGGCGCGTGTCGTCGTGAGCCCGACGAGCGCCGGCGTCGCCTATTCGGCAGTCGTCAACGCGACCCCGCTCGGCCTCGACGTCGAGGACCCGCTCCCGTGCCCCGGCACGCTCCTCGGCCCGGGCGTCCTCGCGGTCGACGCCCCCTACCGCCCGGGAGGCACGGCCTTCGCGCGTCTCGCGCGCCGGCGTGGCGCCCGACTCGTCGACGGATTCGCACTCCTCCTGGCGCAGGCCGCGGGCCAGTCGGCGCTCTTCACGGGACGCCCGGCGACCGCGGAATCGCTCGTCGCGCGGCTCCCTTCACGCATCTCCACCCGCTACGAGGTCTCTCGATGAACGTTCCCTCCCCGAACCTGCCGCGGGGCGTTCAGGCCCTCCTCTTCGAATCCGCGGAACGCCGCCGCCGGCTCGAGGACGCCGTCGTCCGCGTCCTTGCCGACGCCGGCTTCCGCGAGACGGTCCTGCCGGTCCTCGACTTTTCCGCTCCCTACGACGGCGTCACGGCGGAGGGAGACGAGCGGCTCTACCGCTTCGTCGACCGCGGGGGAGAGCTCCTCGCCCTCCGCGCCGACTTCACCCCGATGGCGGCGCGTGTCGTCGCGCCGCGCCTCGCGGGGCTTCCGATGCCGGTCGCGCTCTTCTACCGCGGCGACGTCGTCCGCGACGAGCCGTCGGGCGTCGGCCGGCCTCGCGAGTTCGCGCAGGTCGGGGCCGAGCTCTACGGCGACCCCTCGTTCGAGGCCGACCTGCGGATGCTTCGGACGCTCCTCGCCGCCGCGGACGGGATTCCCGCGGCGCGCCTGGTCCTGACGCTCGGCTGGGCGGGCCTCCTGCCGGCGCTCCTCTCCGCCGTCGCCCCGGGCCTCGTCGCCCGGCGGAAGAGCATGCTCGACGCCGTCCTCGCCGACGCCCGAGCGCGCCGCGTGGGAAGGCTCTCCGACAAGCTCCGGGCGGCGGGCGCGACCTCCGCCGCGGCCGAAGAGATCGGCGCGGCCCTCCTCGCCGGATTCGACCCGGAGTCGTCCCTCTTTAGGCTCCCGGTGCTGGCCGAGGCCGCCCGCTCCCTCGCGGCCGCGGCGCGGGCCGCGCGGGAGGACCGGCCGGGGCTCGCGGTCGTCGTCGATCTCGCTGGCGCTCCTGCCGCGCCCTACTACACGGGCCTCACGTTCGCGCTCGACGCGGCGGGCGGGGGCGGCAGCCTCGCAGCCGGCGGACGCTACGACGGCCTCCTCGGCCGGTTCGGGCCGCCGGCCCCGGCCGTCGGATTCTGCGTCGGCCTCGAGGCGCTCGCGTCGGCGGTCGAGGCCGCGGAGGAAGCGCCCGCCGCGCCCCGTCCCTTCCGGATCGCGATGGGGAAGGGGCGCCTCCTCGGGAAGACGCTCGACCTCCTCCGCGCCGCGGGGGTCGACTTCCCCGACGGGGACGGGCGGCGGCTCCTTCTCCCCGACCGGAGCGGCCGATTCGAGCTCCTCCTCCTGAAGGACGACGACGTCCCGACGTACGTCGCGTTCGGCGGCGCCGACGCGGGCGTCGTCGGGAGCGATCGGATCGAGGAGTCGGGGGAGGAGGTCTGCGAGCCGCTCGAGCTGCCGTACGGCGTCTGCCGCCTCTCGCTCATCGGGCGCGCGGGCGAGGAGCTCCGCCCGAACGGGCGCCCCGTCCGTGTCGGGACGAAGTACGAGCGCCTCGCGGCGCGCTTCTTCGACGGGCGGAAGATCCCGCACGAGGTCGTCCCGCTCGCGGGCTCCGTCGAGCTCGCGGTGGCGCTGAAGCTGACCGACGTCGTCGTCGACCTGATCGAGACCGGCTCGACGATGGCCGCGCACGGCCTCGCCGAGATCGAGACGATTCTCCCGAGCCGCGCGACGTTCGTCGTCGGTCCGCGGGCGCTCGTCGAGCGCCGCGCCGAGGTCGCCGCGCTCGTCACGCGCCTCGCGGCGAAGGTGGAGAGCCCGTGCTGAAGGTCGCCGCCGCCGGCGGCCGCGAGGGGCAGGCGCTCCTCGCGCGCCTCTCCGCCCGCCGCTCCGCGCCCGATTTCGGAACGCTCCGCGAGGCGCTCCCGATCGTCGAGGCGGTCCTCGCGGGGGGCGCTCCCGCGCTCGCCCGCTTCGTCCGCGACCTCGACGGCGAGGCGATTCCCGCGAAGGGGCTCCTCGTCTCGCCGCCGAGGGAGCGGGCGGTCGACCCGGCGTTCGCCGCGGCCTTCCGCCTCGCGCGGAAGAGGCTCGAGGCGTATCACCGGCGGCAGCTGCCGAAGGGCTTCGCCTTCCGCGACCCCCTCGGCGTCTCGTTCGTCGAGACGCCGGTGCCGCACGAGTCCGTCGGCGTCTACGTCCCCGGCGGGCGCGCGTTCTACCCGTCGTCGCTCCTGATGGGGGTCGTCCCGGCGCGCGTCGCGGACGTGAAGAGGATCGTCGTCGCGACGCCGCCCCGCGCGTTTCGCGAGAGCCGCGAGCTCGGCTGGGCGCTCGGCGAGCTCGAGGTCGACGCGATCCTCCTCGCAGGCGGCGCCCACGCCATCGCGGGCCTCGTCTCGGTCGCGGGCTGCACGAAGGTCGTCGGCCCGGGGAACCGCTGGGTCGCCGCAGCCAAGCACCTCGTCTCCGGCGTCGTCTCCATCGACATGCCGGCCGGGCCGTCCGAGGTGCTGATCCTCGCGACGCGAGGGGCCGAACCGGCGCGCGTCGCGGCCGACCTCCTCGCCCAGGCCGAGCACGACCCGGACGCGGTCTGCCTTCTCTTTACCGACCGGTGCGACCTCGCGGAGGCGACGGCGAAGGAGGTCGCGCGGCAGCTCGAAGGGCTTCCGACCGCTGCGACGGCGAAGGCCTCGCTCGCGGCGAACGGCTTCGCCCTCGTCTTCCCGAAGCTCGAGGAGGCCGCGAACGCGGGGATCCCGCTCGCCGCCGAGCACGTCGAGCTGATGGGGCGGGCGGCGGAAGCGTATGCGGCCCGCTTCGCCGCGTCTTCCGGCGCCGTCTTCGTCGGCTCCGCGACGCCGACGGCCTTCGGCGACTACCTCGCCGGCCCGAACCACGTCCTCCCGACGGGAGGCGCGGCGCGGAGCTTCTCGGGGCTTTCCGTCCGAGACTTCGTCCGCTGGGGACGGAGCGTCTCCGTCCCGCCCGCCGCCGCGAGGCGCCTCGGCCCCGCCGCCGCGACGCTCGCGCGCTTCGAGGGGCTCGAGGCGCACGCGCGATCGCTCGACCTGAGGGCCGGCGGCCCTCGCGGAGGGGCGCGCAGCGAACGGGACCGGGCGCGGAGGGCTGGCCGATGACCCGCGACCCGCTCGCCGCCGTGCGGCCCGAGATCCGCGCCCTGCGCGCCTACCGCTTCGAGCCGGGGCCTCCGGCCATCGCCGCGAAGCTCGACTTCAACGAGAGCCCCGCGGACCTCCCGGCGCCGGCGAAGGCCGCCGCGCTCGCGGCTCTCGGCGCCCGACGCTTCGCGCTCTACCCGGAGTTCGGGGCGCTCCGGCTGCGCGCCGCGCTTGCCGCGAGCGCCGGCATCTCCCCGGAGCAGGTCGTCCCGTCGAACGGGTCGGGCGAGGCGATCCTCGCCGCGCTCTCCGCCTTCGCCGGCTGCGGCGGGACGCTCCTCCTCGCGCCGCCCGTCTTCTCGCTCTATTTCCAGATGGCCGCGATCGTCGGGGCGAAGGCGGCGATCGTCCCGCTCGTCGGAGACGACTTCGCCCTCGACGAGGCGGCCTTCCTCGCCGCCGCGGCGAAGGGGGAGAGGACCGTCGCGCTCCTCTGCTCGCCGAACAACCCGACGGGCGGCGTCGTCTCGCGGGACTTCGTCCGGCGCCTCTGCGCCGTCGCGGGGATCGTCCTCGTCGACCAGGCCTACGTCGACTTCGCCGAAGGCGAGGACGACCTCCTCCCGCTCCTCCCCGAGCTCCCGAACCTCGTCATCTTCCGGACCCTGTCGAAGGCGTACTCCGTCGCGGGGCTTCGCGTCGGGTACGCGGCTGCCCGGGCGGACGTCGCCGCCGAGATCGGGAAGGCGATCCTCCCGTTCAGCGTCGATGTCGGCGCGGAGGAGATCGCCCTCGCGGCGCTCGCGGGGAGCGAGGCGGTCCGCGCGCGGTGCCGCGCGATCGGAGTCGAGCGCGAGCGGGTCGCGGCGACGCTCCGGGAGCTCGGCGCGCGGGTCGCGCCCTCGCGGGCGAACTTCCTCTTCTTCGATCCGCCGGGCGGAGACGCCGCGCGCGTCTACGCCGGTCTCCGCGCCCGCGGCGTCCTCGTCCGCGACCTGTCGGCCGCCCCGCCGGGCGCGCTGCGCGTCTCGATCGGGACGCCGGAGGAGAACGACATCTTCCTCTCGACCCTGAAGGAGGTCCTGTGAGCCGTACCGCCGAGGTGAGAAGGACGACGAAGGAGACCGCGATCGCGCTCGCGCTCGACGTCGACGGGACGGGCGAGGCGCGCGTCGGAACGCCGGTCGGATTCCTGACCCACATGCTCGAGACGCTCGCGAAGCACGCCCGGCTCGACCTCGCCGTGGAGGCGTCGGGCGACGTCCACGTCGACGCGCACCACACCGTCGAGGACGTCGGCCTCGCGCTCGGCGACGCGCTCGACCGCGCGCTCGGCGACCGCGCGGGGATCGCCCGTTTCGGGCACGCGTACGTCCCGCTCGACGAGGCGCTCGCGCGGAGCGTCGTCGACCTCTCCGGGCGGCCGTACCTCGTCTTCGAGGCGCCCTCGACGCCGGAGCTCCAGTTCGTCACGCGCGACTTCCCGTTCGCCCTCGTCGAGGAGTTCTGGAAGTCGGTCGCGTTCCGCGGGAAGCTGAACCTGCACGTCGACGTGATCCGCGGCCGGAACGCCCACCACGCGGCGGAGGCGGTCTTCAAGGCGACCGCGCGGGCGCTCCGGCAGGCGGTCGCGCACGGCGAGGCGACGGTCCTCTCGACGAAGGGGACGCTCACGGCATGAGCCGCGTCGTCCTCGTCGACTACGGCGTCGGGAACGTCGGCTCCGTGCGCCGCGCCTTCGAGCGGCTCGGGTCGGAGGTCGTCACGACCTCCGACCCGGCGGTCGTCGCGGAGTCGTCGCGCGTCGTCCTCCCCGGCGTCGGCGCGTTCGCCCCGGCCCGCGGGCGGCTCGCCGCCGCGGGCCTCGACGAAGGGCTCCGCGCCGCCGTCGGCCGCGGGGGGCGCCTCCTCGGCCTCTGCCTCGGCTTCCAGCTCCTCTTCGAGGCGAGCGAGGAGTTCGGGACGACCGAGGGGCTCGGACTTCTCGCGGGCCGCGTCACCCCCTTCCCGCCGGGCGTCCGCGTTCCGCACGTCGGCTGGAACCGCCTCGAGACCGACGGCGCGGCGGAGGGACCGCTCCTCGCGGGGTTGCCGCGCGGGACGTACGTCTACTTCGTCCACTCGTTCCGCCCCGAGGGGGCCGATCCGGCCGACGTCGCGGCGCTCTGCGAGCACGGCGGCCAGTTCGTCGCGGCGGCGCGCCGCGGGAACGTCTGGGGCTGCCAGTTCCACCCCGAGAAGTCGTCCGGAGCCGGACGGCGGATCCTCGCGAGCTTCCTCTCGGAGGCCGCGTGATCGCGCTCTGGCCCGCGATCGACCTGATGGGCGGAAAGGTCGTCCGCCTCCTGCACGGCGATCCGTCGCGGCGGACCGTCTACCCGGAGCGCGCCGTCGAGGTCGCCCTCCGTTTCGCGCGCGAGGGAGCCGACGGGATCCACCTCGTCGACCTGGACGCGGCGTTCGGGATCGGGTCGAACGCCGGGGGGATCGCCGAGATCGTCGAGGGCTCGCCCGTTCCCGTCGAGGTCGGCGGCGGCCTCCGGGATCGCGCGGGCGTCGAGGCGGCGCTCTCCGCGGGCGCCTCGCGCGTCGTCCTCGGGAGCCTTCCGTTCCGCGATCCCGCGCTCTTCGCTGCCCTCCTCGCCGACTTCGGGGAACGCCTCGTCGTCGCCCTCGACTGCAAGGAGGGGCGACCGACGGTCCACGGCTGGGTCGAGGACGCCGGGGCGGGAGACGCCGGTCCGGTCGCGGCCCGCCTCGCCGCGCTGGGCGTGTCGACGCTCCTCGTCACCGACGTGGCGCGCGACGGGGCGATGACGGGGCCGAACCTCGACCTCCTCGCCTCCGTTCGCACCGCCTTCCGGGGCGAGATCCTCGCCTCGGGCGGGATGCGGGGAGAAGAGGACCTCGGTCCCGTCGCCGCCGCCCTCGCGGGAGGCCCCGCGGGGGCGATCTTCGGCCGGGCGCTGCACGGCGGGACGACGACGGTGGCGCGCCTCGCGGCGGCCCGCGCCGCGCTCGCGGAGGAGACGCGATGAGCCTCGCCGTGAGAGTGATCCCGTGCCTCGACGTGGCCGCCGGGCGCGTCGTCAAGGGGCTGAAGTTCGAGAACCTGCGCGACGCGGGCGACCCCGTCGAGGCGGCGCGGCGCTACGAGGCGGGAGGAGCCGACGAGCTTTGCTTTCTCGACGTCGCCGCCTCGCACGAGGGGCGCGGGACGCTCGTCGACCTCGTCCGCCGCGTCGCCGACGTCCTCTCGATCCCGTTCACCGTCGGCGGCGGCGTCCGCTCCGTCGAGGACGCCGGCGCGCTCCTCTCGGCGGGAGCCGACCGCGTCACGGTGAACACCGCGGCGGTCCTCGACCCGGAGCTCGTCACGCGCCTCGCGGAGCGCTTCGGCGCACAGTGCGTCGTCGTCGCCGTCGACGCGAAGAGAGCGGGAGAACGTTTCGTCGTCTCGACCCACGGGGGGCGGAACCTCACCGGGTCCGAGCTCGGCACCTGGGTCTCCGAGGTGACGGCACGCGGGGCGGGGGAGATCCTCCTCACCTCGATGGACGCCGACGGGACGAAGGCGGGCTTCGACCTCGCGATGCTGAAGACGGCGCGCGCGGCGACGGCGCTGCCGATCGTCGCCTCGGGCGGCGCGGGCGAGCTCGCGCACTTCGCCCCGGCCGTCCTCGAGGGGGGCGCCGACGCCGTCCTCGCGGCCTCGGTCTTCCACGACCGGATCTTCAGCGTCGGCCAGGTCAAGAGGGCCCTCGCGAGGGCGGGCGTCCCTGTCCGCCCGGCGGTCCCGGCGGGCCTCGAGGAGGTCGCCTTCGACGGGCGCGGCCTCGTCCCCGTCGTCGTGCGGAACGCCACGACGGGCGAGGTCCTCACGCTCGCCTGGGCGAACGACGAGGCGCTCGCGCTCACCGTCGAGACGCGGCAGACGCACCTCTTCAGCCGCTCGCGGAACGCGCTCTGGAAGAAGGGGGAGACCTCGGGGAACGTCCAGCGCGTCGTCCGCGTCTCGCTCGACTGCGACCGCGACGCCGTCCTCTACGACGTCGAGCCGGCCGGGCCGGCCTGCCACACGGGTTCCGCGAGCTGCTTCGCGTCGATCGCGGCAGCCCCCGGGGAGGAGGCGTCCACGTCGAGCGGCATCGACCCCTTCGGCCTCGGCCCGCTCTTCGCGGTCGTCGCCGACCGGAAGGCACGCCCCGATCCGGGCTCGTATACGAACCGCCTCCTCGAGAAGGGAATCGGGAAGTGCGCGCAGAAGGTCGGGGAGGAGGGGGTCGAGGTGGCCCTCGCGGCGGTCTCGCGCGACGAGGCGGGGCTCGCGGCGGAAATCGCCGACCTGATGTATCACGTCGTCGTCCTGATGGCCGCCCGGGGGCTCTCCCCCGAGGCGGTCGCGACGGAGCTGGCGGCACGGCGCGGGGTGCGCCGGGAGGAGAAGTGATGGGGAAGAACGAAGCCCGGACGCTCGTCGTCCTCGAGAGGCCGGCCGACCTGACGACCCCGGTCGCCGTGATGCGGACGCTCCTCTCGGACGACGAGCCCTGCTTCCTCCTCGAGTCGGTCGAGGGAGGTGAGCGCGTGGCGCGCTGGTCGTTCCTCGGGACCGCCCCGGAGCGCTCCTTCAGCGGCGCCGACGGGGACCCGTTCGCCCTCCTGCGCGGCGTCGTCCGCTCGGAGACGCGGGCGCTCCCGGCCTCCGACGGCTTCGGCGACGACCTGCCACCGTTCATCGGCGGGGCGGTCGGCTTCGCCGGCTATGACGCAGTGCGGCGGCTCGAGCGCCTTCCGTCGGCGACCCCCGACGTCGTCGGCCTGCCGGACGCCTGGTTCGGGGTCTTCGAGACGGTCCTCGCGTTCGACCACGTGAGGCACCGCCTCCTCTTCCTCGGCAACGCACGGCTCGGCGAGGAGGCGGCCGTAAGGACTCGGCTCGCGACGCTCGCCGCGCGCGTCGACGCCGGCCGGCCTCACGGCGGGCGGTCCGCGCGCCTCGCAGGCCCGTGGGAAGAGACGCTCCCCCGGAAGGCCTACGTCGACCGCGTCGAGAGGGCGAAGGAGCACATCCGCGCGGGCGACGTCTTCCAGGTCGTTCTCTCGCGCCGCTGGTCGGCGCCGATCGAGGGGGACCCCTTCTCGATCTACCGCGCCCTGCGGCGCGTCAGCCCCTCGCCCTACCAGTACTACCTCAGGACCCCCGACGCCGTGATCTTCGGAGCCTCCCCGGAGAGGCTCGTCCGTGCCGGAGGGGACGACGTCGAGACGATCCCGCTCGCCGGGACGCGCCGGCGCGGCGCGACCCCGGAGGAGGACCTCGCCCTCGCGCGCGAGCTTCTCGCCGACGAGAAGGAGCGGGCCGAGCACGTGATGCTCGTCGACCTCGGCCGGAACGACCTCGGCCGGATCGCCGCGCCGGGGACGGTGAAGGTCCGCGACTTCTTCACCGTCGAGCGTTTCTCGCACGTCATGCACCTCGCGACGCGCGTCACCGGACGCCTCGCCGACGGTAAGGACGCGGTCGACGCCCTCGGTGCGACCTTCCCGGCGGGGACGCTCACGGGCGCCCCGAAGATCCGCGCGATGGAGGTCATCGAGGAGCTCGAGCCGGTCCGCCGTGGGGCCTACGGCGGCGCGGTCGGCTACCTCGACTTCGCGGGGCACCTCGACATGGCGATCGGCATCCGGACGGCAGTCGTGAGGGACGGCGTCCTCCACGTGCAGGCGGGCGCCGGCATCGTCGCCGACTCGGGCGCCGAGGCCGAGGCGGACGAGTGCGAGAGCAAGGCGTGGGCGCTCATGCGCGCCGTCGACGCGGCGAAGGAGTACGAGCCGTGATCCTCGTCGTCGACAACTACGACTCGTTCACTTTCAACCTCGTCCAGGTCCTCCAGACGCTCCACCCCGAGGTCCGCGTCGTCCGGAACGACGCGATCACCGCGGAGGAGGCGCTCGCGCTGAAGCCGGCGCGGATCGTGATCTCGCCCGGGCCGGGGCGCCCCGAGGACGCGGGGATCAGCGAGGAGCTGATCCGGCGCAACGAGGAGGTCCCGCTTCTCGGGGTCTGCCTCGGCCACCAGGCCATCGGGCACGTCTTCGGCGCTTCCATCGTGAGGGCGCCCGTCCTGATGCACGGGAAGACTTCCGAGATCCGCCATGACGGGGAGGGGATCTACGCGGGCCTCGGGAACCCGTTCGTCGCGACGCGCTACCACTCGCTCGTCGTCGAGCGGTCGACGGTGCCCGCGTGCCTCGCGATCACGGCGGAGACCTCGGACGAGGTCGTCATGGGGCTCCGTCACCGCGAGCGTCCGATCGTCGGCGTCCAGTTCCATCCCGAGTCGATCCTCACGCTGGAGGGGGAGCGGCTCCTCGCGAACTTCGTCGAGAAGGGCGCGTCGTGAGCCTCCCCGCGCCGGGCGCGGGCGACCTCCACCGCGCGCTGAAGCTCGTCATGGAGGGGCGGACGCTCTCGCGGGACGAGGCGCGCCTCGCCGTTGAGGAGATGCTCGGGGAGGGTTACTCGCAGGTCCGCGCCGCGGCGCTCCTCGCGGCGATGGCGCGGCGCGGCGAGGGTCCCGAGGAGGTCGCCGGGGTCGTCGACGCGCTGCGCGGCCGTGCGGCGCGGCCCCCGGTCCCCGAGGAGCTCGCCGCGCGCTCCGTCGACGTCTGCGGGACGGGGGGCGACGGGCAGGGGACCTTCAACGTCTCGACGACGGCCGCCTTCGTCGTCGCGGGGGCGGGCGTCCCGGTCGCCAAGCACGGCAACCGCGCCGTCTCCTCGGCCAGCGGCTCGGCCGACGTGCTCGCGGCCCTCGGCGTGAGGATCGACATGCCGCCGGCCCTCGCCGCGCGGGCCCTCGCCCAGGCGAACGTCACGTTCCTCTTCGCCCCGGCCTATCACGCGGCGATGAAGTCCGTCGGGCCGATGCGCCGCGAGCTCGGCATCCGCACGGCGTTCAACCTCGCCGGCCCTCTCGCGAATCCGCTCGGCGTGACGCGCCAGCTCGTCGGCGTCGACCGGCCGCTCCGCGTCCCGGTCCTCGCGCACGCCCTCGCGGCGCTCGGCGCCGAGCACGCCCTCGTCGTCTCGAACTCGGGCGCCGGCGACGAGCTCCTCCCTCACGGCCTGACGATCGTGGCCGAGGTGGCGGAAGGAGAGGTCCGGCTCGAGGAGTGGACGGCCGCCACGTTCGGCCTCCCCGAGCGCGACCCGCGCGAGATGGCGGGCGGGAATGCGGAGACGAACGCCGCGATCCTCCGCTTGATCCTCGACGGCGAGGAGGGGCCGCGGCGCGACGCCGTCCTGATGAACGCCGCCGCGGCGCTCCTCGTCTCGGGCGTCGCGCTCGACCTCGGCGACGGAATGGCCCGCGCCGCCGCCTCGATCGACTCGGGCGCCGCGCGGCGCGCGCTCGAGCGGCTCGCGGCGATCTCGCAGGAGGCCGCGTGAGCGCCCCCTCGATCCTCGCGGAGATCCTCTCCGCCCGCCGGCGGCGGCTCGCCGCGGGTGAGCTCGCACCGCTCGGCGCGGCGGCGATCCTGTCCGACGGCGCGCGGTTCCTCGCGGGCCTCCGCGCCGGCGGGCCGCGCGTCATCGCCGAGGTGAAGCACCGCTCTCCGTCGGCGGGCACGATCCTCTCCGGGGGGCGCGACTCGCTGCCTCCCGGATCCCCCGGCTCCGTCGGCGACGGACTCCTGCCCGCGATCCGATCCGTCGCGAAGGCCTACCGCCGGGCCGGCGCCGCGGCGATCTCGGTCGTGACGGAGCCCGACTTCTTCGGGGGTGACCTCGCCTGGCTCCCGGAGGTGAAGCGGGTCTCGGGCCTTCCCGTCCTGATGAAGGACTTCGTCGTCGACGAGGTCCAGCTCGACCTCGCCCTCTCGCTCGGGGCCGACGCCGTCCTCCTCATCGTCGCCGCGCTCGCGGACGACGAGCTGGCCCGGCTCCGCCGTGCGGCTCGAGCCCGAGGCCTCGCGGTGATCGTGGAGGCGCACGACGAGGAGGAGGTCCGGCGCGCGCTCGCGGCCGGCGCCGAGGTCGTCGGACTGAACGCCCGCGATCTCAGGACGTTCGTCGTCGACCTCGGGCGGGTCGCCGGGATGGGAAGGCTCCTGCCGCCGTCGGTCGGCCGCGTCGCCGAGAGCGGCATCCACGGCCCCGGGGACGTCGAGCGCCTCGCGGCTTCGGGCTTCGACGCCTTCCTCGTCGGCGAGTCGCTCCTCCGCTCCGGCGACCCGGCCCGTGCCCAGCTTTGGCTGGACACGGTCCACACCATCATGCGGCGGGTGAACCGCTATCTGGTGGTCAAGACCGGGATCAGCGCCGTCACCGCCGGGCTGATCTGGCTGATCTTTCGCGGCGCCGGTCTGCGCCAGCACCATCGCCACGCTGGCGCTGTCCGGAGCGGCCCGCGCCGCGACCTACCAGGTCGGACCGACCCGGCCCCATGCCACGCTGAACGCGGTGTTCAACGCGATCGACCTCGGCCCGGGCGACGTGGTCGAGGTCGACGGCAACGTGATCTACGGCGGCGACATCGTCATGCCCGCGGCCGATGGCGGCGCCGCCGGCAACCCGGTCACGCTGCGCGGGATCCGCGTCAACGGCCAGCGCCCGCACCTGCGCGGCGGCACCAACACCATCGAGTTCCGCCTCGCCGACCACGTCGTGTTCGAAGGCTTCGAGGTCAGCGGCACCGGCGACACCCTGGGCGGGACCTTCCGCTGCATCTACCACCACTCGCACGACCTGGTGATCCGCGACGCCTACATCCACGACTGCCCGCGCCACGGCATCCTCGGCGCCGACAACGACTCCGGCTCGCTCACGGTCGAGTACTCGGAGATCGCCAACGCCGGTTCCAACGGCGGCAACCACGCGATCTACATGGCGACCGACGAGATCGCGCATCCGGGTTCGGTGTTTCGCCTCCAGTACAGCTACGTCCACGACAGCCGCTTCGACGACACCCGGGACGGCGGGAACCTGATCAAGAGCCGCGCCGAGCGCAACGAGATCCATTACAACTGGCTCGAGGGCGCGTACTTCCACGAGCTGGAGCTGATCGGCCCCGATCCCGCCGGTGGCGTGCCCGAGGACCAGGCGCGCGAGGACTCCGACGTGGTCGGCAACGTCATCGTGCACACGGCCGCCTTCGGCGCGGTGATGCGCTTCGGCGGCGATGCCACCGGCCAGAGCAACGGCCGCTACCGCTTCGTCAACAACACCGTGGTGCGCCTCGGCGGCGCGGGCGACACGCCGACCATCTTCCGCCTGTTCGACGGCATCGAGGCCCTGCAGGCGCACAAC
>CAZWRQ010000006.1:0-41211 GCA_964636395.1 uncultured Holophagales bacterium
GTGGATGGGGGGCGCGGGGTGGGTCCACAGGGCTTCCGCCCCGACACCGCCGATTTCCCCGGGCCCGCCCGGTCCCACGCACGGGACCGGGCGGGCGCTTCTTCGCCCTTCCCCTGCGGGGCTCCGCGTTCTCTCCTCGCCTCACCGGCCGAAACCGCTCCCGAGGCGCGGACAGAGCGGATACACTCGATTCCAGAGCATGTTCCGCACCGGACGACGGGCGATCCCGTGAGTCTTGTGCCGGGGACCCGCCTCGGACCGTACCTCGTGCTCGCTCCGCTCGGAACGGGAGGGATGGGAGAGGTCTGGAGGGCCAGGGACACGCGGCTCGACCGGGAGGTCGCGATCAAGGTGCTCTCCCCGGCTTTCGCCGACGTATCCGACCGGGTCTCCCGATTCGCCCGCGAGGCCAGGGTCCTCGCGCAGCTCCGGCACCCGGCGATCGCCGCGCTCCACTCATTCGAGGAGGTCGACGGCCGCACGCTCCTCGTGATGGAGCTGGCCGAGGGGGAGACCCTCGCGCAGAGGATCGGCGCCGGCCCGCTGCCGGTGGCAGAGGCGATCGCCATCGCCCGGCAGATTGCCGAGGCGCTCGAGGAGGCCCACGCGAAGGGGATCGTCCACAGGGACCTCAAGCCCGCCAACGTGAAGGTCGCGGGCGACGGGACGGTGAAGCTCCTCGACTTCGGCCTCGCGAAGGCGTGGTCGGCAGACTCTGCCTCGGAGGGACCGTCGGTCAGCGCCGCCGACCTCGCGACGCAGACGACGGACGGGACGACGCCGGGGGCGCTCCTCGGGACGGTGGCGTACATGGCCCCCGAGCAGGCCCGGGGGCTGCCCGTGGACAGGCGGGCGGACATCTGGGCGTTCGGCGTCGTCCTCTACGAGATGCTCACGGGGCGCCGCCTCTTCGAGGGCGCGACGTTCTCGGACGTCGTCGTGGCCGTCCTGACGCGCGAGCCGGAGTGGTCGCTCCTGCCCGCGGGCACGCCCGGGGCCGTCCGGCGCCTGCTTCGCCGCTGCCTCGCCAAGGACGCGAGGGACCGCCTGCACGACATCGCCGACGCGCGGCTCGAGCTCGCCGACACCGGCGCCGACGCGCCGCCGTCGGACTCCTCTCGCCTCCTCGTGCCGGCTCCCGCCAGAGGGAGTTCCGCCCGGAGGGGACGCTCCCGCGTAGCGCTCGTCGCGGCGCTCGTCGTCGCCGCGGCGGCGGGCTCTGCGTTCGTCACCGCCCGCTGGACGCGGAAGGAGCCGCCGGTCTTCCGCAACCTCACCTGGTCGCACGGGGACGTCTTCTCGGCACGCCTGACGCCCGACGGGGAGAACGTCGTCTACAGCGCCGCGCTCGACGGACGCCCCCCGGCCCTCTACTCGGCGCGGCTCGACGCCATCGAGTCCCGCGTCCTCGATCTACCCGCGGGCGACGTCGTCGGAATCTCGAGGAGCGCAGAGATGGCGCTCCTCGCCGGCCGGCGGAACGTCGGGAGCTGGAAGCGAGTGGGCACGCTCACCCGGGCCCCGCTCTCCGGCGGGTCGCCGAAGCCCGTCCTCGAGGAGGTCTTCGACGCCGACATCGCGCCCGACGGCGGCTCGTTCGCCGTCGTGAGAGCCGCTTCTCCCGGGCAGCAGCTCGAGTACCCGATCGGCCGCGTGGTCCACCGGAGCCGCGGCTGGATCTCGCACCCGCGCATCTCTCCGGACGGAAAACGGCTCGCCTTCCTCGACCACGACGTCGACGGCGACGACCTCGGATCGGTCTCGATCCTCGGAGCCGACGGACGCGTCGCGCGGCTCTCCCCTCAGCTCGACTACTCGCAGGGGCTCGCCTGGTCCCCGTCCGGCGAGGAGGTCTGGGCCACGAGCTACCGGGTCGAGGAGGGAGGGCTTCTCCAGGCCTTCGCGCCGTCGCGTTCCCCGCGCGTCCTTCTCCGGGTCCCGTCGACCGTCCGGCTCCTCGACGCGGCCCCGGACGGGCGGATCCTGCTTACGTACGACGAGACGCACGTGGAGCTGGAAGGGCGGCTTTCGGGAGACGCCGAGATCCGCTCGTACTCCTGGTGGCGCGCCAGCTTCGTGACCGGCATCTCCCACGACGGAGCGCTCTTCTCCGGAGACGGTGCCATGACCCTGGCGAAGGGAGAGAGCGCCGCGTTCTACCGCCGCGCGGGCGGCTCCCCTCCGGTGCGTCTGGGGGCCGGCTTCTCCGCCGGAGTCTCGCCCGACGGGCGATGGGTCTTCCTCACCCCCGCGAGCGGACGGGGAGATCGGCTGCGAGCCGTGCCGACGGGGCCCGGCGCGTCCCGGGACCTCGCCCTCGGGGCCGAAGCGAGCATCTCGGGGAGCCGCCTCCTCTCGTTCTCCGCGGACGGGAGGTTTCTCGCGTTCACCGGGTCGTCCGAGGGCTCGGACCTTCGGGGCTTCGTCCTCGACAGGGAGGCCGGCGGGGCCGCGCGCGCCGTGACCCCCGAGGGCGTCGACGAGGTCCTCCTGTCGCCGGACGGCAGGTCGATCGCGGGAGTCGTGCGCGACAAGGAAGTCTGGCTCTTTCCGATCGCGCCCCGGGACGGGAGCCCCCTCGCCGGGACGACGAAAGGAGACCTTCCCGTCGCCTGGGAAAGCTCCTCGAGGGCCCTCTTCGTCTGGGACCGGGAGATCCCGCTGCGGGTCTTCCGCGTGGACCTCGAGACCGGCCGGAGGACTCTCGCTCTCGAGGTCTCGCCGCGGGACCCGAACGGCGTCCTCTACGGGCACGTCCGCTTCACGCCCGACCTCGCCCACTTCCTCTTCCGCTTCCGCCGCCACACGAGCTACCTCGCGCTCGTCACCGGCGCGGAGTAGCGGAGCTCTCCGGCCCCTCGCCCGCGCAGGGTTCGAGCCCGCGCGAAGAACATGCCCCACGAGAGGGCGGGCGGGGCAGGAACGAATCAGGGCCGCTCGATCCCGTACCTCTTGAGCTTGTCGTACAGCGTCGAGCGGTCGATGCCGAGGACGGCGGCGGTCTCCTTCACGTTCCCGTCGTTCCGCTTCAGCGTCGCGGCGATGACGGCCTTCTCGACGTCCGAGAGCGGCAGGTGCGTCGGGACGCTCCAGCCGGGCGCGGCCTCGGAGACGGGGCGGAGGAAGGCGAAGTCGTCCTCGGTCAGGACGCGCCCCTTCGCGGTGACGAGCGCGCGCTCGACGGCGTTCTCGAGCTCGCGGACGTTCCCCGGCCAGCGGTGGGCGAGGAGCGCCTTCAGCGCCCCTTCGGAGAGGTCTTCCGCCTCCTTGCCGAGCTCGTGCGAGAGGCGCTCGAGGAAGGAGCGGGCGAGGAGCGGGACGTCCTCGGGCCGCTCGCGGAGCGGCGGGAGGTGGATCGCAACGACGTTCAAGCGATAGAAGAGGTCGTCGCGGAAGCGCCCCTGCCGGACCGCCTCGGCGAGGTCGGCGTTCGTGGCGGCGACGACGCGCACGTCGACCGCGACCTCCGCGGTCCCGCCGACGCGGAAGAAGCGCCGCTCCTGGAGGGCGCGGAGGAGGTCGACCTGGACCTTCGCCGAGATGTCGCCGATCTCGTCGAGGAAGATCGTCCCCCCTTCGGCGAGCTCGAACTTCCCCTTCCGCCTCTCGACGGCGCCGGTGAAGGCCCCCTTCTCGTGGCCGAAGAGCTCCGACTCGAGGAGCGTCTCGGTGAGGGCGGCGCAGGAGACGCCGACGAAGGGGCCCTCGGCCCGGTCACCCGAGAAGTGGAGGGCCCGCGCGACGAGCTCCTTGCCGGTGCCGCTCTCGCCCGTGATCAGGACGGTGCTGCGGAGGCTCGCGACCTCCTTCACGAGGCCGAAGACCTCCTGCATCCGGGGGTTCTTCGAGAGGAGGTCGTGGAAGCGCCAGCGCCCCGTGAGGCTCCGCCGGAGGATCTCGTTCTCCCGCTCGAGGTTCCTCACCTTGATGATGCGGGTGACGAGGAGCGAGATCTCCTGCGGGTTGCACGGCTTGACGATGTACTCGAGGGCCCCCTCCTTCATCGCCGTGATCGCCGTGTCGACCGTCGCGTAGGCCGTGATGATGACGATCGAGGCGTCGTGGCGGAGCTTCTTGACCTCCATCATCGTCTCGATGCCGTCGATGCCCCCCGGCATCTTCAGGTCGACGAAGTAGATCGCGTAGTCGGACTCCCGCGCCTTGTCGATCCCCTCGCGGCCCGAGGCCGCGGTGTCGACCTCGTACCCGTCCTCGCGGAGCCAGGCCGCGAGCGACTCGCGCATGACCGCCTCGTCGTCGATGACGAGGATCCGCCACGTCGCCTTCATCCCGTCCTCCCTTCCGGCGGCTTCGCCGCCGGGGTCCGTTCCTTCACGAGCGCCGCGCACGAGGCGCAGAGCGATTCTCCCTTGCGATCGACCTGGACGACGCCGGTCGAGAGCGACATCGGGCAGGCCGGGTCCGGGCAGTGGACGAGGCCGAACGTGTGCCCGAGCTCGTGCACGGCCTCCTTGCGCGCACGCGCGAGGAGGAGCGGCCGGTCCCCGGGGAGCCCGGAGAACTCCTGCGAGATCCGGGCGAGGGAGATGACGGCCGTCGGGCCGCCCATCTGCGCCTGCCCGAAGACGAAGCTGAGGACCGGGACGAAGAGGTCCCGTCCGGTCACGCCCAGCACCCGCTCGGCCTCCGGCGGCCGGGCCGCGAGGAGCGCCTTGAGCATCTCCGGCGCGCTCCACTGCCCGCGCGCGGTGTCGAACGCCCCGGCCGGCTCCGGGATCGGCGCGAGCCGCGCGGTCTCGCGCCCGAAGGCGGACGCGACGACGCCTTCGACCGCGGCCAGGACCTCTTCGTCGGAGGGGCCGATCGGGACCACGGCGAGGACGCTCACGCCTTCGCGGCCGCCGCCTCTCCGCGGACCGGGAGCGTGACGCGGAAGAGGGTCCCCTCCCCGGGCGCGCTCTCGACCTCGATGTCGCCGTCGTGGGCCTGGACGATGCCGTAGACGACGGCGAGCCCGAGGCCGACGCCCTTCCCCTCGTCCTTCGTCGTGAAGAACGGCTCGAAGATCCGGTCCTTCAGCTCGGGCGGCATCCCCTCGCCGTCGTCGCGCACCTCCAGGACGACCTCCTTCTTCAGCGCCGTCGCCCGGGTGGAGACGCGGACGTGGCCCGTCCCCTTCTTCCGGGTCGCCTCGCCCGCGTTCAGGACGAGGTTGATGACGACCTGCTGGAGCTGCGAGGAGTCGGCCTCGACGTGCGGGAGCGCGGCGTCGAGGGCGCATTCGACCTCGACGTTCATCAGCTTGAGCTTGTGCGAGACCAGCGAAAGGGTCCGGCCCACGATCGCGTTCAGGTCGGTCTCGGAGCGGACGGGCGTCCCCCGCCGGGAGAAGGCGAGGAGGTCGGAGACGATGCGCCCGGTCCGTGCCGTCTCGGCGACGACCTGCTCGAGGTACCGCCGGAACTCCGCCTCCCGCCCCTTCGGAATGCCGTCGTCCTTCAGGATCCTCTGCATCAGCATCGAGAGGTTCAGGACGCCGGAGAGCGGGTTGTTGATCTCGTGGGCGACGCTGGCCGAGAGCTGGCCGAGCGACGCGAGCCGGTCGGCCTGCATCAGCTTCTGCTGGGCCACTCTCAGCTGCTCGGTCCTCTCGTCGACCTTCTCCTCGAGCCCCCGCGTGAGGTCGTTCAGCTCGTCCATCGCGAGCGCGAGCCGGCGGCGCATCTCGTTGAAGGAGCCCGCGAGCGCCTCCAGCTCCTCGCTCGAGGTGAGCGCGATAGGGCGGTCGAGCTTCATCTCGGCGACCTGCCGGGTGGCCTCCGAGAGCCGCGTGAGCGGCGTCGTGACGAAACGCCGCGTGAACGCCGCCGCGCAGAGGCCGACGAGGAGGACCGCGAGCGAGGTAAAGAGCGCGGTCCGGATCTCGATCCGGCGCACCTGCTGGTCGACGAGCTTCATGTCGAGGCCGACGTCGAGGACGCCGAGGACGTTCTGGCTCTCCGGGTGGGCGTGGCAGGCGGCGTTGCTGCACGCCGGCTCGTTGTAGATCGGGGTGACCATCGCGAGGGTCCGGCCGCCGTCCGCGCGCTTCACGACGCGGGCGCGGGTCGGGGCGTCGACCCTCACGAGGGGCTGCTCGGAGGCGTGGCAGAGGAAGCAGGCCTCCGCCTTCTTGTCGACGACCTTCACCTCGGATCGAGGGGTCGAGAACATGACCCGCCCTTCCTTGTTGAAGATCCGCACGCTCCGGATCCCCTGCTTGGCGGCGATCGTCTGCATGACCTCGTAGGCCGACTCCCGGTTGTCCGCGAGCATCGCGTGCCAGGTGGAGCTCGCAATCGCCCCGGAGAGCTGCTCGACGCTCTGGAGCATCGTCGCCTGGAGCTGGGTGTCGGCCGAGCGGACCGCGATGACGCCGTTCGCCACGACGACGAGCGAGACGACGACCGTCAACGAGAGGATGAGCTGCTGGGAGAGCCGCCTCGGTCCGCGCATCGTCCGTCCGCCCCGGCCGTCACGCGCCCCGGGATCGGGATCGGACGGGGCGGAGGTCATCGTACACCGGGGGGACGCCGGAGCCGCTCCGACGCCCCCCGCGGGGGCCGTCAGCGGCCGACTTCTGCGAGCGCTTCGGCCGCGGCCTCGAGGAGCGCCTCGGAGCCGACGGGCGCCCCGACCGCTCCCTGCATCCAGAGGTCCGGCGAGATCCGCCCCTGCCGCGCCATCCGCTCCACCTCGAGACCGACGGCACCCGCCCTCTCGACGTGCCGCTCGATCTGGAACGCGATCAGGTGCCCCAACGGGTAGTCGGGGAGGTAGAGGAAAGAGTCGATCATGTGGGAGTAGATCGCGAGGATCGTAGAGTCCTTCACGCCGAACACGGGGGCGTAGAAGCGGTTCCAGACGCTCTTCGCGCTCGCGAGGACCGCCTGGTGCAGCTGGGCGGGCGTCGCCTCGGGGTTCCTGTACATCCAGTGCCAGACGTTCATGTCGACGAGGGCGACGCCGGCGATCTCCGCCGTCCCCCAGTAGGTATTCAGCGTGGCGAGCGCGCGGCCCTTCGCGTCGCCCTTGTCGAGCCCGAGGAGCTCGAGGTCGCGCTCCTGGAACACGAAGGCGATCGCCTCCGTGAAGGCCGTGTTCGGCACGCCAGCGAGGAGGGTGTGGTCGATGTCGTTCAGCGAGATCGTCTGCTCGACGTTGTGGCCGAGCTCGTGGACGGCGATGTTGTAGCCCTTGTAGTCCATCCCGCCCTTGCCGACGCGCGTGCGAAGGTGCGCCTTGTCCCCACGGCGAGCCGCTCCCCATGCGTGGCCCGAGCCGCGCGCCGGGTCGACGACGACGTTCGCAGCGATGGCGCGGGCCCGTTCCTCCGGGAAGCCGAGGTCGCGCAGGATCCGGGGGATGTCCTTCTCGAAGGCTTCGGGCGTGGGGTACTTCCTCCGCGTGATCTCGTCGAGCTGGGCCTCGGTGTACGGCCCGCGGTCGCGGAAGCCCGGATACCAGATGTCGAACGGCTCGAGCGGTCGTCCGAGGCGCTCCTTGACGAGCGCGCCGACCCGCGCGAAGACGGGAGAGAAGAGGACGGATTCGAGCATCGCCCGTACGCGGGCCTCGGGGAGCTGGCGGTCTTCCTGGAAGCGCCGCGCGATGAGGGTCGGGGCGGACGGGGAGTACGGGTCGACGAGGCGGGCGGCCCGGAAGGTCGCGAGGAGCTTCGCGTATCGGCCGACGGACTCGGGCGAGACGAAGACCGGCAGGTCCTTCGGGACCGGCGGAGCACCCGGCTCGAGCGAGGTCGTCGCCTTCACCTCGTTCGTGAACGGGTTCCAGTCGATCCAGGGCGAGTCGATCGCGGACGTGGGGATCGTCTGGTTGACGATCCGCTCCATCGCCCTCGCGATCGTCCGCTGCTTCGCCAGGCCGTCCTTCTCGTCGCCATAGCATGCCTTGATCTCGTCGCGCAGGTTCCAGTGCGAGAGGAGGCGCTTGCCCTGCGGGAAGAGCCGGCGCCCCTTCTCGTCGAGGAGGTGATGGACCCGGAGGTTGTACTCGGAGATGTACCGCGAGGCGTCGGCCGAAGCGGTCGCGACGGCCTGGTTCACCTCGGCCGGCACCCGCTTGCCGAACCCTTCGGCGAGGCGCGTCTCGGCCCACTCCCTCCGGCTCCACGACGGCCCCTTCTCGAGCCGCTCCGGAAGCGTCGTCAACGGGAAGTTCAGGAGGACCGCGAACGCGAGGCGGTTCTCGAACAGGTCGTCGGCGACGTGGGCCGAGGGGTCCCATCCCGCCATCACGTCGTCGAACGGGAGGATCTCTCCCCGGTCGAGGTCGGAGTGCTCCCTGAGGTCGCGGACGATCTCGAGCATGTGCCCGCCGACCGACTCGAGGACCCGTTCCATCCGGGAGAAGAGGGCATCGAGCTGCGCCGGATCGGAGAGGAAGTGCGTCCGCGCCACCTCGGCGAAGGCGGCGTCGTCGCCGTCGGAGGCGCGCCAGAGGGTGGCCGCCTGCGCGAGCCCGCGCGCGACGCGGGACCGGGAGGCCTCGCCGTGGCGCTCGACGAGCTCCGCCTCGAGGGACTTCAGCGCGCCGGGGGAGACGGAAGGGGCGGTGGCGGCGCTCAAGGCTCCGCCGAACGAGAAGGAAGCCGCGAGGACGGTCGCGGCGAGGACGATGCGCATCGGGAGACCTCCAACCGGGAGAGTCTAGCCTTCCGCGCGGGACGCGAGACGCTTCGGCTCAGCGCGCGAGGAGGACGCCGATCCCGAGCGGACCGGCGAAGCTCGGCGGCTCCGCGACGCCCCACCGCTCGGCGCGCTCGAGGAGCTTGCGGGCGGACGCGCCGTCGCCGAGGCCGTCCGGGAACGGAGGCCAGAGCGTCGCGAGCGAGGTCCAGGCGCTCGAAGCGCCGCGCCCGACCGCCGGGGTCGCGAGGAGGAGGGCGTCGCCGCGCCCGAGCGACGCGGCGGGCGCCGCCTCCGCGCGGTCGAAGACGGCGGCGCCGAGCGCCCCCGGCGCGAGGAACGAGGGCTCGGGGGCCTGAGGCGCGAACGGGATCGGCGAGGGCGCTCCGCCCCTTCGGACCTGGACCGTACCCGGCCCGAGGCGGACGACCGTCGCCTCCACCCGGCCGCCCGAGGCCGTCGCGACGGCTCCGACGAGGCCGCAGGCGAGGGCGGGCGGGACACGGCGGAGCGCCTCCTCGGGGGCGCGCGTGTGGGCGAGGACCCGGCGTGCGCTCCCGGGAGCCATCGCGCCCCGCACCCGGGACAGCGCCTCGGAAGAGTCGCCGGCCGTCAGGAGGGCGGCGAGGAGCATCTCGAGGTGACTCCGCGCCGTGCGGACCGCGGCAAGTGGATCGGATGGGCCGGCGGCCGCGGCGCGGCAGAAGGCGCGGACCGCGACGACCGCGGCGAGGCGGGCCCCGAGCGATGACTCGGCGCCGGCTGCCACGGCGAGCGCGATCCCGGCGGGGAAAGCGACGGCGAAGGACGCGGCGAGCCCCGGTCCTTCGGCCTGCGGACCTGCGGCCGACGCGAACCAGGCCGAGGCGCCCGCCACGTCGATCCGCTCGCCGGCCTCGTCGAGCCGCAGGTCGTAGGAAGAGAGGTCCGGTCCCGGGTCCTCGGGAGGCGGCGTTTGAGCGACCGGCCGCTCCGGGGCCGGCGCGGTCCGGCGAGGCGGGCACGGAGGCGCGTTCGGGGACGGGGTCGCACGCTGGATCGCCTGGGCGCTCGCCTTCGTCGCCGCGCGCGGTGCGTGCCGAAGCGAGATCACCGTCGGTGGGGCGGCACGCCGGGCGTCCTCGGCGGCGAGCGCCTCCACCCAGTCGACGAGCCGGAACAGCTCGACGACGCGCGCGTGGAGTCCGAACGCCGCGAACGACGAGAGCTCCCGCAGGCTCCGCTCCATCACGCCGTTCCGCTCGTCCTCGAGCTGAGCGGCGAGCCGCTGTGGCAGCGTCCGCCGGAGGCTCGGCCCGAGCGCTTCGAACGCGACCCCCGGCTCGGGGTCCGGGACCGGCTCGGCCCGGAGCGCGAAGAGCCCCTCGAGGAGGTGCCTCGCGAACGCGAGCCGCTCCCGCAGCTCCTCGATCTCCTGCCGCGACGCCGGGCTCTTCCGCGAGAGGCTGAGGGCGCCGACGCGTTCGGAGACCTCCCCGAGGACCTCGAGGAGCTCCGGCAGATCGGCCCCGGTGCGTCGTTCGTCGTCCCTCACGTCTCCCCCGCCCGGATGGTATGGGGAGCCGCCGGCCGAGTCCACGACGCCGGGCTATCCTCGCCCGCGCGAGGCGACCGCATGAGCCGAGGCCCCTCCCTTCCGGAATCGCTCGACCGCTGGGAGCGCGCGCCCTCCCCGGAACGCGCCGCAGAGCTCCTCGATGCCGCCCGGGCCGCGCTCTCCGAAGGAAGCGCGCCGCCGGCCCTCTGGCACCGCTGGCTCGACGCGACGCGGCGGAGCGAGCACCTCCTCGCCCTCGGCGACCGCGAGGCCCGGCACCGCTGGGCCGACGCCGCGATCGGGGCCGTGCACGCCTCCGGGTACGACCTCGCGCGGATGCTCGCGCAGCGCGTCGCGGCGCACCCGGAGCGGGCGCTCCTCGTCGACGGGCCGGCGCCGGGTGCGCCGCGCTGGAGCTACGCGCACGTGGCCCGCCGCGCCGGCGCCATAGCGGCGACGCTCCTCTCGCTCGAGGCGGAGCCGCGCGTGGCGATCGTGGCCGAGAACGGCTTCGACTCGACCTGCCTCGACCTCGGCGCGCTGCTCCACGGCCTCCTCGTCTCGCCCCTCTCGCCGCACCTGACGACCGGCGAGCTGGTCGCCGCGTTCGACGCCCTCGGCGTGAACCTCGCCGTCGTCGCCTCCGAGGAGAGCCTCAGGCGGGTCCGCGAGGCGTTGCGTCGGACCGCCCGCCCGTTCCGGGTCGTCCTCCTCGACGAGGCGGCCGAGCTCGCCTCGGAGGGGGACGTCGTCCTCGGGGAGGTGCTCGCGGCGCAGGCCGAGGCCGCCGTCCCGGCGCTCCTCGCGCGCGCCCAGCGGCGCGCGCTCGACGAGACGTGCACCGTCCTCTTCACCTCCGGGTCGACCGGCGGCCAGAAGGGGGTCGCCTTCTCGATGGCGAACCTCGTGACGAAGCGCTTCGCGCGCGCCGCCGCGCTCCCGTTCGTCGGCGAGGAGGAGACCCTCCTCTGCTTCCTCCCGCTCTACCACACGTTCGGACGGTACCTCGAGCTCCTCGGGATGCTCTTCTGGGGCGGGACCTACGTCTTCGCGGGGAACCCGTCGCTCGACGGCCTCGCCGCGGGCCTGCGCACGGTCGAGCCGACCGGGCTGATCTCGATCCCGATCCGCTGGGCGCAGCTGGAGTCCCGCGCACGCGAGGCCGCGGGCGAGGCGCCCTCCCCCGATACCGCGCGCGCCGCGCTTCGTTCGGTCGTCGGAGGGCGCCTCCGGTGGGGCCTCTCCGCCGCCGGCTACCTCGGCCCGCAGGTCTTTCGCTACTTCCAGGCGCACGGCGTCGAGCTCTGCTCCGGGTTCGGGATGACGGAGGCGACGGGCGGGATCACGATGACGCCTCCGGGCGAATACGAGGAGGGAAGCGTCGGGCTGCCGCTGCCGGGCATCCGCGTCCGCCTGGCCGAATGCGACGAGCTCCAGATCGCAGGGCCGTACGTCGCGCGGTATCTCGACGAGCCGGAGACGGCGCCGGGCGAGGAACGGTGGCTCCCGACCGGGGACGTCTTCCGCGCCCGCCCGAGCGGGCACCTCGAGATCGTCGACCGCGTGAAGGACATCTACAAGAACAGCCGGGGCCGGACGATCGCCCCGCGCCGCGTCGAATCCCGCTTCGAGGGCGTCCCCGGCGTCCGCCGCGTTTTCCTCGCGGGGGACGGGCGGGACGACAACGTCCTTCTCGTCGTTCCCGACGCGGAGGACCCGGTCCTCGCGGGCGACCCGCAGGGAGAGGCGGCCCGCGACTACCTGCGGAGGATCGTCGCCGCCGCGAACGCCGACCTCGCGCCGTACGAAAGGGTCGTCGACTTCGCCGTCCTCCCGCGCGACCTCTCGCTCGAGGAGGGGGAGCTGACGCCGAAGGGCTCGTACAAGAGGAAGGCGATCGAGAAGGCGTTCGCGCCGGTGATCGAAGGGCTCTACCGGAACCGCGTCGTACGGCTCGCCGGCGACGGCGTCGAGGTCCGCGTCCCGCGCTGGCTGCTCCGCGACCTCGGCCTCCTCGAGGGAGACCTCGCCGTAGAAGGGGGCCGCCTCGTCGACCTCCGGCACGGCCGCTCCGCCGCTCTCGCGGCCCGCGCCGACGGCGACGAGGTCCGGGTCGGGAGCCTCGCCTACCACTGCGCGGGGCACGCGGTCGACCTCGGCCTCCTCGCCCGCCAGCCGCTCCTCTGGCTCGGGAACCCCGAGCTGGCCGCCCTCTTCCCCGTGAAGGACGGCTGGGACACCCCGCTCACCGGCAGCTGCGCGGAGGTCCTTCTCCCGGCGCGCGAGGAGGTGCCCGAAGGGAACGACGCCCCGCTCCCGGCCCCGCTCCCCTCGCCCCAGCTCACGGCGCTCCACAAGCTCTCGGTCGCGCTCCTCTTCGGCCCGCCCGAAGCGGCGCTCGAGGCGGTCGCGCGCGCCGAGGCGCTCCTCCGCCAGGGAGACCGGAGGACTGCCGAGCTCCTCCGCCGGCGCCTCCAGGCGCTCGCGCGGCACCCCGACGTCCGCGTCCGCTGCGAGGCGTACCGGGTCCTCCTCCTCGACGACCCGCTCGTCGACTCCGGAGAGATCCTCCCCGCGTTCCTTCGCTCGGGCCTCCCCTTCCTCTCTGAGGAGAGCGTGGCGGCGATCGCGCGGGCCGAGCTCGGCGAGGAGCGGCTCACGGCCCTCCGCCGGCGCCTCCATTCCTACCGCGAGGCGATGACGGGGCCGCTTTCCGACGCGACCCGCACGACGCTGGGCGACGTCCTCGAGCTCCTGTGCGACTTCGCGAAGCATCACCCGGAGGACCATGCCGCCGTCCGGGCCGAGCTCGCCTCCTGGGCGATCCAGGAGCGCGACCCCGAGCTCGCGCGACGGGCCGACGCGCTCTTCGATTCGCTCGGCGTCTGGCACGAGGAGACGGCCGCCGCCGCGGCGCTCCTCCCGCCCGTTTCCGAGGGGCGGAAGAAGCTCTCCTTCCGCGAAGGGATGCCGGAGGAGGAGGTCCGCACGCTGGAGGGGCTCCTCCTCGGGACCTCGTTCCTCCGCGAGTCGATCGAGCTCGCCTTCGAGACCGACCCGCCCGAGCTCGCCGACATCCCCGACGAGGGGATCTGGGTGACGCCCGTCCAGGCGCTCCAGCGCCACCGCCTCTATCGGCTCTCCGTGCGGACCGCCTCCGGGAATCACCACGACCTCCTCCTGACGGTCCGAGGCGACCTCGATTCGGCCGCGGTCCGCGCGACGACGCTCCGGATGATCGCGCTCGCGGGCCACCCGTGGGGGCCGCCGGTCGTGCCGCGCGTCGGCTCCTGCCGTCCGGACCTCGGCGCGCTCTCCCTGGCCTGGGTCGACGAGCTCACGCTCGCCGAGCGTCTTCGCGACGCCGCCGTGCCGGGGCGCGCTCGCCCCGGCGAAGGACACTCCGTGAAGAGCCTCGTCGTCCGCGCGCTCGCGGCGTTCTTCACCGCGTGGGACCGGAGCGGTCGGCTCCTCGTCCCCGGCCTCGTCGCCCCCTCGAACGTCGCCGTCCCGGCGGAGGATTACCGCGACGGGGCGCGCCTCCTCTCGATCTCCGGCGCGCGGGCCTACGCGGGGCCTCTCGACCTCGTCGCGCCGATGCTCCGCAACGCGTTCCGGGAGCCGGCCGCGCTCTCGCCGCGCCTCGCCGCGGTCCTCTCGCCCGCCTGGATCGTCGATGCCGTCTTCGAGGCGCTCGGCGAGGAGGGAGCCCGCGCGTTCCTCATCGAGCTGAAGGAAGCGGCAGAGGCCCCGTCGTCCGAAGCGTGGGAACGGCTCGTGGCCGCGGTCGACGCGGCGCTCGCGGCCCCTTCCGGGGAGCGCACGCCGCTCTCCCTCGAGACCGCCATCGCCCGCTACGAAGCGTGGGAGGCCGAGCGCCCTGGCGTCTCGCTCGCCGAGCGGGAGCGGACGGCCGAGTCGCTCCTCCGGCTCTACCGCGTCGACACGCTCGGCGAAGAAGCGCGCTATCGGCTCTTCCGGAAGACGGTCTTCGCCCGCAGCGCGCCGCCGGTCCTGGCGGCGTTCGACGCGCTGCTCGCCGCGCTCCGCGCGCGGCCCGGCTCGCGCCCGACGCACCTCGTCGAGCTGCAGGGTCTCCACGCCGCGCTCTCGACGGACGCCGAGAGGCACGCCTTCACGCGGCTCGTCTTTCCCGCCGGCCGTTCCTCCCGTCCCGTGGAGATCAGCGTCGTCGGCGACGCCGTCAAGCACGTCGTCGTCGCCACGGAGCTCGTCGACCGGATGGACGGCGCCTGGCTCGTCCGCGAGCCGGTCGACGCGGCCGAGGTGGGCCGGCTCTACCGTCTCTTCGTGAGGGCCGGCCTCCCCCGCGCGTTCTCCCCGGACCGCCGCTACCTCGTCGTCCTCGACGCGTCGGAGCGGATCGTCGGCGGCGTCTCGTGGTCGCAGCTCTCCCCCGACGCGGCCCAGCTCGACGGCCTCGTCGTCGCGCCGAGCGTCCGCGGCCGGGGCCTCTCGAACGCCCTGCTCGACGACCTCTCGGCGCGCCTCGCCTCGCTCGGCGTACGCTCGCTCCTCGCCCACTTCGCGTTCCGGAACCTCCCGCTTCCCGGGTTCCGGCTGGACCGCCGTCACGGCGGCCTCGTCCGCGACCTTTCGGCCGGCCTCGAGGTGGAAGCGGGGCTGGCGTAGAGTCCCGCCCGTGAAGCAGCTGCAGGAGAGGCTCGAGCTCCCCACGCCGGGGCGCGGCCTCCACGAGGTGACCGAAGCCGTCGCCGCCGTCGTCGCGCGCTCCGGCGTCGCGACCGGCCTCTGCGTCGTCTTCTGCCCGCACACCTCGGCGAGCCTCCTCCTGCAGGAGAACGCCGACCCGACGGCGCGCGCCGACCTCCTCGCCTGGCTCGCCCGCCTCGCCCCCGACGGCGACCCGCGCTACGCGCACGACTCGGAGGGGGGCGACGACATGGCCGCGCACCTGCGCGGCGCCGTGACCCGCTCGAGCGAGACGATTCCCGTCTCGGGCGGGCGCCTCGCGCTCGGGACGTGGCAGGGGCTCTTCCTCGCCGAGCACCGGACGACGCCGCACCGGCGGCGGCTCGTCGTCCACGTCTTCGGAGAGTGAGGACGGCGGAGTGACGGGCGCCCGTCCGGCGCGAAGGTTCCGCGCCACGCTCGCGGCCCTGGCTCTCCTCGCCCTCTCCGCCGTCGCGGCGTCTTCCGTCCCGGGCGCGCCGGCCGGCGTCGCGTCCTCGATCTCGATCGCCCCCGGCTTCGTCGTCCCGGCCTCCTATCGCTCGCCGGCCGACGGCGCCGAGCGGGGCTACGCGCTCCGCGTCCCCCGGACGTGGGACGGGGAGAGCCGCCTCCCGGCGATCCTCTTCCTCCACGGGAGGGGCGGAACCGTCCGGCAGTTCCAGAGGACGCCCTACCTCGACGCCGCCGACGCCCGCGGCGTCGTCCTCGTCTTCTGGGAGGGGCGGATCGCGTCGGGTGGAATCGGAGTCCCCTCGACGCACTACGTCGACGGCGCGGACGGCGTCCCCGACGAGACCGACGTCCTCGCCTGCCTCGACGACGCCCTCTCGCGTGCGCCGATCGACCCCGACCGCGTCGCGCTCGCAGGGTTCTCGCAGGGCGGGCGCGGCGCGCTCGGGATCGGCCTCCTCAACCCGTCCCGCTTCGCGGCCCTCGTCGACGCGGCCGGCCCGACCGACGCGTTCCAGGGGCAGCTCTGGTCGCCCGCGTTCCCCGACTACCTCTCCGCCGCCGGCGGCCCGCCCTCGTCGGGCGGCGAGGTCCTCGCGCGCTGGCACGAGCTCTCGCCGCGTTTCCTCCTCCCGAACGCCCGAAACCTCTTCGTCGCCGTACTCCACGGCCAGGCCGACGACGTGGTGCCCGACTCCGCAGCGTACTTCCCTTACCGCAACTCCCACCACGTCACCGTCACGCCGGGCTTCTCCGACGCCCACGGCCTGACGCCGACGCTCGCCGAGCTGCACGCCGACGACCCCGCCGGCTACGCCTTCTCGACAGGATTTCCCGACGACGTCGGACACGACCAGGTCCGCCTCCTCACCGCGACCGCGCTGTTCGAAGCGGCGCTCGGGAAAACGCGCTCCGTGCGCCCCGCGCGCGTCGTCGGCGTCGCTTTCGGCGCGCGGGAGCGGATGTTTCACTGGGCGCGCCTCGGGAGGAGGGCTCCGGCGGACGGCACCCGCGTTCTCGTCGACGCGCGCTCCGACCTCCCGGCGAATCACGTCGACGTCCGCGTCGAGGGGCCGGCCCGCGTCCGCATCGACCTTCCGGCCGCCGGCCTCGACGCCGCGCGCGCCGTCTCCGTCCGCGTCGAGACGGCGGGCGCGTTCGACCTCGCGCTCGCGGGACCGTTCCCTCCCGCCGTCGCGGCGACGCTCGACGGCCGGCCGGTCCCGGTGGAACGGACCGAGGAGGGAGTCGCCCTGCCCGGCCTCGCGCCCGCCGCCCCGGGCGCTCTCCTCGCCGTCGTTCCCGCTCCGGCCGGGCGGGTCGCGGAAGGGGATCGGCTCGTCCCGGCGCTCGTCCGTACCGAGGGGGCGAACGGCGCCCGCTACGACACCGTCGTCACGCTGGCGAACCTCTCGGACGCGCCGCTGTCGCTCGAGGCGCTCCTCCTCGACGAGGAGTCCCCGCCCATCCCGATCTTCCTCCCGGCCGGAACGAGCCGCGCCGTTCCGGCGGAGACGTTCGGCGCCGCGTCGGCCTCGTTCGCCGCTCCGCTCCGGCTGCGCGTCGTCGCGGGCGAGGGCGCCGCGATGGCCGCCTCCGCCCTCGTCTTCAGCACGTCGGACGACGGGACGTACGGCCTCTCCTTCCCGGTGCTTCCGGCCGGGGAGAGCGTCCTCCCGGCCGGCGAGACCGCGCTCCTCTTCGGCCCGCGCGATCCGGCGGCCGATCGGCTGAACGTCTCGCTCTTCGCCCCGTTCGGCGCGTCGACGGCCGAGGTCACCGTCTTCGACGGGCGGGGCGTCGCCGTCCGGACCCGGCCCGTCGCGCTCGCCGCTCTCGCGCGCGCGCAGCTCGACGACCTCCTCCGCGGCGAGGCGCCCGGCGCCCACGTCCGGGTCGCGGTCCTCTCGGGACACCTCCAGGTCTACGGCACCGCCGTCTCGAACAGCGCGACGAACGACCCGTGGCGCGTCCCCGCGCTTCCGCTCGCTGCCGCGGCGAGGACCTGGACGGTCCCCGCCGTCGCGTCGGCCGAAGGGCGGCACGGCGCCTTCTTCCGGAGCGACCTCTTCCTCCTCGCACCCGAGGGAGCGGCCCTCGACGCGACGCTCCTCCCGCGCGACGGCAGTTCGCCGGAGAGCGCCGAGGTCCTTCTCGCGAGCGGGGAGCCGCGCGTCGTCGAGGACCTCCTCGCGACCCTCTTCCCCTCGAAGGCGCCCGGCGCCGGGGCGCTCCTCCTGTCCTCGACGTCCCCGTTCCTTCCCCTCGCCGTCACCCGGAGCGAGCCGCCGACCGGACCATCTTCGCAGGACCTCCCCTGCGTCCCGGAGGGGGGCGAGGTGGTCCCCGGCCGTCCCGTCGCCTTCGCCGGGATCGACGAGTCGCCCTCGGCCCGCTCGAACCTCGTCCTCGGCGCGCCCGGCGTCGCCGCCCGCGTGAGGCTTCGCCTCTTCGCTCCGTCGGGCCCTCTCGGCGAGCACGTCGTCGACCTCCCCGCGGGCCGCGTCGTCCAGCTCGACTCCGTCGCCGCACGGTTCACCGACGATCCGGTCGAGGGCGGCACGCTCCTCGTCTCATGCGAGAGCGGCGCCGTCGTCGCGTCGGTCGCCCGGATCGACTCCGCGACGAACGACCCGGCCGGCCTCGCGCCGCTGCCCGTCGCCGCCCGCTGAAGGTCAGCTCTTCCCGAGCTTCGCCTTCTCCGTGGCCTCCAGCAGGAACCCGGCCCGGAGGAGGTAGTACCAAGCGTGGAGGAGGGCTACGGCCACCCCGGCTCGCCCGTCGAGGAACCCGCGCTTGATGACGTACGACCGGAGGAACTCGAGCGGGGGCCGGAGGACGAGGAGGAGGACGCTCCCGCGACCGCCGCGCTCGAAGCGCTCGAGGGCCGAAAGGCGCGCGTAGAGGACGTTCTTCCGGACCGCGTCGGCGAGGTCGCGATACGGGTGATGCCGCAGGGGCCGGGAGAGGTCGCGGACCGGCCCGTCGACCTCGATCCACTCGTGCACGTGCCCGCCCGCGGCCCGAAAGCCGCGGGATCGCCGGCCGAGGCGCAGCTTCCGGTCGGGCCACCAGACCCCGTGGCGGATCGGCCGGCTGCCGAGGTGCGAGAGGCGCGGCATCCGGAAACCGTCCGCGCCGTTCGGCCCCGCGACGGCCTCCCGGATCTCCGCGGAGAGCTCCGCGGAGACCGTCTCGTCCGCGTCCAGGACGAGCACCCAGTCGTTCGCCGCCAGGGCGATGGCCCGGTTCCGGGTGGCGACGTACCCTTCCCACGGGACCGTCTCGACCCGCGCGCCGGCGGCGCGGGCCAGCTCCTGCGTCCCGTCGGTCGAGCCGGTGTCGGCGACGACGACCTCGTCGGCCCACGAGACCGAGGCGAGGGAGGGGGCGAGCCGGTCGGCCTCGTCCTTCACGATGAAGACGACGGAAACGGCGGCGCGCATCCCTCGATTATCCTCGACGGCGTGAGGCTCCTCCTCCGCGCGACGAACTGGGTCGGCGACGTCGTCATCTCCCTTCCGGCTCTCCGGACCCTGCGTGCGCACCACCGCGGCGACCACCTCGCCGTCCTCGCCCGGCCCTGGGTCGCCGAGCTCTATCGCCTCCTGCCGGAGGTGGACGAGCTCCTCGTCGAGGAGCCGAAGGGACGGCACGCCGGACGCGCGGGGCGGCGCCTCCTCGCGAACGAGCTCCGGGAAAGGGCGTTCGACCGGGCGATCCTCCTGCCGCGGAGCTTCACGACGGCGTGGACTGCCTTCCGGGCCGGTATCCCGGAGCGCTGGGGCTTCGGCGGCGAGCTCCGGTCGCCTCTCCTCACCCACCCCGTTCCGTTCTCTCCGCGACCCGGGGAGCACGAGCTGCATCGGCACCTCCGCCTCGTGGAGGCAACGGGCGTGCCGGGCCCGGCGATACCGGACGCGACCGTCACCGTCCCCGACGCCGTCCGGCACGGCGCCCGCGCGAAGCTCGCGGCGGCAGGCCTCGACGACGGCCCCTTCGCCGCGGCACACGTCGCCTCCTTCGCCCACGAGGCGAAGCGCTGGCCCGAGGAGCGGTTCGCCGCCCTCTTCGGGCGTCTCCACGAAGAGCGCGGCCTCCCCGTCGTCCTCCTCGGCAGCGCCGCAGAGGCGGCGATGAACGCCCGCGTCGCGGACCTGGCCGCCCCGGCGCGCGTCGTCGACCTCGCGGGGAAGACGTCCCTCGCCGACGTCCTCGGCGTCGTCGCCGAGGCGGAGCTCTTCGTCGGGAACGACTCGGGCCTCGCTCACCTTTCGAACGCGGCCGGAACGCCGACGACCGCCGTCTTCGGCCCGACCGACCCCGACGCCACCCGCCCCTGGGACGGCCCGCGCCCCGACGGGAAGCCCGTCCGGCTGCGGATCGTCCGCAACCGAGTCCCCTGCGCCCCCTGCCGCTTCACGCGCTGCCCCCTCGACCACGCCTGCATGACCGGCCTGACGTTCGATCTCTCCGCGTAACGCCCGGGAGAGGGAAGGGGTCTGGTCTACACTCTACAGTCTGCGCGGCGGGCGAAGCTGCGCGGCGAGTCCCCGCCTCCGGACCGGCTTCCCGTCAGGCGTCGAGCGGCGCGCAGAGGAGGTGGAGGACGGCGAGCGTCACCTCCTGGACGTGCGCGGTCTCGGCCGACGGCACGACGAGGCCGTGGTCCCACTTCGCCGCTTCGGCGGCGCCGCGCGTCCCGGTGACGAGGATCGTCACCATGCCGCGCGCGCGGGCGGCCTCGAGCGCCTTGACGACGCTCGGGCTCGTGCCCGACGTGGAGAGCGCGAGAGCCACGTCGCCCGGACGGCCGAGCGCCTCGACCTGCCGCGCGAAGACGTAGTCGTACGAGTAGTCGTTCGCACACGCGGTCAGGATCGCCCCGTCGCAGACGAGGGCGACGGCGGGCAGGCCCGGCCGGTCGCCCTTGTAGCGGACGACGAGCTCGGCGGCGAAGTGCTGCGCCTGGGTGGCGCTCCCGCCGTTGCCGAACGCGAGGGCCTTGTTCCCCGCCCGGACCGCGGCCGCGACCGCGGCCGCCGCCGCTTCGATCACCGGTTTCATCGCCCCGCGCGCGGCGAGGGCCGTCTCCGCGAGGGCCGAGAAGTGCGCGTCGATCACGGCGCCTCCTTCGTCTTCGACATCCTCGTGACCATGGAGGTCGTCGAGCGCCCCGGCACGAGCGGGACGAGGGCGACCTCGCCGCCGTAGGAGCGGACGAACGGCGCGCCGACGACCGACTCCTCGGTGTAGTCGCCCCCCTTCACGAGGACCTGGGGATGGATCTCTCGGATGAGGGCCTCGGGCGTGTCCTCCTCGAAGAGGACGACGAAGTCGACGGCGTCGAGGCCGCCGAGGACCTGCGCGCGGTCCGTCTCGGAGAGGATCGGTCGCTCGGGTCCTTTCAGCCTCTTCACCGAAGCGTCGGAGTTGAGGCCGACGACGAGGACGTCGCCGAGCTGCTTCGCCGCTCCGAGGAGCGTGACGTGGCCGGGGTGGAGGAGGTCGAAGCAGCCGTTCGTGAAGACGACGCGCCGGTGCGCGCGCCGGAGCATCTGCGCGACGGCGCCGACGTGGTCCCGCTCGAGGAGCTTGTCGGCCGGCGCCGAGGTCAGCCCGTCGAGGAGGTCGGCCCAGCGGACGGACGCGGTCCCCGTCCGCCCGACGACGACGCCGGCCGCGCGGTTCGCGACCTCGGCCGCGTCGGCGAGCGGGAGGCCCGCTCCGAGCGCGATGCCGAGCGTGGCGAGGACGGTGTCGCCCGCCCCCGTGACGTCGAAGACCTCGCGGGCGCGCGCGGCGATCCGGTGCGGCTTGCCCCCCTTCGGCAGGAGGAGCATCCCCTCCTCGGAGAGCTTGACGAGGATGGCGTCGAGGCCGAGCTCGTCGCGTAGCCGCGTCGCCAGGCGCGCGACGGCGACGGCGTCGCGTGCGCTCTCGCCCGTCACCGTCTCGAGCTCCTTTCGGTTCGGCGTGACGCACGTGGCGCCGCGGTACCGGCCGTAGTCCCGCCCCTTCGGGTCGACGAGGGCCGGGATGCCCCGGCGCCGCGCCTCGGCGAGAAGGGTCTCCATGAGGCGCGGAGTGAGCGTCCCCTTCGCGTAGTCGGAGAGGAGGAGGACGTCGGCCGACTCGAGCGCGGCGAGGGCCGCGCCGATCAGCTCCTCCTCGGCCCCCTCCGAGAGGACGGCGGCGAGCTCCTGGTCGACGCGGAGGAGCTGGCGCCCGTCGGCGACCATTCGCCGCTTGACGGGCGTCGTCCGGAGCGGGTCGACGACGACCCGCCCTTCGCCACCGGGGAGCGAGCCGAGGTGTCGGGCGATCCAGGACCCCTCCTCCTCGGGGCCGACGGCGCCGAGCGCGACCGTCCGGGCGCCGAGGGCCGCGAGGTTCTCGACGACGTTTCCCGCTCCCCCGGCCCGCCGGCACATCGACGAGAGAGCGAGGAGCGGCACCGGCGCCTCCGGCGCGACGCGCGAGACGTCGCCGAGCCACGTCTCGTCGAGCATCAGGTCGCCCACGACGACCGCCTTCACGCTCGGCGCCGCGGCGGCGAGAGCCGCCAGCTCGCGGGGCGTCACGGCTTCTCCTCTTCCGCGGAGGGGGTCCGGGGGAATCCCGCCCGGCGGGTTCCCCCGCAACATGTCGCAGCCAGCTCGCGCGGCGTCATCGCGTCCTCCGGCTCACTTCTACTCCTCCAGCCCCAGGACGAGCGCCTGGGCGAGGAGCGGGAGGATCAGCTCGTGGTGCCCGGTGATCGCGTACGACGCTCCGCCCGAGAGGACGGGGCGCTTCAGGACGTTCTCGTGCGGGCGGTAGTGGCGGTTCATGTCGAGGTCGACGGTCGTGAAGTTCCTCACGTCGTGCCCGAGGTTGCGGGCCATCGAGAGCGCCTTCAGGAAGACCTCCGGCATGATGACGGCCGACCCGGCGTTGATCCAGACCCCGCCGTCGCCGAGCCCGGCGATCACGCGCCGGATCGTCGTGAAGTCGCGGATCGACATCTCGCCGACGAGCGCCCCGTCCATTCCCGGATGCTGGACGAGGGTGTCGGTCCCGAGCGCGACGTGGACGGTGAGCGGGACGTCCGCCTTCGCCGCCGCGGCGAAGAGGGAGAGATGGCGAAACGGGAGGCGGGCCCGGAGGATCCCCTCGCCGAGGGCCCGGCCGTAGCCGACGCCGTTCTTCCGTCCGGTGCGGAGGGCGCGGAAGACCCCGACGCCCGTCTCGCGGCTCATCCCGAACTCGCCCGTCTCGAGGACCGGCCCGACGTCCTCCGAGGTCTTCCCGTGGAAGGCGACCTCGAAATCGTGGATGCCGCTCGCGCCGTTCGTCGCGAGCGCCGTCACGAAGCCGCGCTCGACGAGGTCGATCAGGATCGGGCCGAGGCCCGTCTTCAGGACGTGGGCGCCGAACGCGACGACGACGGGCTTCCCCATTCGGCGCGCCGCGTGGATCGCCGCCGCGACCTTCCGGATCGACTCGGCGGCGAGTATCCGCGGCAGGCCGTTCCAGAAGTCGGCGAAGGCGCCGCTCGTCGCGGGCCTCGCCGCGAAGTCGTCGACCTTCACCTTGAACGACCGCGTCGCGATCGGCCAGGTCGTCACCGTCTCGCGCGGACGTCGGCGTTTCGTCGTCGTCATTCCGTCCTTCCTTCCGCCGCCGCGCGGAGCCTGCGGAGGCCGTCGGCAAGCCCCCCGGCGAGGATCACCCGCCCGGCCCCCTTCTCGCGCACGCGCGCCCGGTGCTCCCGGCCGTGGCCCGAGAGGAGGTGGACCGCGACCGCGCCGAGCGCGAGCCCCGCGCCGACGTCGTCCCACTTGTCGCCGACGACGGCCGACCGCTCCGCGGCGAGCCCGTGCCTGCGGAGCGCCCTCCGGTGGAGGAGCGTACCCGGTTTGCGGCAGCGGCAGGCGACGGCGTACGCCTTCACCCGCCCCTCGGGATGGTGCGGGCAGACGAGCCACCCGGCGATCGGCACGCCGCGCGCGGCGAGCCGCCGCTCGACCTCGGCGTTCACCGCGTTCACCTCGTCCCAACGGGTCAGCCCGCGCGCGACGCCCGACTGGTTCGTCACGACGAAGAGTCTCGTCCCCTCCGCGGCGAACCGGGCGAGGAGCGGCGCGGCGCCCGGCGCGAGCCGCACCGCCTTCGGGTCGGTGAGAAAGCCGCGCTCGGCGATGAGCGTCCCGTCGCGGTCGAGGAAGAGGGCGTCGAGGAGGGGCCGGCGCCTCACTTCGCGCCGACGGCCCTTCGGATCGCCTCGGTGAAGGAGGCTTCCGTCTGAAGGCCCGAGAGACGGGCCGCGATCTTCCCGTCGCGGCCGTAGATCAGCGTGTACGGCAGCGAGCCGTCCCACGTCCGGTCGACGGTGTCGATGAAGTCCTGGGGGTCGCGCGACTTCGCGAGCCAGCAGACGAACGGGACCTTCTGCTCCTTCAGGAACTTCGGGACCTGCGTCGGGCCCGTCTTCTGCGAGTCGAGCGAGACGAGGGTGACCGCGAGGTCGCGGGAAGGGAACTTTTTCGCCGCGGCGACGAGGTACGGCATCTCCTCCCGACACGGCTCGCACCAGGTGGCCCAGAAGTTGACGACGAGGACTCTCCCCTTCTTGCCGGCGACGACGCGCGCGGAGTAGTCGCGTGGGAGGAGGTGCTTGACCGGCTCGGCCGACGCGGAGACCGCCCCGGCCAGGAGGGCCGCCGCCAGGACGGCGGCGGCCGCGCTCCTCGCGCTCGCGGAGACGTTCGGTCCGGCCACTCTCAGACGCGCTTGATCGTGCAGCCGAACGCCTTCGTCTCGGCCGCGGGGACGGGCTTGCCGGCCAGGATCGCGTCGAGCGCGTTCCGGAGGTCGGGCGACGTCACGTTCTTCGGGTCCTCGTGGGTCTCGTCGATCCGCCCGTGGTAGAGGAGCGTCCCGGCAGGGCTCAGGACGTAGACCTCGGGGGTCTTCTTCGCGCCGTAGAGGTCGGCCACCCTGTTCCCTTCGTCCTTCAGGACCGGGAAGGCGAAGCCGTTCTTCTTCGCGTCCTCGGCGACCTCGGCCGCCGGCTCCGTCTTGTTCGAGTTGATCGTCACGAAGGCGATCCCCTTCGCCGCGTATTCCTTCCCCATGTCGGCGACTCGGCCCTTGTAGCCGATCGCGTAGGGGCACTTCGTCGCGTCGAAGATGACGACGACGGCCTTGCTCCTGCCGAGCAGGTCCTTCAGGGCGGTCGCCTCCCCGCCGGCGGCGGGCGGGAGGGTGAAGTCGGGTGCGGCGGAGCCGATCTTCGGCGCGGCGGGCGGCTCTGCGGGCGCGGCGCACGCGAGGGCGAGCGTCGCCCCGAGGAGGGCGAGGGCGAGTCTGGGCGTCTTCATTCCGTGACCTCCATCATCTTCCCGAAGGCCTCCTCGGAGACCCTCGTGAGCGTGGAAACGGGAACGTCGAGGACGACATTCCCGCTCACGGCCACCCGGAGGCTCCCGCGGGAGACGCGGCCGAGGAACGCCGTCGGGACGCCGTGCCGTCGGGCCGCCTCGAGGACCGCCCTCTCGTGGCCGGGCGGGAAAGAGACGACGACCCGCGGGGCCGACTGGGAAAAGAGGTAGATCGCCGGGAGGAGCGCCGTCTCGACGTTCAGGTCGGCGCCGAGTCCGTTCGGCATCGCCGCCTCGGCGAGGGCGACCGCGAGGCCCCCGTCGGAGACGTCGTGCGCGGAGGAGAGGAGGCCGTCTGCCGCGAGGGCGACGAGGAGGTCGACCATCGACCGGACCGCGAGGAGGTCGAGGAGCGGGCAGGGGCCCTCGTCGCGGCCGAGGACGGTCGCGAGGTACTCGCTCCGGCCGAGCTCGTCGCGCGTCTCGCCGAGGAGCGCGACGACGTCGTGCTCGGCGCGGAAGGCGTGCGGCACCGCCCGGGCGACGTCGTCGAGGAGGCCCACCATCCCGACGGTCGGCGTCGGAAGGATCGACTCCCCGTCCGTCTCGTTGTAGAGCGAGACGTTCCCCGAGACGACGGGCGTCTCGAGGGCGCGGCACGCGAGGGAGAGGCCCTTCACCGCCGCGGCGAGCTGGCCCATGATCTCCGGCCGCTCGGGGTTGCCGAAGTTGAGGCAGTCGGTGATCGCGAGCGGGCGCGCGCCGGTGCAGGCGACGTTCAGCGCCGCCTCGGCCACCGCGTGGGCGGCCCCGCGCATCGGGTCGGCGAAGCAGTAGCGCGGGTTCACGTCGGCCGTCAGCGCGAGCCCCTTCTTCGTCCCCTTCACGCGAAGGACGGCGGCGTCGCCCGGAGGGCCGACGACGGTGTTCGTCCTCACGCTCCGGTCGTACTGTCGCCAGATCCACGCCTTGCTGCAGAGGTTCGGAGATGCGAGGAGGGCGAGGAGGGCGGCCGTCTCGTCGGGGGCGCCGGAGAGGTCGATCGCCCCCTCGAGCGGCGGGAGCGGCTCGGCGAGCGTCCAGGGGCGGCGGTAGACGGGCGCCTCGTCGACGAGCGGCGCGACGGGAAGGTCGGCCGCGACCTCGCCGTGCCAGTGCAGCACCATCCTCGGCTCGGCGGTCACCTCGCCGATCTCGGCGACGTCGAGGCCCCACTTCTCGAAGACCTCGATCACCTCGCGCTCGCGCCCCTTCTTCGTCACGAGGAGCATCCGCTCCTGCGACTCGGAGAGCATCAGCTCGTAGGGGGTCATCCCCGACTCGCGCATCGGGACCCGATCGAGGTCGAGGCGCATCCCGACGTCGCCGCGGGCGCACATCTCGAACGAGGACGAGGTGAGCCCCGCGGCCCCCATGTCCTGGATCGCGACGACGGCGTCGCCTTCGAGGACCTCCAGGACCGCCTCGAGGAGGAGCTTCTCGGTGAACGGGTCGCCGACCTGCACGGTCGGGCGGCGCTGCGCCTTCTCGTCGTCGAAGACGTCGGAGGCCATCGAGGCGCCGTGGATTCCGTCGCGGCCCGTCTTCGAGCCGGCGTAGAGGACGGGGTTGCCGACCCCCGAGGCCTTCGCCTTGAAGATCCTCTCGTGGCGGACGAGGCCGACCGCCATGACGTTCACGAGGATGTTCCCGTCGTACGACGGGTGGAAGAACGTCGACCCGCCGACCGTCGGGATCCCGATGCAGTTCCCGTAGCCTCCGACGCCGCGGACGACGCCGTCGATCAGGCCGTGCATCCGGGGAGCCGACGGGTCGCCGAAGAAGAGCGGGTCGAGGACGGCGATCGGCCGCGCGCCCATCGTGAAGACGTCGCGCAGGATCCCGCCGACGCCCGTCGCCGCGCCCTGGTACGGCTCGATGAACGACGGGTGGTTGTGGGACTCCATCTTGAAGACGACCGCGAGGCCCTCGCCGATGTCGACGGCACCGGCGTTCTCGCCCGGTCCCTGGACGACCCTCGGCCCCTTCGTCGGGAGGTCGCGGAGGAAGACCTTCGACGACTTGTAGGAGCAGTGCTCGCTCCAGAGGGCCGAGAAGATCCCGAGCTCGACGAGGTTCGGCTCGCGTCCGAGCGCGGCCAGTATCCTCTCGTACTCGTCGGAGGTCAGCTTGTGCTCCGCGAGGAGCGCGGGGGTGATCGTCGGGGCGGAAGCTCCCATGCCGCCGGAGTTTACCCGCGCGCCTCGCCGCCTCCGGGAGGGTAACCTCCGCGGGATGTTCTCGAGGAGGACCCCTGCCCCCGGCGCCGAGAACCGGCTGACGCGGGCCCTCGCGGCGCACCCGCGCCCCGTCCTCGACCTGACCGCGACGAACCCTACGGCGGCCGGCCTCCCTCTCGACGCCGCTCCCGCGCTCGCCCTCCTCGCCGACCCGCGCGGCGCGCGCTACGACCCCGACCCGCGCGGCCTCCTCCCGGCGCGCGAGGCCGTCGCCGGCCACTACGCGAGCCGCCGCGTCGAGGCCGACCCCTCGCGGCTCCTCCTGACGGCCTCCTCGAGCGAGGCCTACGGCTGGCTCTTCAAGCTCCTCGCCGAACCCGGCGACGCGGTCCTCGTCCCGGCCCCGAGCTACCCGCTCCTGGACGCGCTGGCGGCGCTCGAAGGGGTCGAGCTCGTTCGCTATCGCCTCCCGGCCGAGGACCGCTGGACGGTCCACGCGAGCCTCGTCGAGGAGGCGGCGGACCGGGCGGAGGCCGCCGGACGCCGGGTCGCCGCCGCCGTCCTCGTCAACCCGAACAACCCGACCGGCACGTCGATCGCCGCGGAGGAGCTCGCCGCGCTCTCCGCCCTCGCGGCCCGCTGCGGCTTCGCCCTCGTCTCCGACGAGGTCTTCCTCGACTACCGCTTCGAGGACCGGCCGGGCGACGTCCGCGTCGCCGCGGCCGAGCCGGGCGACGCGCTCGTCTTCTCCCTGGGCGGGCTCTCCAAGTCGGCCGCTCTCCCGCAGCTGAAGCTCGGCTGGATCCTGGCGAACGGCCCGGCCGCGCCGCTCGCCGAGGCGCTCGAGAGGCTGACCTGGATCGCCGACTCCTACCTCTCCGTCGGAACGCCGGTGCAGCTCGCCCTACCGGGACTCCTTTCGTTCGGGGAAGGGGCCGCCCGCGCGCTGCGCGCCCGCCTCCTCGCGAACCACGCCGTCCTCGCCCGCGCTCTCGCGCCTCTCGCCGGGGTCACGGTCTCTCCGCTCGCCGCAGGCTGGTCCGGGGTCGTCCGGCTCCCGGCCGTGGAACGGGAGGAGGAGCTCGTCCTCCGGCTCCTCGCCGAGGAGGACCTCGCCGTCCACCCCGGCTACTTCTTCGACTTCCCGAACGAGGCGTACCTGGTCGTCTCTTTCCTCCCCGGTGAAGAGACTTTCCGCGAGGGGGCCGTCCGGCTGGCCCGCGCGCTCGACCGCCCGACCTGACGAGCCTCTCTCAGCGCGGCTTCTTCTTCGCCGGCGGCCGCTTCCCCTTCGGCGCGGGCGCCGCCTTCGGCGGAGCCTTCGGGAGGACGAGGAGCTCGAGGGTCGTCCGGCGGACCTCCCAGTCGGCCTTCTTCCAGATCTCCCCGCGCGTCCGGTCGGCCTTCTCCGTCCGGCGGACCGCGGCTGCCGACAGGAGGAGCCTCCCCTCGCGCTCGAGCGGGAACGAGGCGGTCCCGTGCGCGTCCGTCTCGGCCTCGAGCGCCGCGTTCGCCCCCGGGGCGAATGCGCGGACGAGCGCGCCGGCGAGAGGCCGGCCGTCGCTGAGGAGCGTCGCGGCCAGGACGTCTCCCGCCCGGAGCGTCAGCGGCGAGCCGCCGGCCACGAGCTCGAGCGGGAGGCCCAGCGCCTCGTCGCGCCCCGCCGCCGGGTCCGCCGTCCGCGTCGCGCGCGGCGGCGCGACGACCCCGGCGAAGGCCCGGGCGCTCCCGATCGTCACGACCCGCGCCGGCTTCTTCGCCTCCTTCTTCCGGGCGCGGAGCGCGAGCGCCTCGCGCGCTCCCGCCTCGCGGAGGAACGTCTCGAACGCCGCCGCCTCGATCGTCTGCGCTTCCGGGACGAGGAGGAGGCCGAGCGTCGCGAGGCCCTGGCCGAGCCACGTCGCCTCGAGACGCGTGAGGGGGCCGTCGACCCGCGCGCCGGTGAGAGGCATCGGCCGGCCCTCGCCGAGCCGGGCGAAGGCGCGCTCGATCTTCTCGGGGGGGACTGCGCTCGACGGTTCGGGGTAGCTCTCGCCCGTCGTCGCCTCGACGAAGGAGGTGCCTCCGGAGACGGCGGTCGGGTAAGGCGCCGGTCGCGCCGGCGGGGCGGGACGCGCGGTCCTCCCGCCCCGGCGGGCGACCGGAGCCGCCTTTACGACGCTTTCGGGCAGGACCGGGTGAAGCCACGTCGTCGCCCCTGTCGCCCCGGCCGCGCCGGCCGGGGCGAGCGCCAGGAAGACGAGGGCGATCACACGCCCGGGATTCCCGATCCTCGCCCCCCACGCCGGCTTTCTCCGCATCTCCCCTCCCATCCGAACCGCGGATTCTAGGGCCGCCCGCCTCGATCCGAGGGCTCGAGGGCACCCGCCTAGAATCGAACCGTGGCCCGCGGCGAGAAGAAGTGTCGGTCCCGCGCCCGGCGCGCCGCCCTCGGCGTCGTCGTGCTGCTCGGCGTCCTCGCCGCCGCGACGATCGCACTCCTGAAGGCACCGCCTGTCGGTCGGCGGCTCGTCGACGCGGCCCTGCGAAAGGCCGGGGACGCGTCGGGCCTCGCGATCTCGGCGCGCGAGCGCTCGCTCGACGCGCTCGGAGGGAGGCTTCGCCTCGGCGGCCTCGCCGTCGGCCTGCCGGGAGAGCCGCCCTTCCTCTCCGTCGACGCGGCCGAGGCCGAGCTCCTCGTCGGCGAGGCGCTCCAGGGACGGGTGCACCTCCGCTTCGTCGCCCTGACCGGAGTCCGCCTCGATCTCGGCGCTCCCCGGCCGGCGTCGGAGGAGCCTCCGGCCACCGAGCTCCCGTTCCTCTCCGCTGCCCGGATCGAGCGGTTCCGTATCGAAGGCGCGACGGTTCTCTCCGGCCCGCTGCCCGAGGCGCTCCGCGCCGTCGCCCTCTCGGCGTCCGCGTCGGACGTTCGGTTCGACGGCGATCTGCACGACGGGACGCTCCGTCTGCGCGGCGAGACCCCACGGCTCGTCGTCGAAAGGCCCGGCGGGTTGCGCCTCGGAGCGAAGGGGGACGTTGCCCTGACGGCTTCGGCCGACGGAGAGCTCGTCCTCGAGGCGCTCCACGTCGACGGGAACGGACTTTCTCTCTCCGCGTTCGGAGGCGGGGGGCTCTCGCCCGGGGCGCCGCTCGGCCTGCGCGCGGAAGCGACCCTCGACCCGGCCCGCCTCGCGCCGGAGCTGCAGGCGAAGGGTTCGCTCAGGATCTCCGCAAGAGTGGGCGGGCGCCGCGCCGAACCGACGGTCGAGGCGACCCTCGAGGGGCGCGGCCTCGCGACGAAGGAGCTCGCGATCGCCCTCGCCACGGCCCGCGTCCGCTTCGCGGACGAGACGCTCCTCCTCGAGTCGGCGCGAGCCGACCTCCGCGAGGGCGGCCGGGTCGAGGGCGAGGGGCGTTTCCTCCTCGCGACGGGCGACGGGAGCTGGAGCCTGCGCGCGACCGCTCTCCCCGACACGCTCCTCGCCCGATACGCCGATCCGGCGACGCTCGAGCGCTGGGGGATCGCGGGAGCGACGCTCGACGCGACCGCGACGGTCCGGCACGGCCGGGGCGAGCCGCGGACGCTCGAGGTCGACGCGACGGCGACCCTCTCCCGCGACGGAGGGACGCTCGCGGAGGCCCGCGCCGGCCTCGTGGCGCGGGGAAACGCGAAGCTCGACGTCGCCGCGACGTTCCTGCCGGACTCTCCCGGGAATAGAACGGCGGAAGGGCGCGTCCGCGCCGCCTCCCTCGCCGGCCTCGGCTCCGGGCGGATCGAGGAGGGTCGCATCGCCCTCGACGTCCCCGATGCGGCGGAGGCCGTCGCGCAGCTGGGGGCGCTCTTCCCCGCGTTCGTCCCGGCCGCGCCCGAGGGGATCGACCTCGCCGGCCCGCTCCGCCTCGACGCCGACGTCTCGGGTCCGATCCGGGCACCGCGCGCGGCGATCGCCGGGACGTTCCGTCCGGCGCGCGGCGGGGTGCTCGCCCTGGACGCGTCCGCCGACGCGGCACGCGGATCGGCCGCGGGGAGCCTCTCCGCCGTCGGCCTCGACCTCGCCGGTTTCCGCCCGGGCGGGACGGGGCTCACCTCGGCCGACGTCTTCTTCTCGCTCTCCCGGAATGCCCGGCACGCGCTCGTCGACCTCGACGCGGCCGACCTCTGCCTCGCAGAGGAGGCCCCGCGCGTCGACGCGCTCCACGCGACGCTCGCCCTCGACGGTCCCGAGCTCTCGATCCTCCACCTCGCCGCCGCGAGCGCCGCGGCCCCGTCGCCGGCCGGCGCCTCACCCGCGCGCTTCGACGCCTCCGGGCGGCTGTCGCTCGACGCGCCGTACGAGGATGCCGACCTCCGGGCGCTCCTCTTCGCCGCCGGCCTTCCGGCCGAGGGGAACGCCGTCGTCCGTGACGGGGTCCTCTCCCTCGACGTCCCGTCGGCGGGGCGCCCCGGCCTCGCCGGGACGCTCGCCGCGCGCGTCCCCCTCGGTTCGCTCCGGGAGCTGCCAGCCTTCGCCGGCGCGATTCCCGCGGCGCTCCCCGAAGGGCCGATCGAGGTGACCCTCGAGGCTCCCGGCCTCGATGCCTGCGCGCTCGGGCCGCTCCTCCCGCCCGGGACGGAAGCGCTCGCGGCGCGCGGCGACGCGCGCCTCTTCGCCACGTTCGACCTCGCCGACCCGCTCGCGGGAACGGCGACGATCGAGGTCGAGGGGCTGACGCTCGAGTCGCCCGCCGGGCCGGTTCGGCTCCGCGAGACGGCGCGCCTCTCGCTCGCCGGCGGCCGGCTCGCGCTCCCGCCGGTGACGGTCGACGGCGAGAGGACCTCCTTCACCATCGCCGCCGAGGCGGAGCTCCTCCCCGGCGCACGGCTCGGGGGGCCGCTCGAGAGCCTCGTCGCGCACCTGTCGGCGACGTCCCGGGGACGGGCCGACGCGGCGCTCCTCACGCCGTTCCTCCAGGGCGGGATCGCGAAGGGCGAGCTCGCGCTGGATGCGAGAGCCTCCGGCCCGCCCCGTGCCCTCGCGGGGCGCGTCCTCGTCGACGGCACGGGGACGCGCTTCACCTGGCCCCTCGCCTACCCGACCGAGCTGCGCGACCCGGTCCTCGAGGCGAAGCTGACGCCCGGGCAGGTCGAGCTGACGCGCGCTGAAGCGCTGCTGAACGGCGGCCCTCTCCGCATGGAGGGCGGCTGGTACTCCGGTGTCGGGGCGACCGCCACCGCCCGGTTCTCCGACGTTCGCTACCGGCTCGCCTACGGGCTCGCCTCGGTCCTCTCGGGAGAGCTGACGTTAGACCAGCTCGAGGACGGGCGGAGGCTCTCGGGGACCGTCGTCCTCGAGCGGGGCCTCCTCGAGCGGGACGTCGACCTCGACCGCGAGGTCCTCGCCCTCGTCCTCGCGCCGCCGGAGTCGCCCGGCACGGAGGCCACGTTCCTCGACACGCTCGCTCTCGACCTCGGGATCACGACCGCCTCCGGCGTGAGGATCCGGAACAACGTCGCCGACCTCACCGCGTCCTGGAGCCGCCTCGACGTGTCGGGGACGGCCAGCCGGCCCGTCGTGAGAGGGCGGATCGACGTCGAGAGCGGCGGGCTCGTCTTCGCCTACGGTCAGACGTTCCGGATCGACCGCGGCGTCGTCACCTACTCCGGCGACCCGCAGAGCGACCCGCGCCTCGACTTCGTGACGACCTCGTCCCTCGAAGACCCGTCGATCGCTACGGCCGCCGGCGGGAGCGACCTCTTCGCCTCGGCGCGCAGGGGCGCCTCCGACGGGACCCCCTCGGACGACGCCGCGGCGGCGCTCGCCGAGGGGCTCGCCGGCTACTACGGGAACCGTCTCGCGGGTTCGCTCGGTGCAGCGCTCGGGCGGGTCTCCCTGGCGGTGCGCCCCCTCCTTCTCCTCGGGGAGACCGACGCCGCCGCGCGGCTCACCCTCTCGCGCGACTTCTCGCCGAACGTCTCGCTCGCGGTCGGGATCGACCTGAAGAACGCGCAGCGGCAGACCTGGGTCGTCGACGTCCACGGCCTGCGGCGCCTCCCGCCCCTCTCGGTGCAGGCCTTCACGGAGGACTACGGGCGCTTCGGCGGAACGCTCCAGCAGCGGATCGAGCTCGGCGGCACGCGCGAGGGCGAAGGCGACGACGTCCCTCTCGTCGGCGCCGTGCGCGCGACTCCTCCGGTCGGAGTCTCCCGCCGCTCCCTCGTCTCGGCTCTCGGCCTGCGAAAGGGGGAGCCGGCCGGGAAGGACGCGCTCTTCGAGGCCGAGATCGACGCGGAGGCCTTCCTCCGCGGCGAGGGCTGGCCCGACGCGCAGGTCTCGCTCCGGACCGTGCCGTCGCGGAAGGCCGGCCGGGTCGACGTGGAGGCCGAGATCGACGCCGGGCCGCGCGCCGAGCTCTCCTTCGCAGGGGACCGCCTACCCGGCGTGACGCGCCGCGAGGTCGCCTCGCTCTACCGGACCGGGCTCCTCGAGCCCTCGTCGCTCGGCGACATGAGGCGAGCCGCCGAGCGCGCCCTCCGCGCCCGGGGACACCTCGCCCCGGCGATCGAGGTCGAAGCGACCGGACCGGAGGAGGAGCGGCGCGTCATCGTGCGGGTCGCCGCGGGCCGGAGGGCCGCGATCCGCGAGCTCCGATTCGAGGGCGTCGACCCGCGCGAGGCCGCGCTCCTCGGGAGGCGCTTCGCGACCCCGCTCGAGCGGACCGAGCTCGCCGCCGGCGTGCCGAGCGCCGACGCGCGGCTCCTCGAGGGGCTCCGCGCCCTCGGCTACCCGTACGCCCACCTCGGGGCGAGCGAGCTCCTCGACGGCGGACGGCTCGACGTCCGCGTGGAGAGAGGCGAGCCGTCCCTCGTCGACTCCGTCGAGATCCGGGGCGTCTCGCCGGAGGAGCGCGAGCGCTTCACGAAGCTCGTCCGTCTCGAGCCGGGCGACGTCGCGGACTCCGAGCGGACCGCGCTCTCGGCGCTCGCGATCGAGGAGGCCCTGCGGGCCGAGGGCTTCGCGACCGCGCGAGTCCGCGCGACGCTCTCCCCCGCGACGCCGGAGATCCCTCCGCGCCTCGCCCTCACCCTCGCCGTCGAGCGCGGCCCCGCCCAGCGGATCGGGAACGTGAGGCTCGAGGGTCTCGCGCGAACCTCGACGACGTGGGCGAAGAGCGTCGCGGCCCTTTCTCCCGGCGACGTCTTCCGCCGTTCCGACCTCGACGCGGCGCGCGCCGGCCTCTTCTCGCTCGGGCAGTTCCGGAGCGTCCGAGGCGACCTCACGACGAGCCCCGACGGCCGCGTCGACGTCGTCCTCTCGGCCGAGGAGCTCCCCCCGGTGACGCTCGCCTACGGCGTCCGATGGGAGAACGAGCGGGGCGTCTCGGCCGTCGTCGACGCCTCGGACCGGAACCTCTTCGGTCGCGGAATCGTCGCCGGCGTCCGCGGCCTCTACGACCCCGAGGACCGTGCGCTGCGCCTCTTCGCCGGCCTGCCGGAACAGGTCCTCGGTGCGGGGATCGACCTCTGGGTCGAGCGGCGGCGTTCGTTCCGCGAGGGGCTCTTCTACGGCCAGCGGACCGACGCGACCGAGGCCTCGCTCCAGCTCTCGCGCAGCTTCGGGAAGAGCCTCTCGGCGCGCCTGTACGGACGCTTCAAGGAGACCCGCTACTTCGAGGACGACATCTTCTTCCCGGTCGACGTCACGATCCGCCTCCCCTACCTCGGCGTCCAGCTCGTCCACGACACGCGCGAGGACCCGATGCTCGGGACGAACGGCGTCCTCGCGACTCTCGACCTCCAGTCGAGCGGCCGCTGGCTCGGCTCCAGCTTCGCGTTCGGCCGCGCCTACGGACAGCTGAACCTCTACCGCCCGGTCTTCGCGCTCGGGAGCGGGAAGGTCGTCTGGGCGCAGTCGGTGCGCGCCGGCTTCGCGCGTGCGTTCGAGGGGCAGGAGCTGATCCCCGACGTCCGCTTCTACGCCGGCGGCTCCTACTCGGTCCGCGGCTACGGGACGGAGAGCCTCGGCCCGCGCGAGGACCTCGGCGGAACGCTCTACGTCACCGGCGGCTCGACGCTCCTCGTCGTGAACGAGGAGCTCCGTGTCCCGCTCCACCCGCGCCTCCTCGGCGTCGCGTTCTTCGACGCCGGGCAGGTCTGGGAGTCGTCCCGCGACTTCGGGACGGGCCTCGCGACCTCCGTCGGGCTCGGCGTGCGGGCGCTCACGCCCCTCGGCGTCCTGCGTCTCGACGGGGCCGTCCCGCTGAAGCGGCGCGTGGGAGACCCCGCCTGGCGCGTCACGTTCGGTTTCGGAAACGTGTTCTGACCGGAACCTCTCGTTTCGAGAGGCTCCCTTCCCGAACCGATCGCTGAAATCGCGGTTTCCCGGCTCCAGCGGCTGGCACGCGTGTTGCGGTAAGCGAGATGCCGCGCGCAACGCCGCGGCGCCCGAACAGATCCGAGAACGGGGCACGCCCCCGAGAAAGAACCCAGGAGGAACCGATGAAGAAGAACCTGCTCTCCGCCGCCCTCGCCGCCGTCCTCGTCGTCGCCGGAGCCCCCGCGCTCGCAGAGACCTGGACCGCCGACACCGCCCATTCGGCCGTCGGCTTCTCCGTTCGTCACATGATGGTGTCGAACGTGAAGGGGGCGTTCAACAAGTTCACCGCGACGGTCGAGGGGAGCCCCGCCGACCCGGCCTCCGCGAAGATCAACGCGACGATCGAGGTCGCCTCCGTCGACACGCGCGAGCCGAAGCGCGACGAGCACCTCCGCTCGGCCGACTTCTTCGACGCCGCGAAGCACCCGCAGATGACGTTCGTCTCGACGAAGGTCGAGAAGGTCTCGGCGAAGAAGGCGAAGGTCACCGGAAACCTCACGCTCCGCGGCGTGACGAAGCCGGTCACGCTCGACGTCGAGTACACCGACCCGGTGAAGAGCCCCTGGGGCCAGACCGTCATCGGCGCGACGGCCACCGGGAAGATCGACCGGCAGGACTACGGCGTCAGCTTCTCGAAGGCCCTCGAGACGGGCGGCGTCCTCGTCGGCGACGAGGTGACGATCACGCTCGAGCTCGAGCTCGTGAAGCAGGACGCGCCGAAGAAGTAAACGCGCGGCGAGCGCGCCGTGCGGCGGAGCCCGCGGTCCCCGAGAGGGACCGCGGGCTCCTTCGCGTTCCGGGAGCGCCCGTCAGCGCGACGCGGCGGCGAGGAGGGCCTTCGCCCGCTCCGCCTCCGGGGCCGTCGCGGCGACCTTCACGAAGCGGTCGAGGTCGAGGACCATCTGGTCCTTCCGCCCGAGCTTCTCCTGGGCGAGGCCGCGGTAGTAGTACGCGAGGGCCACACCCGGGTCCTTCGCGAGCGTCTGCGTGAGCAGGTCGACCGCCTCGCTCCACTTCTGCTGGAACGCTCGGGTGGAGCCCATCTGGTAGAGCGTCGCGGCGCTCCCGCCGTCCAGCTCGCGCGCCTTCGCGAGCGCCGTCATCGCCTCGTCGTAGCGGCGAAGGCGGGAGAGCGCCGCCCCCTTCGCGAGGAACGCCGCGGCGTCGGCCGGCCGCGCCTCCGCCGCCTTCGTCGCCAGCTCCGCAGCTTTCCGGAACGCGGCGTCGGCCTCGGCGGTCTTCCGGGCGCGCAGGAGCGTCTCGCCGAGCCAGTGGGAGGGGCGGGGATCGGCCGGGGCGAGCGCGACGGCCTTCTGGAGGGTCTCCGCCGACTCGGCGTACTTCTTCTCCTGCTCGAGGAGGCGGCCGAGAGCGATCGCGACGTCGACGTTCGCGGCGGCCTGCGCGGAGACGGGAGCGAGGGCCGTCCGCGCGTCGGCGGTCCGCCAGGAGTCGAGGTTCCGCTCGGCGGTGCGCGCGGCCTCCAGCGGGGTCGGCGGCGCCGGCACCGGAACCGCGGTCGGCGCCGGGCCGGTCTGCGCGCCGGCGGACGGCGCGACGAGGAGGAGCGGGGCGGCGAGGGTCAGGGCGAGGAACGGACGTGCCATGGAGCCTCCTGGTTCGGAACTGTCGTCAGGATCGCACGGACGGCGCCGGGATGCGCAGGACGCGGCCTGGCGTCTCGCGCCCCTTCAGCTGGCCGCAGGCCGCGGCGGCGCCGAGCCCCTTCGACCAGCGGACGGTGACGTCGACGCCCGAGGCCGCGAGGAGCGCGCCGAAAGCGTTCACCTTCTCGTCGGCGGGGCGTGCGAGGCCGGGGAGCCATTCGCGCGATTCGTTGAGAGGGATGAGGTTCACCTTCGACGGGACCCTCCGGGCGAGGCGCGCGAGGGCGCGTGCCTCCTCGGGTCCGTCGTTCACTCCGGCGATCAGGACGACCTCGAGGGTGATGCGCCGGCCCGGCTCGAGAGGCCACTCCTCGAGCGCCTCGAAGAGCTCCCGGACGGACCACTGCGCGTTGATCGGCATGAGGCGGGTGCGAAGCGCGTCCTCGGCCGCGGTGAGGGAGACGGCCAGGTTCGGGCGCCGCTCCCGCTTCGCCAGCTCGCGGATCCCCGGGACGATGCCGGCCGTCGAGACCGTCGTCCTCCGCGGAGAAACCTCCGCCTCGAGGAGGTCGAGCGCCCGAGAGACGTTCGCGACGTTCAGGAGCGGCTCGCCCATCCCCATGAAGACGACGTTCGCCGCGCGCGGGCCGAAGCCCTTCTCGCGGGCGACGACGAGGTACTGCCCCAGGATCTCGCCGGCCGAAAGGTTCCGCCCGGCCCCCATCCGCCCCGTCACGCAGAACGCGCAGCTCAGGGCGCAGCCCGCCTGGGACGACACGCAGACGGTGACGCGCTCGCCCGCTCCGGACGCCCGCCTGCGCGGTGCGGGGATGTAGACCGCCTCGACCTTCGCTCCGTCCGCGAGGCGGAAGAGGAGCTTCTCCGCGCCGTCCTCGGACGGCGTCCGCGCCTCGACCTCCGGAAGGCCGACGACGAACCGCTCCCCGAGCGCCGCGCGGAACGGGGCGGGCAGGTCGGTCATCTCGTCGAACGAGCGGGCGCGCCGCGCCGTCATCCAACGCTGCACCTGCGCCGCGCGAAAGCGCTCTCGCGCGAGCGGAGCGAGCGCCTGCGCGAGCTCGGGGAGCGAGAGCCCGAGGAGAGGGGCCTTCACGTCGGACCCGCGGGAGACCGGGGCGATCCCGCGCGCCGAGGCGCTCTCACGCCTCAGACCCGTTTCGAGACGGTCGTCCGGAGCGAGACGGCCGTCCCGGTCCGGCGCCGCCCGCGCGGCGCGCGCGGCGCGCGCGTCGGGTCGATCCCGAGGGAGCGGAGGAAATGAAGGTCCTTCACGTCGATCTTGAAGGCCGCCCCCTCCGCCTCCTCGCGGGGCACGGCCCCTCCGCGGCGGATCGACGGGAGCGCTGCGCGGGAGCGGCGGCCCCGGGCGTCGAGGGCGACGGTCGCGTCGAGGACGAGGTAGGGCTCGTGCCCCTCCTCGCGGAGGCTCTGGAGGATGCCGTGCACTTCCGCCGAGGAGGAGACGGCCTCGTTCAGCGCCTTCCCCAGCTGGCGGAGCGCCGCGCGGGTCTTCTCGTCGAGAGCCATCGTCGCGACTCTAGAGCGGCCGAACGGCGCGCGTCAATCTTCGCCGCGGTCGAATCGGCGGTCGGCGAGACGCGCGAGCACGGCGCGCAGCTTGCCCGGCGTCGAGAGCGCGATGCGGCGGCGCAGCGTGTCGAGCGGACGCGCGAGGACCTCGCGCGCCACGTCGGCGTAGATGCCGCCCATCATCGTCACCGCGAAGCGGCACTCGCGGTCGACGAGCTCCTTCACCGGCTCGGCCCTCCGAAAGAAGGAGAGCGCGCGGCGCGCCTCGAAGCGGACGAGCTCGGCAGCGGCGGGCGTGGCGCGGAGCGACGCGACGTCCTCCTCCGTCACGCCGAATCGCGAGAGGTCCTCGAGCGGGAGGTAGAGCCGGCCGCGGGCCACGTCCTCGCCGACGTCCCTCACGACGTTCGTCAGCTGGAGCGCGGTCGCGAGATCGCGCCCGCGCGCCTCGGCCTCCGCGTTCCCGAGACCGCCGAAGATCGCGAGCGAGATCGTCGAGATCGTCGAAGCCACGAGGTCGCAGTAGCCGAGGAGCTCGTCGAACGTCGCGTAGCGCGTCTTCACGAGGTCCTGCCGGCAGCCGGCGAGAAGGCCCTGGAACGCCTCCTTCGGGATCGGGAAGCGCGGGAGCGCCTCGGCGAGCGCCACCCCCGCGGCGCTCGACGGGCTTCCTCCGTAGACGGCGTCGAGCTCCCTCTCCCACGCATCGAGCCGCGCGGGGGCGCCGGCCGGGTCCCCTTCGTCCACGGCGTCGTCTGCGACGCGGCACCAGGCGTAGGCGGCGTAGACCGCGTGACGCCGCTCCTTCGGGAGGAAGCGGAATCCGACGGAGAAGTTGGCGCCGGCTCTGTGCGCGAGCGCCCGGTTCTCGCGATGCGCCGAGGCGAGCGCGGCGCTCTCCGTCACCCGATCCTCCCGAGCGCGACCTCGCGGATCTCCCGCTCGCGCCTCCGGCACCAGTGCGCGGGAAGGCGGTGCGCGCAGCGGCCGCGGTTCCGCCAGAGGGCCGTCACGATCGGCGCGAGCGCCAGGCGGAGAGCTCCGGGGCGGTAGAAGCCAGCGAGGACGGAGCGGAAGTCGGCGTGCGCGGCGAGGCGCGCGAAGAGCGAGAGCCCGAAGGCGCCTCCGGCCTCGTAGAGGAAGCGGTTCGCGACGGAGACGCGCTGGCGGCGGGCGAACCTCGCACGCGCGAGGGCCGCGAAGTCGCCCCCGGCGAGGAGCGCCTCGGCCGCGAGAGCGCCGGAGGAGATCGCGTAGCGCATCCCGAGGCCGAAGAGGTAGTCCTGGAACGCCCCCGCTTCCCCCGCCGCGGGGCGCCCGTCGCGAAGGGCGTCGGGCGCGAGGGCGAAGTTCATGAAGGAGTAGGCGTCTCGCGCCCCTTCCATCGGGACTCTCTCGACGGAGAGGAGCTTCTCCTTCGCCTTCTCGAAGTAGCGGTCGATTCCGCCGAGGTCTCGGACGATCGCGCAGCCGAAGGTCCCGCGCCCGCCGACCGTGAAGAGATACGCGTAACCTCCCGGCGCAACCGAAGGGTCGAAGAGGACCCGGACGCGCATCGCCGTGTCGGATTCGAAGGCCGTCTCTCGGGCGAGGCCGTCGGGCGTCTGCGGCCCCGTCGCCACGAGGGCGGCCTCCCTCGGCTCGAGGCGCGAGCGGAAGCGAACCTCGGCCCCCGCCTCGAGGGCGCCCGCGAGGAGCGTCGTGTCGAGCGTCCCCTCGCCCGGGCCGCGCGTCACGAACCAGGCGTACGGCTCGCGTGACGACACCGCGAAGCGCCGCAGCTTCGCGTCGAAGAGCTCGGCGGTCGTCGCGGGGACCAAGGCTGGCGCCGGGAGGCCGAGCCGCGCGAAGAGCTCCGGGACCGTCTCTCGCGGGTCCGAGGCGTCCTCGATCACCTGCAGGTCGCCGACGAAGCGGGCGCCGACCGTGGCGTTCCGCTCGTGGACGACGACGGTCCTCCCGGCCCGCGCGAGGAGGGTCGCGGCGGTCAGGCCGGCGGGGCCGGCTCCGGCGATGGAAAGGGGCGGGAGGTCGGGCACGCGAGGAGCGATTATCACGGTTCGCAGGGAGTGACCCGCGCGGCGCCCTCACGACGCATACCGGAGCCCGCGATCCCGCTGCGAACCGGAGTCGCGCTCACGTCGAGCCCGAATCCGTCGAGCGACCGGCGCCAGAGACGGCCTCGCAACGTCCCGGACTAAACTCCGCCCTCTCGGAAAGGCCTCCAGATGCGTTTCGACTCCCTTCGCCCCCGACTCGAGCCCTTCCTCCTCCGCGTCGAGCGTCCCGGCCGCTACCTCGGGCTGGAGCGGAACGTCGTCCGGAAGGACCTCTCCGCCTCGGAGCTGACGCTCTGCCTCGCCTTCCCCGACGCCTACGAGATCGGGATGAGCCACACGGGGACCAGGATCCTCTACGAGCTCGTCAACCGCCGCGACGGCTTCGCCTGCGAGCGCGCCTACGCCCCGTGGGTCGACCTCGAGGAGGTGATGCGCCGCGAGGCGATCCCGCTCTTCTCCGTCGAGTCGTGCGCCCCGGTCGCGGACTTCGACGTCCTCGGCTTCTCGCTCCAGAGCGAGCTGAACTACACGAACGTCCCGAACATGCTCGACCTCGCGGGGATCCCGGTCCTCGCCTCGGAGCGCGGCGACGGCGACCCGGTCGTCGTCGGCGGCGGGCCGTGCGTCGCGAACCCCGAGCCGGTCGCCGACTTCTTCGACGCCTTCCTGATCGGCGACGCCGAGGAGGCGCTCGGAGTCTTCCTCGACGCGGTAAAGGCGACGCG